>CAZQJU010000032.1:4553-35940 GCA_964593185.1 uncultured Roseivirgaceae bacterium
GATTCTAACGTTCAACATTTTGATGCTTTTGTGGGTGGTGCTGTACGCGTATTTTCCAGTACCTACAACCAAGCTCATGGTGATTGAAGGGAAGGAAAAAGAGGTGCGATACAAATGGGTAGATCTTGACGAAATCAATGGAAGTATACAGCTCGCCGTCATGTGTGCAGAAGATCAGCAGTTTCTGCTTCATAATGGATTGGACTTTCAATCCATCCAAGATGCAATGGAATCCAATAAGTCTGGAGGGAAAGTCAGAGGCGCCAGTACCATCACCCAGCAGGTGGTAAAAAACGTGTTTCTCTGGCCCAATAGAGATTGGCTAAGGAAAGGAGCAGAGCTATACTTTGCCTTGCTTGTTGAAATGGTTTGGAGTAAGGAACGGATCATGGAAGTCTATCTGAATGTGGCTGAGATGGGCGATGGAATTTTTGGCGTAGAAGCTGCCTCAAGCCATTACTTTAAGAAATCTGCTGTTGATCTGACCTCAAGTCAGGCAGCGACCCTTGCAGCCTTACTACCTAGTCCAAAACGGTATGCCAATGTGATGGATGGAGCTTACATCAAACGTAGAAGTCAATGGATTCTTGGTCAAATGAACCAATGGGGAGGAAAAATGACTTACGATAAGTCTTTTGTACAGGAAATGATCAACTAGCTATTCCAACAGTATTTTCAGTTTTTGAACGCCCAAATCTGAGTGTAGTTCGAGGATGTATACTCCTGCATCGTAGTCAGTTAGATCGAGGATCTGGGGAACGGAATCAAGTTCGAGTAGCATTTTGCCAGAAATACTCCTGATCACGAGTCTATTTTCGAACATGATGTTGTGCAATGAGATCACACCTTTCGATGGATTTGGAGAGATTCTTGCAAAAATGTCGCTAGGTATTCCAAGTGGAATAACCGGCGGTGTAAAGTCCAGTAGCAAGGTGTCACTATTGGTACAGCCGGTCTCGCTCATAGCTTCAAGTACAATGGTTACCGGTTGGTCCTCAAAGAAGTAGTTTGGCATCGGACTAATCTCTGATTTCTCTCCATCAACGTACCATTGGAAAGATTCAATGGTAACCTCGCTTTCTACAGACAATTCTACCTTGTTTCGTTCTCCCACTCGAGTAACAGAATAAGCAATAGAAGGCTCAAAAACCTCAAATGAGATATTACTTTGAACGCTTTGACCAGGGAGCCCATCGTCTAAATTCACTACGTAGACCTGATCTTCTTCTGTGACCATTAAGCTGGATCCTTTGGAAATCAAAGTGTCTAGAGCTACGTCCGCGTAAAATCCGAAATACTCCCCGTTCGAAGGCGTTAGGGTTACACTCGTGCCGGCGCATCCTACATAATCGGCAACTTCGGGTGTGGGGGAGGAGCTCACCTCAAATATTTCTTGCGCATTCAATATACATCCGCTCGAAGAAATGACTTGCAGTCCAAAGGTGTACTCCCCAGCAAGAGCATCTGCGGAAATAGCTCTATCACTACCGGCAGGCATCCCATTAAGGGTCCACTCAACAGTCGAAGTTTCCTCGACTTCAGCTACGGCTCGAAGAAGGAATTCTGTCAATGTAGTATCGGGAAAAACAAAAATAGCTCCCTCGATTTCTTCAACAGCTACATTTATCAATGTTCGCGGCGTTAGAAAGCCGGCCACCCGGCCAGCGATATAAATGGAGGTGTCTTGTCGAAATGGGCCAATGGGGACCGAAGTTCCTGAAGCAGAAGGTTGTTGTTGAGACGCAGTAGCGTAAAGGAAAAGCGAGGTGGCACTGCTGTGGGTAAGTTGTTGGATTTCATCGGGACAGAGTGTGATCGGATCGAACGACAACTCCCCAGGCCGGTTAACTACGATAAGGTCACGCATGTGTGTATCTGTACATCCGGAGCTATTCTCGACGGTCAGGCTTACTTGGTATATGCCCGGCTCATTGAAGTTAATGCTCGGGTTTTGCAACGTTGATTGCGTTCCTTGACCAAAGTCCCATGACCACGAAACCGGGTCAATACTCTGATCAAAAAACTGCACTACATTCACAGCCGGATCATCCAGGTATAAGGTGTCAACGCTGCTATGAAAGTCGGAAAAATCTTCTGATAGGCGAAGACGCAGCTCGGAAATTTCTGAGGGGAAGTCTAGATCTACGTTTCTTACATAAAATGAGGTATCGGACGTGACTGTGGGCGTAAAAGTAGTGCCCGTATCAAGCGGTAGATTTCCCAAAGCATCTTGATAAAAGATGAACATGTCGCCACTTTCAGGATCAAGCGTCGCTGACCCGCCCGCGCAAGTGAAGATTGTCTCCAGGAGAGTTGGTTGCTGTAAAAATCCAGATAGGTACGCTTGCGCTTCCTGGAAGTTGCTCGTGAGTTCAGCTGATGACTTTCCTACGGCAAAAAGGACGTTTACGTACGCAAAATCATTCGGATTCAGTTGTTCGATGGAGATTCCATGTAAGCCAGCCACATCGTTTCCAGCTCCTTCTTGACCTGCAATTACCTGCCTTTCGGTTACCAGATGCCGATATTTAGCTGAGTCTGGAAAGGTATCATCAACATCTCTAGCGTTTCCATGGTAGTCTCCCAGATCCAAGGTAGTGTAAAGTGGAACTCCGCTAGCGATGATCATTGTGCCGGCGTACAAGGAAGAATCTATATTCCGTACATAAAGGTTTTGATTGATGGAATCAAAGCGTGCTACATTTTCCGTGGGTATGGTCAGATCCCAGTCTGCAAAGAGGCCAAAGGCAAGTTGTTGCAACGTATCGTTACTGGTATTGACTAATCTATACCGGTTGATTAAGAAAGCACCTGTATCAGAAGTGAGGTTGGATTGCGTCACCTGAATACCATTGATTTCGTCATTGAAGGTCGAGGTGGCATGCCGGTCTGCAAACGGATGATGTTGAATTTTGAAGTAGGTCTCCGTTTGAAAATCATCCTCTCGGGTCTTTGTCTCAAAATTTGAAATGACATTGTCAGCAACCATTTCGTCACTACCGGCTAGCAAAATTCCAACGTTTCGCAGAAGTGTATCCTTTTCATAGATGAGGCCGTCTCCCAATTCAAGCGCATCGTCAAGCACTCCCAAGCCTCCGTCTCCTGCGATGGATAAATGGATACCTGAGTTCCCGAAATTGGCAAAATCAGGTGCTGTTTCAATTTCAATAAACTGAAAGTCTGTGTAGCTGCCATCCTGATAATCCATTCGTACATCTACTTGCGTTTGGGGTGGCAAGGACTCTGATAGGACAAGATCGAAGGATAGTGGTTTTTGTTCCGCCGAAGCAAATACCCCTGGGAAAAAGGATTGCGTGCTACCTTTCAACTCACCTTCTGGTGCCGAAACGTACAGCGCTAGATCGTTAAGCGGGTTGAGGTGATTTGTCAAGTTTAGTGTGATATTGACAGTGTCTCCATAAAAAATCGGATCGCCATTTACTTTGGATACGGTAATATCATTTGCACGCAGAGACTTTAAGCTGCTCTCGGCCAAAGCCCGATACATGTTGAGTCTGCCACTTCCGAGCTTCCCGTCAAAGTCACTATTGGATCCAAGACTGTAGATATCATCTGTTGTGACACGTATTCGCTCCATTATTTGAATGGCAGACAGGGTAGGGTAGTGATCCTTTACCAGAGCTGCCGTAGCTGCAACCATAGGTGCCGCAAAAGAGGTACCGGCCCCTGAAGTGCTGTATTGGCTTCCGTTGGAGGTGGTAAATATTCCCAAAGCCGGTGCCACCAAGTCTACAGCATAGTTGTAAGAGGAGCCCGACCACTTCAAATCTGCAGATGTTGACCCCGCCACAGACAACACATGATTGTAGCTAGCTGGGTAAAATTTCTCCTCCGCAGTCGATTTGGCCCCATCGTTTCCTGCAGCCGCTACTACGACAACATCTTTTTCCAGTACTGCAAAGTCGATGATGTCCTGCTCGGACTGAAGGGGTTCGCGAATGCTACCCCATGACAGGTTTAGTACTTCTATGCCGTTGTCAGCTGCGTAAAGAATGGCGTTAAACAATCCAAAGGCGGTTCCATCTTGCGATCTGAACCCCTTTAGCGCGGCGATCTTAGTGTTGTAGCCTACGCCAGCCATTCCGACCGCATTGTTTGTCGAGGCCCCGGCAATGCCTGCGACCTGCGTGCCATGCGAATCAAATTCAGCAGTTGGATCATTGTCACTATCCGCAAAATCATACCCAGAGTAGTCGTCGATGTAGCCATTCCCATCGTTGTCGATTCCATCGACTGGGTCCAGCTCGTTGACCCACAACTTTCCGGCTAAATCCTCATGCAACAGATCAATACCTGAATCTATGATTGCAATGGCAATGTCGTCATCTCCTTTGGTGAGCTCCCAAGCGTCGTATGCCTTGATTAACGCTAGGTAATACTGATCTCCGGTGGAAGGGTCCGAGGGTACTTCAAGTAGGTGATTCTTGACAACTGGCTCTGCATAGATCACATTGGGATCTTTCAGAAATTCATTGCAGACTGCGATGGGATCTTCCTCGCTACTGATCTCAATTCTAACCATTCCATCCAGAATGGAAGGCTGCTTAGATGTTTTCTTCTCATGTATCGGACGAGCTTTTGCATGACGCTCAGCCTCTGGCGAATACTTGACAATAATCCATCGATTACTTAGCTCGGTCTGATGGAATGAACTTCTTCTCAGCATCCTGTCTTGCGCGATAACTTGGTTAAGGAGTACAAGGGATGCTATGGAGAGGAGTATTTTCAAAATACTAGGTAACGCGTAATTTCCTAATGACTTTGCGAGCGGCTTTAGGCCAAAATCGTTTCAGATAGATGCCGGTCTTCTCTTTAAGTCCTCCTATATAAACTTCATTTTTGTTTTTCTCGATCGCCTTTACGATCAATCGTGCACATTTTTCGGCGGACATGCCATTTGCCTGGGCCTTGTCCATTGTTTGTTGCGGCGAGCCATCACCCGTAAGTGCATTGAGTGAAATCTCTGTTTTTATGTAACCAGGTAGAATAATGCTCACTTTGATATTGTCATCGTGGTGTTCCGCTCGCAATACATCGTAAAATCCGTGCAGTGCATGCTTGGAAGCGCCGTATCCTGAGCGAAAAGGAGTGTTGATGATGCCCACCGTCGAAGTAATAACCACATGGTGTCCTTTTTTTCTTTCTACCATCTTTGGAAGAAGCGTCTTCGAAAGGGTAATGGAGCCAAAATAGTTGACTTCCATGAGCTTTCGGTCTACTTCTAGACTAGTATTTAAAATGGTATCACGTTGGCTAAGTCCTCCATTGTTGATGAGAATGTCAACCGGACCAAAAATGGTTTCTGCTTCTTTTGCTTTTTGGACCAGAGCAAAGCTATCCGAAAGGTCAATCGGCAGTGTCTCAATCGTGCTGGACTCGCAGTTGTTTTTAACGCGTTCAAGCTCTTCTTTTCTTCTGGCCGAAAGGATAAGCTTAGCTCCCTTTTTTGCCAATTGATAGGCCAGCTGTTCTCCGATCCCGGAACTTGCTCCGGTTAGCCAAACTACGCTATCCTTTATCTTCGTCATGGTGCTTTTGCTTGTTATTGTCTACATATACGTAGATCGAATAGACGCCTAGGGCTGTGCCAAACGGGAAACTAAATATGGAAACACATCCTGCGATAAGGGTCACCGTGAGCCCCCAACTTTTTCCTTGAAGCAATCCAATTCCACCAATGATCGAAGGCAAAGCAGAAAGGATGAAGATGAATGTGAAAACAACCCGAATAATATTGGCTACCAACTCAAAAACCATCGCGCCCTCAGCTCCTTCTTCCTCCGCAATGATTTCCATGATAAACGGAGCAAAGGTGGAAATTAACACACCCAGAAAAATAAAAATCAGGGCATTGAATGTACCGTACACAATGTGTAAGATTCCGAGCGTACGCTTTTTAGATGTTATATCCATGTCGATTATTTTTTGGCATAAATTACAAAATCAAAAGCATACTGATGACGTTCATCAGTGGCGTGGTGTTCACGGTCGATCTCTTTCCATTGGTTACCACTCAATTCAGGGAATGTTACCTGCCCTTCAAAATCGCCGGCAATCTCGGTCAAGTAGATTCGATCAGCGATTTCCAGTCCCATCCGATAGACTTCTCCACCGCCAATAATGAAAAGTTCATTTTCACTGTTTTGAGCAGCAATTTCTTGTCCTTCCTGCAAGGACCTAATGATTGTGGCTCCCTTGGCCTGGTAGTCTTTTTGGCGCGTTAACACCAAATTGGTTCTGTTGGGGAGCGGCTGAAACTTATGCGGGAGTGATTCCCAGTTTTTGCGCCCCATGATGATGAAATGACCGTTGGTTTTTTGCTGAAAGTACTTAAAATCATCTGGAAGATGCCAAGGAAGGTCATTGTCTTTGCCAATGACTCTATTGCTCCCCATAGCGGCTATCATTGATATTATCATATATACGAATTGGAATGTTTTTGCAAAATAGTTGATCAGGAAGAAAGAGAATATCCCCGAAGAAATTCCTCCGCCGTCATTCTTCTTTTTCCTTCAAGTTGTAGCTCATGGATCCTGAGCTGATGGTCTTCGCAGTCCACAAAGAGTTCGTTCTTATTTTGCACCGAGAAGTGACCAGGTCTTGATCCTAGTGATTCGGTTACTTCTACCTTAAAAATCTTCAATGTCTTTCCTTCAAGCACGGTCCAGGCCGCGGGATATGGAGATAGGCCACGAATAAAATTCCGAACTTCTTCTGCAGGTCGTTCCCAATTGATCTTACAATCCTCCTTAAAGATTTTTGGAGCTTTCTTTAGCTCTTGGGTTTCATCTTGTGCCAGCTGCGGAAATTTTCCTTGCTCGATAGCCTGCACTGTTTTTAGCACCAAGGTGGCACCTTTATGCATGAGTCGTTCGTAAAGTGAACCCACATCGTCGGATGGTAGAATGGGTTCGCTTTCCTGATAGACAATAGCGCCAGTATCAATTTCATGTTGAAGAAAGAACGTAGTTACGCCCGTTTCTTTTTCCCCATTCATAATTGCCCAATTGATGGGTGCAGCGCCTCGATACTGAGGTAGGAGAGAGGCATGCAGATTGAAAGTGCCCATGGGAGGCATATCCCAGACGGCTATCGGCAGCATTCGGAAGGCCACCACAATTTGCAGATCAGCCTTGTACGAGGCCAACTCCTCTAAAAATGTAGGTGATTTTAAATTCGTCGGTTGCAATACAGGAAGTCCATGCAAAAGTGCGCAGTCCTTCACCGCTGAAGTAGCTACCTTTTTTCCTCGTCCTTTTGGCTTGTCAGGTGCGGTAATGACTGCCACAACATTGACGTCGTTTTCAACAAGTTTTTGAAGTGTTGTTGAAGCAAAATCCGGAGTGCCTAAGAAGACGATTCGTAAATCTTTGGTCATAGACGCGCAAAGAAAATACGCATTTGTCCGACCACGAAATCAGTTGCTAAGAAAGTGAATGACGGGACCTTCCTTAAAAACTTCTCAGATTGGACGGATTGAAATTTGTATAAGAAAGAAAATGACCTTGCATACCCAGCATACTAATTAGTATTGAGGGTATGCACGGTCAAGTAGCAGTTTACAATTTGGCAGTAAACCATTTGCTTGCTTCGGATATGGACGCTGACACTTCAGCCTCCTGATCATAGTAGCTGAACTGATGGTAGGGAGATTCTAATTCTGTTTCCATCCAGTGCAATCTCTTATCAGAGGTTGCAATCCTTTCAAAGTAGTTTTTTGTGTATTGCGGCAGTACCGCTCCATCCGAATGTATCATTAACGTTGGCACTGCGGCTAAAACTTCGGAATTGGAAACGATGTCAATTTCTTTCATGCTTCTTCACAATTATGCCGCCGTTAAATTATCCAATAAAATCCTACAGTATCTAAGATGCTACGGAAGTGTACACAGACTTGAAGTAGCCAGCTAGTTTCACATCTCACCCACTTGAGGAACTAGCTATTGTCAATCAAGTTGTTTTTGTACCCAAAGTTGACAAGGCCGATGGAAGTGTTGGTATCGGCCTTTTTCATCATGTTACGTTTGTGAGATTCAACCGTGCGCTCACTGATAAACAAGATGTCTGCAATCTGTTTGCTGGAGTGCTCCTGCGCAATCAACTTCAAAATCTCTCGCTCTCGCTCAGAAAACAGCTTTTGACCTTGCTGGAAATTCAGCGCCTCTATTAGCATTTTATTGATATCATCACTAAGATAGATTTTGTCCTGTTTAGCGTTCTGAAGCGCATTAAGTAGTTCTTGGGATGGATCGTCTTTCAGCACGTAGCCACTGACACCTTCCTTCAGTATCTCTTTTACCAAATGACTTTCCCGATGCATGCTAAGGACAATTACTTTGACTAAAGGATGGGCTCGTTTTATGTATTTGACAAGTCCAAGACCGTCCATTCCTGGTAGCGAATAGTCTGATATAAGAAAGTCCACGCTTTCATTTTTCAAAAAGTGAATAGCGTCTTCGGCTGAACCAACAGTACCTGCCACCTGATAGCTCTCCTCAGCATCAAGCAGAGATTTCAAACCATCGGTGATGATAGCATGATCGTCCACTAGTAAAATTCGAAGGGGGCTGGGTTGAGGTTCTTTATTCATAAAGAGTTTCATTCGGTAAAAGACGTAAATCCATGGTCATAAATCCATCCGTTAAATTCCGCAATTAGGACTCGGTAGATTCCATTAGTTGGGGTTGCTCTTTTTCTATAATAGCTACGTTCAGAAGCAGTGTAGTCCCTTTGATGCCGGCTCTTGAATCAATATCAAGTTCACCTTTTACCAGGTTGATCCTGGATACAATGTTTTTCCATCCATTTCCTTGTTCTGAGCTTTTGAAATCGTTCAAATCGAATCCATCGCCATCGTCTTCAATTGTTAGGTTCACGTGATCATCATGCTTAATAAGTTGAACACTAAGTTTTTTTGCATTGGAGTGCTTCATGATGTTGTTGGTCCATTCTTGGCAGATTCGATACAGATTGATTTCCAGGAGTTCTTTGAGCCGAACTTTTGCTAATCCATGAGAGATGTATTCGGTAGCTACTTTTCCGGCATTGTTGATCCGAAAGAGGTGCTCGTTGAGTGCTGCATCAATCCCTTGATTGATCAGTGTCTTAGGCATGAGATTGAAACAGATATTTTTGAGTTCACCACCCATCTCTTTGAGGATTTTTTCTGACTCGTGATATATTTCCTCCTTTTCCTGCACCGATTTTAGGTCGTGAAGCTGATGCATTTTTTGCGTGATCAGCGAGATGTATTGCCCAAAGCCATCATGAAGATCCTCTGAAAATCTTCTTCGCTCATGATCCACGCTGGACACCACGGCGTCAAGCTGTTGTTCTACAGCTCTTTTTCTTTCCTCTGCAATACGTTCCTTGGATTTAAGTTTAAGCTGGTTTCGCTGAAGAAAAGCCATGATGAAAATGAATATGGAGGAACCAACAGCAAAGGCGATGATCCAGCCGTTCCGATTAATCGTCAAGTCTTGTTGAGCCAAAAGCAACTCCTGTTCATTTATTTTTCGCTCCTTTGCTTCTGTCTCAAATCGGGCCTCAAGTTCTGCTACCTGCTTGTCGTTTGCATCGAGTACGATGGAATCTTTGTAACTGTGATAGAGCTCCTTCATTTTCCATGCCTCACGGATTTCTCCAAGCTCTTCGTACGCCTTCGATTTTAGATTATGAGATTCACGTAAAATCAGCTTTGAACCAATTTCATTGGCCATCTCCATAGCCGTGTCCAGATAGCTGAAGGTGTTTGGATAGCGCTTAAGCGCCAGTTGGGGTTCAGCCATGTTGAAGTAGGCAATAGCTAGTTTTTCTTTGTCTACGGTTTGTTTGTGAAGCGCAATGGATTTGGAGATGGCTTCTATAGATTGGTGATACTTTCCTTGATAGTTGTACACCGCCCCCAGATTCGCAAGGCACAATGACATACCCCGAATGTCGTTTCCGGCTTCATGGATTGCGTACGCTTTCTGCGTGTAATATGTGGCACTGTCTATTTGTTGGCGGAACCAATGAGTGCCCGCAATGTTGCTGTAGCTGGCGGCAACACCAAGTGAATCCCGTGCTTCGCCTCTGATGTAAAGTGCTTTGTAGTTGTAGATCTCAGCTTTGTCAAATTCACCTTCGCTTTGGTAGGTGATGCCCATGTTGTTGTAAAGCTTAGCGCACTCGTAGACGGGATGGAGCTCACAGAGGTTAGCACCCTGCAAGTAAAAGACAAGGGCGGAGTCGTAGTTCGTCAGTGTGTGGTACGCATACGCAACATTCGTGTAAAGACCGACTAGCGCGATGGAATCGCGATTTTCCGAAGCAATGCGAATGGCCTCTTTGGACTGTTGTATCGATTCTCGAGTGCTTCCTTGCAGCATATTTATACGTGCGAGATTTTGAAGGCCTTCTGTTATTTGATTGGTGTTATTAAGGCGTTCCGCTACAGCTATGGCCAATAAGTGATAGGCTTTAGCAGAGTCTGGCTGCTGAAGCCCTTCCTGCAAGAACCCTAGTGTGAGCAGTCGTTCGAACTCCTTTTCAGGATTGGCTGTATCACCAGTGAACGCTTGGGAATAGTAATTCCATGCTTTGGCACTGTCAATGGATGCATATTCCGACGCCAGCTCGGCCAGCACGCTCCATTTTTCGGAGTCATTAAGGGTATCAAGTTGTGCTTCCAGCTTCCTGATGTGGCGGATATTTTGGGCCGAAACAATACAAGAAACGAAGGTCAGGCAGATAGCCAGAAACTTTTTTGGCGTCATGTCGGATAGGTTTTTAGGCGATGGGAAAGATAGCGATTAATCTGCTTTTGGAAATTTCAATAGTAGTCCCACATAGCGTACTAAATGGGCAGATTTACCAACTTCCTACGTAATTCTACGCATTGAAAATTGCCAAAAAATCAGGATTTACTTCGGTCAGGGCGAACCCTACATTTGGCAAAAAATCATCAAAGAAATGAAAAATACCATGACTTTAGTATCCCACTTTGCTTTCCTCGGATTGCCCCGTTTCACAAAAGCACTCTTTTTGATCGCGGTCTTCACTTTATCAAGCCCAGGCTTTTCACAGGATGTTGGTAAAGTAGACTATAAGACCGAGGGTTTTACCCAGAAGAAGTTCAGCCACCCAGAGAAAAAGATATTTATTCAGCAATTCGCAGTGAACTATCAGACGATTATGGTTTCCTATGCAAAGGCTAGGGGTGGAAATTCGTTTGGAGGTGCTGTGGCAGGTTTGGCATTGGGACTTGATGGGGTCACCAATGAGCAACTTCAAAAAATGACAGATGAATATTATCAGAACTTTGTTGCGAGACTCGAATCAGCAGGCTTCTCCGTATTAACGGTCGATGAGGTGCAGCAAAATAGTCATTTTGCCGATTGGGGTCGAATCAAAGGTGGAGAGCCGATGCAAGATGCATATGCCACTGGGTACTTGACCACACTCCCCTCTGCATTTACACAACTTGATGGTGGAGCTGGCACATTTAATCTTGCCGGGCAGCCGGAGTCAAATCAACTTGGAGGTGTGATTGTTGCACGCGTTAATCTGACGGTTCCTTTTGCCGAATCGCAAAGTATCGAAGGAGGTCCCGTCGGCGGCGTGGCTAAAATTACCGCAAAAGCGGATCTACGGGTTTCGCCAATGGAATCGATCCCTCAGAAGGGTGATTTTAAGAAACCGATTGTTTTGGCCACGGAGGTCACATTTGCTTATAAGGAAAGCCTTAAATGGCAGGCACTTTTCAAAGGCAAGTTGAAAAAACCAATTGAGATTGAGTCAGTGCTCGATGAAGATACAAAGTATAAAGCAACAAGTGTATCGACATCAGGTGGTGGTTTTACAGCAAGGTACTCCACAGCCTATTCCGAAAATGCCACGCTGGTAGCATGCGACGCGGCGAAGTACGAAAAGGGAGTCAATCAAGCACTGAATAGCTATCTAAATACTTCGTTGGATGAGTTCTTAGGCTTTATCAACTAGTTGGTCGAAGTTTGGAAAAAGACAACAAAAAACCCCGATATCCTCGGGGTTTCATTGTGTATGAGATTATTGAAGCTAGCTCGTGATTCGCTTAAAAGAGATTTAGAAAATAGCTAAAACCCAGGCAGAATCATCGCAGCATTCTGCATCATTCGCGATGGACCAAGCCAGAACATACGGTATTGCGTATTGTCAACCAGGTAGACGATCTTTCCTTCCCCCATTCGTTTTACACCAGCAAAGGCAAGCCCCTTCAAGTGTTCTTGATTTTCTTGCGAGGCATAGCCCGCAACCATGAGATTTCCATCCTTGTTGTAATAACCTACGGTTTCAAATTCACCCGATGGCTTTAATCCATTGTTGCCAAACTTGAGTGCGTAGAGGTCTTCCTTCATTCCGAAGGCCAGTGGGTTACTTACATCCAGTGTGGCATTCAATGCAGATCCGGGGATGCGCTTTTTTCCGAAGTAGTCTTCCCGGTCGGTGAATTTCAAGTAGTTGAGCGCATCAGAAGAATCTTTTTTGGTTTTCTTCATAGCCACTTGTGTTAACTTGGAATTTTCCTTAGTGAAGAAAGATGCTGCACTTTCGGTTGCGATCACCGTCCCTCCATTCATGATCCAAGCCTTGAGTTTTTCTTGCTCTTTTTCTCCAAAAAGTCCGGGTAAGGAACTTCCGCCTCCCGGTAGAATTAAGACATCATAATCTTTAAGGTCAGCACCACCGAAGCGGAATCCCTGCTTTGGCAGACTGGTTTGCTCAAGGGCCGTTGTTCGAATTCGCTCAATAGGGAGTTCGGTTACCCAATCAAAGAGAAAGTAGATCTGCCCTGCGGTATAGCTACTAAAAGGGGGATCCACCATCAAAGCAACCTTGGGCTGCTTAACAGGTCGGTTTCGTGTGTTCGCCAGGTCATATCCCACTTGCATCCGCCCACTATTGTAGCCCACAATTTCTACCCTGCTCTCCTTAGCAATATCCATGAGGTCTTTCTCGATGGCTGTACTCTTCTCTCTATTTCTACCATTTAAAATGATCAGACTGCCTGCAGGAAATGTTCGATCGTCCTTGCCGAATGGCTCAGCTGCTGCACGGACATTATACCCTTTTGCCCAAAGCTTGGCCAGTGCTTGTGGAGCATCCCGCTGATTCCAGTCGATAACGTAGGCATACTGAGCGCCACTATTCACCACGTTTCCTTCTTTCATGGGCATCTCGGTAACTTCCGTCATGTTGGCTGAGAAGCTTTCATTCGTAGACCAGGCATCCAGATTATAGGCAATTGGAGCAGACCAGGTGGCCATATCATACATCACCGAATCCTCAATCTTCATATTGCGCTCCATGATTGACGTGATGAATAGACTGCGAGCTTGATCAGTTGGGACGATGTAGGTAGCGTCTGAAAAGCGCTTACGTTCGCTTCTTCCAGATCGGTAGTTGATCGCAGCATTGACCTGAAATCCTCCATCTGCTTGATATACTTTAACTCCATTTCTTTTCAGCACACGCACCACCTCATCGGCATACATGTCATTGGAAGGAAAGAAGTATCCCTTGGTTTTAACCTTGCTATTGGACGGTTGCCATGCATCAAAGCTGTATTGCAAAAGCTCCTTTCTGTTTTCCGCCGATGCTTTAATGGAAGCGATAGAAGTCGTATAGTGATCAAAAATTCGCTGTCGGAGCGACAGGTTATACCCGTCCTCGGTTTCAACAATCCGGCCTCCCGCAGAGTGACCTCCTTGTTCTGTCAACATGCCAATCGCTCCCATCACACTGGGCCAGCTGGACCCATATCCAGGATAAAAGAAGTCAAACCGATCTCCGGTAAAATAGTTGATCTGATGCTTGTCGAACTCGGCCACATTGGCGTCCCCAAATACTTTGGACCAGGCTTCATAACTGTCTGGCAACTGCTTGTTCCTTGGTGTTGTGCCAGGCATGGTGAAGTAGTTGGAGTTGTATCCTTGCTCGTGGTAGTCCACATGAATTTGGGGCATCCATTTTTGATATTCTGCTGTATGACCCCTGGACTCCGGATGAACTCCCCAAATCCAGTCCCGATTGAGATCAAACCAGTAATGGTTGGTTCGCCCACCTGGCCATGGTTCAAAGTGTTCCATATCCTTTGGCTCAAACCCAGGACGTTTGATTCGTTTCATGGATTTATACCAATACACATACCGATCTCGTCCATCGGGATTGATACAAACAAACAGAATGATTACAGAATTGTCCAGGATGCTTTTGGTTTCATCGTCAGTGGCGGATGCCATGCGATACGCTACCTGCATCGACGCCTCCGCTGTCGAGGCTTCATTACCATGGATATTATAGCTGAAAGAGGTAAAAACAGGTTGATTATCGATCACTGCCTGTGCATCGCTGCTATTGGGTTCCAGCAGGTTCATGTGCGTAGCTTGTATTCCGTCAATGTTTTGAATGTTCTCCTCAGAAGAAATAATAAGATTAATCAGTTTTCTACCTTCATACGTCGTTCCATATTCGTTGTACACTACTCGGGGTGATGTTTCAGCGAGCTTTTTATAGTAGGCCACAATGTCTGCGTAGATCGTAAAACTTTCCCCAAGCTCGTAACCTAGGTGCTCCTTAGGGGAAGGAACAGAGGCATCTTTGGGGAGATCAGATTCAAAATCAAAGCGTTTTGCATCCACAACTTGGGGTTGAGCAAAGGTTGAAATCGCAAATGCAAGCGACAAAAGGATAAGTAGGTTTCTCTTCATGGTATTCTGGTTAGATCAGAAAATTAAGAAAGAAAAGCCTGTGAATGAAACCAGAATGTTATGGAAGGAAAAGAATGCTGGGATAACGGTTATGTTTATAGCGCTACGCTAAGGTTTCAATGAGGCCCGAGGTCCCATTTCGATCACTTCGAGGTTCTTAATCTCCTTATCGTCCAACTCAAATCTGATCAGTGTTTTTACTTTATGAAAACCGTGTTTTCCGGCAGCCCCCGGATTGATGAAGAGTAATTTGTTGTCACCATCGGGCATCACTTTCAAAATATGTGAATGCCCACATATCAGCAATTTCGGTTGGTATTGCTTGATGTGGTCCAGCACCTTTTTGTTGTATTTCGGAGGTTTACCGGCGATGTGCGTCATCAGAATACGAATACCCTCGCGTTCGAAAATTTCTCCTTCGCTGCAAGCCACGCGCAACTTTCCACCATCAATGTTTCCCCAAACGGCAATCGTAGGCTTGAAATTCTGAAGTGCCTCTAGTACTTCCATGGTGCCAATGTCTCCAGCATGCCAGATTTCATCCACATGTTTAAAGTACTCGAGTACCTTCGGGTCAAGGTATCCATGGGTGTCTGAGAGCAGTCCTATTTTCATCTAGTTGAAAAAGTAAAATTCAAAGGCCTCATTCACGAATCACTTTGGAGGGTTAACATAATTTAACAGTTACCAAAACTTGAAGTTAATCCTTTTGATCAGTAAAATTGCGCCGTTTTTGAAAGCTTGAAAATATGTCTATTGTAGTAGAAAACCTCACTAAGAAATACGGCGTTCAAAAAGCAGTCAATGATATTTCTTTTGAAATAAACACGGGTGAAGTGGTTGGCTTCCTGGGCCCAAATGGGGCGGGAAAAAGTACCACTATGAAAATGATCACTTGCTTTATGGCCCCAACGGGAGGTGATGTGACTGTGGAAGGCGCTTCTATTTTGGCGGATGCCGAGTCCGTTAAGAAAAAAATTGGCTACTTGCCTGAAAACAACCCACTTTATCTTGACATGCCCATTGTTGATTACTTGCGTTTTAGCGCGGAGGTGCAGGGTGTGGAGAAATCCCAAATCCCTACCAGGATCGGGGAGATGATTGAGCGGTGCGGGCTGGATGCAGAAAAGCACAAAAATATTGGAGAGCTCTCCAAAGGATATCGTCAGCGTGTCGGACTCGCTCAGGCGATGATTCATGACCCTGAAGTCTTAATCTTGGATGAGCCTACTACCGGGCTGGATCCAAATCAAATCGTAGAGATCCGAAAACTCATCAAAGATCTAGGTAAGGAAAAGACGGTCATTCTGAGCTCACACATCTTGTCAGAAGTGGAGGCTACTTGCGATCGAATTCTTATCATCAATAAAGGGAGAATTGTTGCCGACGGGTCTTCTGAAAATCTGCGTCAACAAGCACAAGGGCAGGAGGTCCTTACCATTCACATAGAAGGGAAAGGCGACGTTGAAAAAGCGTTGCTCGGATTGAAATCGGTGGAAAAAGTGGGACCTATTGAAGGAAAAGAAAGTTGGTTTACTCTCCAAAGTAAGCCAGAGGCGAGTTCCAGAAAAGAAGTCTTTGACCTATGTGTATCAAAGAAGTGGTATTTGATGGAAATGACCGGTATTGAGACCCGATTGGAGGATGTGTTTAGAAACCTAACAAACTAAGGACATGAGTAAAGTTTGGATAATTACAAAACGAGAATTGTCAGGGTTTTTTGATTCCCTGATCGCCTATGTGATGATCATTCTTTTCCTAGGATTAAGTGGTTCATTTACATGGCTTTTTGGTTCCAATGTCTTCATGATGGGCCAAGCCAATCTTGACATCTTCTACGGTGTCGCTTTTTGGTCACTTTTTTTCTTCATTCCAGCCATTACAATGCGAATGATTGCTGAAGAAAATAAAGCGGGAACCATTGAGTTACTCATTACCAAGGCAGTGTCGGATAGTCAAATCGTCGCCGGAAAGTTTTTGGCTTGCTTGATTTTGGTGGGCATTGCATTGCTCTGCACGCTTCCTTATTATATCACCGTAAGTCAGCTTGGTAATGTAGATGATGGATCTGTGCTTGGTGGGTATTTGGGAATGATCCTTCTCGCCGCCAGCTACATCAGCATTGGCCTCTTCGCCAGTAGTCTAACGCAGAATCAGATTGTCGCCTTTCTGGTGGCCTTGTTTATTGGGATATTCTTCCATTTGCTATTTGATGTGATAGGTTCCGGACTTACCGGAGGCATGGGAGAGCTTTTTAGTTTCCTAAGTCTTAGAACGCACGTTGACTCTCTAAGTCGCGGAGTCATCGACAGCCGGGATTTGATTTATTTCCTGTCCATCATCGCTGTGGGGCTGGTAGGAACGCAAATTATGTTGTCTAAAAGAAATTGGAAGTAAGATGAAGAAGCAGACATTCATAACACAACTATTGATCATTGTCGCCATTGTCATTGTCGCCAATTTGCTTTCTAACTCCTTGTATTTCCGTTTGGATTTTACAGAAGATCAACGCTATACGCTAAGCGATGCCTCCAAAGACATCCTTGGGGATTTGAATGATGTAATTACCGTATCCGCGTACTTTTCAGAGGATCTGCCTCCACAACTGTTGAGCAACCGCAAGGACTTTGAAGATATGCTGATTGAGTATGAGCAGCGATCCGGGGGCAATGTGGTCTATGAATTCATTAATCCTAATGAAGATCAGGCAAAAGAACAGGAGGTTCAACAGCAAGGAATCGGACCCATCATGATCAACGTTCGAGAGAATGATCGTGTACAACAAATGCGGGCTTACATGGGCGCCGTGCTGCAGATGGGCGATCAGCGTGAGATCATACCGGTCATTCAACCCGGTGCGGCGATGGAGTATGAACTTACAACCTCTATTAAGAAGCTGTCCGTTCAAGATAAACCCAAAGTAGCGTTGCTAGCTGGTCACGGAGAGACTTCGTTGGCGACGATACCACAACTGCAGCAGCAATTAAGTGTATTGTATGATGTAGAGGAATATGAAATCAAGGAAACGGAAAGTATTCCGACGTTTTATCGAGCATTGGCGGTCGTGGCCCCATCGGATACGATTCCGTCAAGTCACTTTGCAAAACTGGATGAATACCTAGGGAGTGGTGGGAAAATCTTTGTAGCGTACTCGAATGTGCAGGGTGACCTTCAGCAAGGGAGCTTGACCACGGCCCCGAATATAGGATTGGTAAATTGGTTAAGTACGAAAGGGATTGCTATGAGCGCCGACTTTGTGGTGGACGCGAAGTGTGCAACGGTAACTGTCCAGCAGCGACAAGGGTTTTTTACCATTAACAGCCAAAAGGAGTTTCCTTACTTCCCACAGATTTCCAATTTTGAAGACCATCCAATCACGAAAGGTCTGGATCAAGTGACGTTCACCTTTGCGTCAAGTGTGGTACCTACAAGCCTCGATTCAACGATTCGGGCGAAGTCAATTGTGCTAACTTCCGAGAACTCCGGCATAGTCCGGGCTCCTGCATTTATGGACCTGCAAAAGAAATGGACACAAAATGACTTTGGAATGGGAGTCCAGTCACTCGGAGTAACGGTAGAAGGGTTAGCTGGCGGACTTGGAAAGATGGTCGTGCTTGGCAATGGCGACTTTTTTATCAATGGTGAGGGGCAGCAGGTTCGGCAAGTTCAGCCTGATCATGTCAACCTCGCATCGAATGCCATCGATTGGTTGGCCGACGATACAGGGCTCATTGGACTTAGGACAAAAGGAATTACGTCGAGACCGTTAGAATCAGTCGAGGATGGGAAGAAAGAAGCGATCAAGTACGCCAATGTTTTCGCACCTATTCTACTGCTTTTGATTTATGCTTTTGTGAGAAGATTACAGAATCAGCGTAAACGTCAGAAGTGGATGCAAGGAAACTTTGAGTAAGCGTGTTGTTGGAGTGATTTGAAATTAACTTGATTATCGATTCGTAAACAGAAACAAAATGAAACTGACAACAAAGAATTTATTGCTGATATTGGTGGTTTTGGGTGCTGCATATGCAGTGACGCAGTTGACCAAGCGAAGTGGTCGAAGTAAGTCGCTACGGTCTGAGTTGGTAGCCATTGATACGTCAAGAGTTTCTGAGATCACCATTTCATCTTTAGAGGGGGAAGTGCTCCTATCCAAAGCAGATGAAGCATGGAATGTACGTCTTGCTGATGGATCTCAAAAGCTTGCAAAAAAGACCGCAGTAGTCGGTCTACTGAACTCTTTGAATACCATTGAGCCAGGCAGGCTTGCCGCAAAAACTGAAGACAAGTGGAAAGACTATGCCGTAGACTCGGCGGGGACGCGTGTTAGGGTTTTGGCGGACGGGAAGGTAGCTACAGATATCATCATCGGAAGATTTGGTATGGAGAACCAACAAAGCTTCTACACCTTCGTCCGGCTTTTTGAAGACAAGGAAGTGTATGTTGCTAAAGGCTTCATGGGTATGAGTGTAGGAAAGGATGCGGCCTCCTATCGGGAAAACATGTTACTGAGACTGAATGAAGACTCACTGAGCTCCATTTCCTTCAACTATCCGGATAGCGCATTCAGTTTGACTAAAGGCGAACAATGGTACTTGGCGGATCAGGTAGCAGACAGCGCAGCAGTGATGCAGTACTTGAGTGGTCTTGGGTATGTGAGTAGTAGGGAATTTTATGATCAAGAACTACCCGGTAATCCAACGCACAGTGCTGTTTTTACCTTTAGCAATCAGCCGGAAATTACAGTGTATGGCTATGCTTCCGAATCATCGATGGTGCTCAATTCCTCTGAGAATCCTCAGGAGTTTTTTATGGACGATGTAGCTGCAGACAAAGTTTTCAAGAGTCAAAGTGCCTTCTTGACGACACCAGAGTAAATTTCATCTTTATTATCTTCGTGTAATGAACCTTAGCATGTCTTATGCTCGTTGAACAGAAATCATGAAGATCTTTAGAAACATACTTGTACTATTTGTTCTGCTTTCCATCGGTAGTTGGAAGTCGGTGGACAAAGTGGAAGTAGAATGGCTTACGTTTGAGGAGGCCATTGCTTTGCACAAGGAAGAGCCAAAGAAACTGCTAATAGATTTATATACGGATTGGTGTGGATGGTGTAAAGTCATGGATCGGGAAACCTACAGCAAGGTCGAAATAGCCAACTTCATCAATGAAAACTTTTATGCGGTGAAATTCAATGCTGAGCAAAAGCAGCCGGTTGAATTCAACGGACATACGTTTAATTATGTGCCATCGGGAAGACGAGGAGTTCATGAGTTAGCCGCGGCCTTAACCAACAATCAGTTAAGCTATCCAACGACAGTTTTCATGGATGAGGAACTGAGAATCATTCAACCTATCGCTGGCTACCTTAAGCCAATTCAAATGGAGCCGATTCTATTGTATATCGGAGATGACCACTTCAAGACAACCAAGTGGGACGAATTCACTAAGCAGAATAAGACCTCTCTATAGCAGGCAACAACACAACATCGCTGTATTTGGGCATAGTGCGCGCAGAAAAATTTTCTGCACCCGTTGCAACCTTTCGATTTTTTCAGAATCTATAGAGTATGTAAAGCGTGAAACGCATTACCTAACTTTTAAAACTTAAGGACAATGAAAAAATCAATTCTAATCACAGTACTTGGCCTATTCGTAGCAGTAGCCACATTTGCACAAGAAGAAACCCGAAGTCTTTCCTCATTTTCAGAAGTATCTGCCCACGAGGGAATCAATGTATATCTGTCAGAGGGCAGTAAGGAAGAAGCCCGAGTAGTCATCAATGGTGGAAATGTAGAGCTTGATGATGTACTTACGGATGTTTCAGGAGATCGATTAAAGATCCATCTGGAAGATAGAAGAGGGTGGAATAACCGAAATGTCGACGTGGATGTATACGTCACTTATAAATCACTAAGTGCGCTGAAAGCATCATCTGCTGCATCAATCGACGCGAAAGATGTGATCGAAGCAGATGGTGATTTTGATGTAGATGTCAGCAGTGCTGGGGATATCCGAGCAAGGATTATGGGGATTGATGAGTTGCAGGTGGAGGCATCTAGCGCTGGCGATGTTGAGCTGGAAGTGGAAGCGGATGAAATTGATGCGAGTGTATCAAGCTCCGGAGGCATTGAAATAAGTGGAATGGCAAGAGTGCAGGACATTGAAGCCAGCAGTTCAGGAGACTATGAAGGGTACGATTTGAAGAGCAAAGAAGCAGAAGCTTCTGCAAGTAGTGGAGGATCTATAGAAGTAAATGTAAGCGAAAAGATCAGAGCTAGGGCCAGTAGTGGAGGCTCTGTTCGATACGATGGAGATCCTACCTACGTCAATGCAGACTCAAGCAGCGGAGGAAGAGTAAAAAAATCTTAAGCGATTAAATCAAAAAATAGCTTGAAAGCCTGCATACATTTATGCAGGCTTTTTTGTTATGGTAACATGAGAAGAATAACGTGGATATTGGTACTCATTACACTCCTATCTTGTGAAAGCACTATCGAACGCCGAGATCGGTTTTTTGAGTTAGGCAACAGAGCGCTGGCAAATGGGAACTATGCCAACGCAATTCAATTGTTTGACCAATCCTTAAAAGAAGATGCCAATTACCCCATGGCGCTCAATAATCGCGGTGTGGCTCAGATGGAGTTGGATCACCCGTATGAAGCAATCTTGGATTACAATAGGTGCCTTTCCATTGAATCAGAAAACCTGGACGCCTTATTTAATCGTGCTTTCGCTTACGAGAAAATTGGGCAATTTGACAATGCACTTGAGGACATTGCCATGATCGAGGAGATGAAACCTGATTCTGCCTTCGTGCACTTTTACAAAGGGTTGGTATTGACTAAAGCGAGGGCCTATGCGGAAGCCTATGCGAGTTTCCAAAAGTCAGACTATCTGGAGCCATATAATCCCGAAACGCTTATCAATATGGCTACTATACACTATTTCCAGAAAGAACAGCCATTGGCCTCTAAGAAAGTAGCAGAAGCACTTGAGCTGGAACCGCAGAACGCCAACGCTTTTAACTTATTGAGTCTCATTGCACTTGAAGAATCCAATTACTTGCAAGCGCTCGTAGAGGTAAATCGCGCATTGGATGAGGTTCCTGGTGAGCCCTATTTTTTAAACAATCGTGGTTACGTCTACCTCCAAATGGATAGCCTTGAATTGGCTATCATGGACATCAACAGAAGCATTGTACTCAAACCTGACAATGGGTGGGCTTACCGAAACAAAGGCATTTATCAGCTAAAGACCGGAAATCCGGCATTGGCCAGAAATTTGTTTGAGCGAGCACTTCGGACCGGGGATTTCATCGATGAAATCTACTACTATATTGGGTTTGCCTACATGATGGAAAACAACCTTGAAGATGCCTGTACGCAATGGAATGAGGGAGTTAAGATGGGTGAGATGAAAAGTGCTGAAATGCGTGCTCAGAAATGCCGCTGATCCTTTTTGAACATCAGCTGGTTGAGCGATACTAAATGAGAAAAGAGCACGGCTGGTACAATGAAGGTGGGTAGTAAAACGTACGGGAAGAACAATATGCCCATGTTGACTGGCGTATCTTCAGTACCTTCAAAAAAGTAGGGTGAGTGTGCAATGGCAATGGATACGATGTTTATCAGCAGCCCCAGCGCAAGAACATTCCAAATAATTGCACCAAGCCGGCTTTTACTTCGGCTCCCAACCATAAACACAGCGGCAAAAGGAGCGGAAATTCCTGAGATAATGTCAAGGTTTGATCCCTCGAATGTCATGATTTCCGGGACCACCGCCCAAACTGACAACCACCACAGGACCATTTCCACCGGAACACGGATAATGTGTAAGTAATGAAGTGTGGTGATGGGAATGTCCATCAAATACGATCTGGTGCGAGGTAGCAACAAGGACATGATGATGAATAAGGACGGGATACTAACGATCACCATGAGCCTGGGTGGAAAGGAGTAGTCGCTGAAAAAATCAGAGAATGTTAATACCGAGACCAGGAACACCCAGCCAATTAATACGGTTAGTACAATGGAGGAGGTAAGACTCTTTTTTCCTGGGCTGGCATGATGAAATCCGTAGGTAAGAAAGCTGATGACCGCAATGACTATTGCTATAAAAGTCCAAGCTACATATGATGGAATGCTATCCATTAGGTTGGTTGAGGGTGACAGTAGCAAGGTAAGAAAAATTGGAAAGGAAATAATACGTGTTTTATTTGTATGCAAATGAATTTCGATGAACTCATACTTTTCTTAGAGAAGCGATTAGCAGAACCTTTACCGGGCAGCGCAGCACATGAACGAATGAAGCCAAAGCTTCCCAATGGTAGTCCCATTGATTTTAAGCATCCGCAACCTCCAAGGCAAGGCGCAGTACTTATTCTACTCAATAAAGCGGAGGACGGTACACGTTTTCCGCTCATCCAACGACCTGATTACGAAGGTGTACATAGTGGCCAAATAGCCTTACCTGGCGGGAAATGGGAAGCCTCCGATGTTGATCTATTTGCAACAGCCCTAAGAGAAACGGAAGAAGAGATCGGTGTTGCGCAGTCCATGATTAAAGTCATCGGAAGTCTCTCCAGTTTTTATGTCGCGGCAAGCAATTTTCAGGTACTACCGGTCGTAGGCATGCTCGAAGCCACGCCAACGTTTGTTCCGGACGAAAAGGAGGTGGTAGAGGTCATTAATCCGAAGGTTTATGATTTAATCGACGGCTCCACGAAGAAAGAGAGAGATCTTATTGTCAGAGGTGGGGTAAAACTGCGAAGCCCCTATTTTGATTTGGAAAACAAGACAGTCTGGGGCGCAACGGCCATGATGTTAAGTGAGTTTGAAGCAGTACTGAAAGAGTTCGAAGGTTGAGTAACAAAGTCATAACGTATACTTAATTGCGTTCAAATTCTTTTTGTTAGGTCTTCTCTTACATTTGGAACATGGATATAAATGAACGAATTGATCAAGATGATTTTTCTTCGTACGACGAGATACTCGACTTTGACATGACTGCTGGAGAGGTAGAAAAGCCTACGAAGTATTTGGATGAAAGCGAGGATTTTTTTTACCGTTCAATAGACGAATACTAAATCCATTTTATTGCCCTCCTTCAAGGCACTTTTACTAATTTTGCGGTCGGCAAACGGGTACGACCAGCTCCTGCTGAATCCCCCAGGACCTGACGGTAGCAAGGGTAGGTGGTTGTAGCGGTGCGATGCTTCGTTTGCCTTTTTTGTTTGTCTCCACATACCAAACCTTTTGACGCATGAAATTCTTCATTGACACTGCAAACCTTGACGAGATTAGAGAAGCACAAGACTTAGGAGTCTTGGACGGAGTTACGACCAATCCTTCATTGATGGCCAAGGAAGGGATCACCGGGAAAGATAATATCTTAAAACATTACAAGGATATTTGTGATATAGTGGACGACAATGTTAGCGCTGAGGTTATCTCTACTACCTACGAAGAAATGGTGGAAGAAGGTAAAAATCTTGCAGCTATTGATGACAAGATTGTGGTGAAAATCCCGATGATCAAAGATGGAGTTAAAGCAATTGCTGCACTAACGGCGGAGGGCATCCGGACCAATTGTACACTCATATTCAATGCAGGTCAGGCCATCTTGGCGGCAAAAGCAGGAGCAAGCTACATTTCTCCCTTTATCGGAAGGCTGGATGACATAGGCACAGATGGTCTTACTTTGATCGAGCAGATCGTGGGTATTTTCGATAATTATGGATTTGAAACCGAGATCCTGGCCGCTTCAATCCGACACAACATGCATTTAATTCAATGTGCCGAGATCGGTGCGGATGTTGCAACATGCCCCTTGAGTGTTATCACCGGATTGCTAAAGCACCCGCTTACGGACAGTGGTTTGGAAAAATTTCTTGCTGATTATCAGAAAGGTAACCAATAGTCGTTGAGGCGGTTCAACCATAGGTAACGCTGCATTTCATTCATGTCTTTCTCAGAAGAACCACTCGTAAAAGTCTCCAATGCCTCCATCTTTCAGGAGGATCATACGGTGCTGAGTGAGATCGATTTTACGATAGATAAGGGAGAATTTGCCTACCTCATTGGTCGTACTGGAAGTGGTAAATCTTCACTTTTAAAAACCCTATATGCTGATTTACCGCTACGCCTCGGACAGGCCGAAGTTGCTGGCTATCAAATAAATAGCATTAAGGCCAAGGAGGTCCCATTCTTAAGACGGAAGGTCGGTATCATTTTCCAGGATTTTGAACTGTTTTTCGACCGGTCAGTAGCAGAAAACCTCACTTTTGTGATGAAAGCAACGGGTTGGAAAGAACCTGCAAAGATGAAAGCCAGAATTGCGGAAGTACTTATGCGAGTAGGTCTTGGAGCGGTTTCTGCGAAGATGCCACACCAACTTTCAGGAGGGGAGCAACAGCGAGTTGTCATCGCTCGCGCCATGATCAATGAGCCACAAATACTGTTTGCCGATGAACCCACAGGGAATCTGGACCCTGATGTGAGTGAAGGGATTATCAAGTTATTCGAAGAAATTAACAACAGCGGTACCGCAGTATTGATGGCAACGCACAACCATCGTTTCATTGAAAGATTTCCTCATCGGGTATTGAAATGCGAAAAAGGCAAGGTTCTTGATTCGTCAAAGGAAAAATTTGAATTGAGCGGCTGGTACTAGCCGTTTCCTTATCTTCACATTATGGGTCAACTCTATATTTATGGAGCCTACGGCTATACAGGCAGGCTGATCGTGGATGAATGTCTCGCAAAGGGGCTTAAACCTGTAATTGCAGGTAGGGATCCACAAAAAACCGAATCGTACGCCAAACAGTACGGCCTGGACTATGCCGTTTTTGATGTAACGGAGACCTCAAAAGTTGAAGATTGGCTCAAAGATGCGTTCGCACTGATTCATTGCGGTGGTCCGTTTGTCCATACAGCCAAAGAAATGGTAGAGGCGTGCTTAGCCACCAACACACATTACCTTGACATCACGGGTGAATATCAGGTTTTCGATTTGGTTAAATCCTACGATGCTGCTGCAAAGGCAAAAAAGTTGATGTTGATGCCTGGGGCTGGTTTTGATGTAGTACCCTCAGATTGCCTTGCAGCCTATCTAAAAGATGCCTTGCCCTCTGCAACTGATCTGCAATTGGCATTTGTCAGTAAAGGAGGAGGACTTTCTCGAGGCACCACCAAAACCATGATTGAAAATCTTGGCGAACCTCAGGTGGTTAGGAAGAATGGAAAGTACCATGAACAACTGATGGGCTCTAGCACACAGCACATCTCTTATGGTGAGTTTGATCAACTGTCGATGGGGATCAGCTGGGGAGACGTCTCAACCGCATACACAAGCACGGAGATTCCCAACATCGAGGTGTTTGCGGGCACCAGTGTCGAGCAAGTAGCCAAGGTGAAAAAGATGGGAAAACTAAGCTTCCTTTTAAAATCAAGACTTGTAAAGAACTTCTTGATGAGCAGGCTGGACAAAAAGCCAGATGGTCCTCGGGATGAGAAAAGAGTGAATGGAAGAATGCATCTATGGGGAAAGGTAAGTGATGGCAGTGAAAGCAAGGAAGCCAGACTTTCTACCCCCAACGGATATACCTTGACGGCCTTGGCTTCTGTGCACATTGCTCAAAAAATGCTCGCAGGTGATTTTAAGGCAGGTTATCAAACGCCCTCCACTGCCTACGGGTCTAGGTTGGTTTTAGAACTACCCACTTGCGAGGGCTTCAGTACTGCTCCGTAAGGACATTCTCAAAAGGAGTCAAGCTGCCATTTTCATTGATAAAGAGGGTGTAGTCAAATCCCTTTGAAGACTTCAGCGCGCTGCTTTCATCACTATGTTTGATGAGTGTTGCATCGTTGATTTTTAATCGATTGGGGAAATTGAAATTTATTTTTTTAAGGTCGCTCGCGTTAAGGGATTTCTTAAATAGTGCCGAAACCCTTATATAGGTGACCTGATCTTTGAGCGGTGAGGAAGGCCTTAGGTCGAGATCGGAAAGCGAGGAATTTTTCATCATGTGTCGCATTCCAATAGGGCAAAGAATCCCACTGGTTGGATATTCGGTGACCAGCTCAATAAAGTTCTTGTAGATCAGTCGGTCACGGAATCGATAATGCTGATTTGGATTCGTGTAATCAAACGTTAGCCCATCGTCCATTTCAAGGATCATTGTGGCAAAGGCGGTAAAGTCCTCTCCGAAGAATTCAATGTATTTCTGGCTATTGTCCTCCAGATCGTTGATTGTTTGAATGACCAATTGCTCAACTAGCTCCCGGTCATAATAGTACATGATTGCCAGGCCATCATAGGATTCTCGATGTTCTCGGGTTTCCTCGTAGATGCGCTGGAAAGTACCGACAGTTTCGTTCAAAGATGCTGGGATCGATTGACCTCCAATGAACTTGTTGATCATGAATATGGCCGATTCTTGCTTGTACTCAATGTCAATACTTTTGACCACAATTCGCTGATCCGATGGAATCGAAAGGTTGTACTTTCTCAGTGCCCTAAAGAAGGCACGATTCTCTTTTCCCCAGAACATGGTGTTTCGCGTAATATGCGTCAGCTGCGTCTCATCTCCTGATTCAAGGTAATCATTGATCATGTAGGCCACACTCTTGCCATGCTCAATGGCCATTATCCTGACATTGGCATGCTGATGAAGGTATTGTAGTAGCTTGAGCGTGGCGTCAGGTACACTTTTGATGTTGTGCCAGTGCTCAGCCAGTACAAAAAGCCTGGAGCTTTCCTCGTCAATCAATTCATAGCCCGTAAACTCCGCATCATCTTCAATGCTGACAGGCACTAAATTGGAGCTATAATCCTGCGGTAGACCCAGTAACGGAAACCATAAAAAACCTAGCAGTACCCCTATAACTCGCATTGCAAAAAGCTTGAATCAGTATTTTGCAGGTTGGCCAGCCGCAGGAATCGTCTGTTGAATAAACTCGCGGAGGTCATCGTTGCTTTTCTGTAGGTCTTCATTTCTCAAGTACATCATGTGACCTGAGCGATATCCTTTAAATGAGAGTCGATCCTGCATCTTACCACTTGGATCGATGTGCCACATCGTATACTTCGCATCAAAGTATTTGGTGGCTCCGTCGTAATACCCACTTTGAATCATGGCATGCAAGAATGGATTTTGGGCCATTGCCTGTCGAAGGTTTTCGCCGGTATTGTTCCCACTTCTATCCCAGGGGCGAACGGGACCAAACATGTTGTATTTGATGTCGGTCTGATAGTTCAACACATTGCGATAGTAGTAGTTGACTGCTGGAGCGAAGGAATGCAGCCATGAGGTGAGCTCAGAGTTAAAGTCTGGCCGATCGCCACCATCGGTTCGGTCCAAACCTTTGTATCTGGAGTCCAATCGACCTACAGTGAATCCTTCTTCTCGTAGGAGTTCTTTCCAGAAAAAGCGTGTGGGCACGTCAAGATTATACTGTAAAATGGATTTTTCGGAAATTCCTGCAAAATAAGCCATCTTTTTGGCGGCATCATTTCGGGTAGCTTCGTCAACAAATCCGCCTTTCGCAAGAATTGGCATGAGTTCGTCTACCGAAAAAGCTTCAGACAGCTCCAATGCCTCCAGCAAATCTTTGCTTTGAAGTTCGGAGGGAAGTTTATTGTGATACCATGCAGCAGCCGTGAAGTAGGGGACTCGAAGTGCGGCGCCCAGCGGACCGTCACGCCTGCCTTGTCCGCTATGGATACCCAGTTCAGTTGGCGATACCAGGATTACGCCATTCAGATACATCCATTGCCTATTTTGAAGTTCCAGTGCCAGGCCGGAAACGCGTGTGGTGCCATAGCTTTCTCCAATGAGGTATTTGGGAGACTCCCAGCGATTCATTCGGGTAACGAACGTATTAATCCACTCTGCCAGGTATTCGATATCCGCATTCACCCCGAAAAAGAACTCTCGCTTTGTCTCTTTGTCCAAAATCCTAGAGTATCCGGTATTTACTGGATTGACAAACACAATATCTGCAACATCAAGGATGGAATGTGGGTTGTCTTTTACTCCATACGGCTGAATAGGAAAGCCCTCCTCATCAATCTTTAATATTTTGGGTCCGGTGTATGCAAGATGCATCCAGACAGATCCCGAACCAGGACCTCCATTAAAGGAAATAAAAAGAGGTCTGCTAGCTCGATCTTTTACATCGCTACGTTCATAATAGGTAAAGTGTACTGCCGCAACCGCTTTACCTTCCTCGTTCCATACAGGCTGGGTTCCGGTAGTGGCCTTGTACGGAACACTTTTTCCTTTTATGACCACTTGATGCGTTGAGCTTACGGTTTCATCAGCCACTTGCATCCGATCTTGTGCGACTAGCGTAGCGGAACATATTGTGAGAAGTAAAAACAAGTATTTTTTCATATCCATCGGTTTGAAGGGGAATGTAACAAATACTAGAGAGTATGAAAACAAAAAAAACATGTCCGGTCAATAGAACATGTCTTTGGAATATTGAGTGAATACGATGCGTTAATCTACCCGGAGGCGAAGGTTGCCATATCCAGAGTCTACGCGGATGAGTTTGCTAGGATCTCCCCCTCCAATTTTTCCTTTGTAGGTGGCCTTGTTCGACTCCTTTACCTGGTAATTAAAGGTAGCGTCTACATCAGAAGACATCTTTAGATCTGCAAAACTGAATTCCGCTTCGATGTTTGCTGCAAGTCCAGGCTCAATGCTAATCTCGTAGGAACCAAACTTTCCATCGATGTCCACCAACGTGAACGTCTTGGCGAGTCGGTCGATCGAGAAGTCACCCAGGTAGCTGCAGTCCAGCTTGAGGCTACCTGTCAACTCTTCAATCTCAAATCCTGAGAAATGTGCTTCTGCATCTATTTTTCCTGCCTTTTCAATTTCTACTCCACCGTACTTGCTTTCAAGTTCCAGGTCGACAACCTCGCCAATTTCGACGTCTGAGAAGCCTTGCTCTAGCTCCATTGTGGTCCCGGATTCAATGTCAAGCTTACTGTACTTGACGATGATTTCACTTTCTTCCATGCGTTCAATGCTTCCGCTACCAAAGGAGAGTCTGATGTCTGAGAAGCCTCCCACATTGCCCACTTTCATGGAGCCATAGGATACGTCCAGATCTAAGTCTGCACCACGATCACCCATGGTGACGTCGCCAAAGCTATTGTCAATGGTCAAAGGATTGTTCTCCGGCATATAGACTGTGTAGTTAATCTCAAAACCTTCCTCATTTTTACTCTTGTTGTTGCTTGGTATCTGAGTCTTGTAGGAAATCTCAGCGCTGCTTTCATTAATTGATACGTCAATGTTGTCCAGGATACGCTGGGCTCGTTCTTCATTCCTTCCTTTACCGATCATTTCAATCTTGATGGAGATTTCGCTTTTGTCCCAGGAATTAACCTCCACCTTACCGAACTTATTTTCAATGCGCAATACGGTGGAAGCGCTTACTTTATGCGATTTCTCAATGAATTTCTTCTTCTCGTCTTGGTCTTTTCCCCATACTGCGACGGCCAGAATCAAGAAGGCGATTGATAGATTATATCTCAATGATGTGTTCATTTTCATGGTTTTGTCCTTTTATTTTCTCTAAAATTTCTAACTGGCGATTTAGAATATCCAGTCGCAATTGCAGGTTATTGATCATGGCATCCATTACGCGTTCGCTTGAAGCATTGGATTGGTAGGTTTCTTTCAAGTCTAAATACATGGCATCAAGGTCATTGATTTCGAGCAGGAAAGCCTTCTCGTCCTCAGGACTAAGCTGCTGTCTAATCAGCTCCTTACGTTGGTTAATCATGGTAACATAGTAATCCTCGGCTTCCACAAATTCTTGACTTAGTAGAGGACCCACTTCAAGAGCTGGTGCTTGGCGATCAAGTAACAAAACAACTGTAGACACTAGAAAGAGTACCGCAGCTACCTTCCAAATGATGTTCATGGGCACTGTCTTCTTTTCAAGTTTTTGATCAATGCCATTCCAAAGTTTCTCAGAAGGTTCTGCATCGTCAAAGGCGGAGCGATTCTCCATGATAAACTTTTCAAATTGGTCACCCATAATTCACCTCCTGTTTAAGTATTGTTTTCAATTTGTCTTTTGCTCGTTTGTATTGAGATTTGGAAGTAGACTCCGTAATGCCCAATATTTCACTTATTTCTTTGTGATCGTAGCCTTCGAAAAGGTAAAGCGATAGCACGGATCTAAATCCTGAAGGCAACTGACTCATTGCACTTTTTACCGACTGCACAGAGTAAAGGGGTTCACTTTCTTCTGTCCAGTTCATAGTTGCTTCATCTTCTTTGACCTCTTCAGCCAGCATCAGATCTTTTTTACTTTTTTGAACATGATTCAAAGCTTTGTTCACGACAATTCGTTTTAGCCATGCTCCAAACGTTGCGTCTTCGCGGTAACTACTCAAGTTTTGAAAAGCACTGACAAATGCATCCTGCAATACATCTTCAGCGTCTGTTTGCGCTCCTGTAATTCGCAATGCAGTATTAAACATGGCTTTGCTATACAGTTTATAGATTTCAAACTGGGCTGCTCTGTCTTGGTCTCTGCATTTACGGATCAGATCCGCGTGAATATTTACCGTTCCGACTGTCAATTTTTTAGGTTATTCGATCTAAAGAC
>CAZQJU010000033.1:0-33976 GCA_964593185.1 uncultured Roseivirgaceae bacterium
TGGGTTAATTAGGTTTTGGTTCCCCTGTTTTGGTCGGCAGGGGATTTTTTTATTCTTGGATGAGTGAATAGGCGGATGGCTTCCCACCAAACATTTTTTTGGTTTTGGCCCAAACCTCCTCAAATAACTCAGAGCGACGATACCGCTCCAAATCTTCCTCACTCTCCCATTTACTGAAGGTATAGTACACATGATCAATCTTCGAGTCTTTACACAGCTCAACATGCCGGCATCCGGGATTTGCTGCGATCTTTCCCCTAATCTCTTCAAAGAACTCTCTAAACTCTTCCACCCTATCGGATTGAAAATCCATTCGAACGATTCTTAACAACATATACTCATTGATTAAATTCTATGATGACCGGGGCATCTACTCGTAAACCCAGCAATTCCGAGGCATTTCCTTTGTTTATCCCAACCTGCAAAAACCCAAGAGAATTGAACATGACAAAACAATCTCCTGACTCAACCTGGGTATAATACTCGTGTACACTATTGAAAACCTCTCTTCCAAATCGAATTGCGAATTGCGTACCTTTCCCATTTAGCTCCAAAATCTTCTCAAAATCAGCTTGTCGAATGTTCGTTATGAGGTTACCGTAATGATCAACAGAAATGACATTACCGGCTATCTCCCGTTTTGTGACTTTGAGCTGTCTTGGGTACAACTCAAGAATGGAATCTATGGGGCCTCCCACCGTCGGCATACTTTTCCCTTCTGCTAAGGCTACTGCCGCTTTAGCTAACGTGTCTTTCGCAGGAAAGACAGACCCATTGCTGTGAAGGAGTATGATCTCGTCTGGTTTTCTTTCCGAAATGAGACTGAAAAGTCCGGAATCAAATCCAACAAAAAAATGTCCGTCCAAGTCAACTGCAATAGCTTTGGAGTGTTCCCTCATGGCGTCAACGGCCACAAGGTGTACCGTTTTTTCCGGAAAATCTCGGTACACGTGTTTAAGCACATTCGCTGCATGCCCAATATCAAACGGTTTAATGTCATGGGTGAGATCCACAATTAGCTGCTGTGGAGATTGGGATACAATGCTCGCCTTGACTGCCGCCACATAGTGATCAGTCGTTCCAAAATCAGACATGAAGGTGATGACGGACATTTCGCAGCCTACACTTTGTTGAGACAACAAAAGTATAAACGCCAAGCTTCTGTTCGTAGCGTTCGCATTGTTAGTTGAGCAAAAATCCTTGCGAGAAGTTGAGTTGGTTGATTAACGTATTTTTTTGACCAACATCCATACATAAATTGGGAGCCCTAATATGAGCAGAATAAACCCCCAGTAGACAATCTCCATTCCTGACCCCGCAATGGCCCACAGGGCAAAAACGAAAGCAACGATTGCTACAGTCAGCCTCAACCCTACGCCTTTTGCAAATCCCTGCTTCTGGATAGAGATTACTACGTAGGAAGCAGCCGTAAACAGGTAAGCAATCAATGCCGTCATACTTGCCAGAAGCAACATGAATTCAAATGCTTTTACGAGTCCCTTTGAGTAGTTCATTGCCATTAAAATGGAGATCAAAATGCTAGATAAGACAATCCCCAAAGCGGGTACACCTTGCTTATTTTCCTTACCAAAAATGGGCGGAAAAAGACGGTCTTTTGCGATGGCGGCAGGTATTTGACCTTGGACCAAAATCCATCCATTGAGAGCTCCTAACGTGGAAATAATGGCACCCACAGCGACAAAATTCTTGGCCCACGGACCCCACATAAGTGCGGCAGCATCTGCAAAGGGAGAAGTGGAATATTGTAGTTCCTGAGCAGGAATAATCCCCAAAAGCGCCACGGTACCCAAGATGTAAACCAAGGCGGTCACAATCAAACCAAAATAGGTGGCTCTTGGAATTGTTTTTTCGGGCTTCTCAACATCAGCAGCCGGAATGGTCGCGGATTCCAAGCCCATATAGGCAAAAAAGGTCAACGTGGCCGTGGTTGTAATCGCCTCTAAACTCGAAAGACCACTTATATTGACGGGAAAGAAATTTTCAAACCGAATAAAAAAAAGACCAATGGTTCCAATCGCAATTAATGGCGTGATTTTTAGAATGCTCGTAACGAGTTGAAAAATGCCCGCTTCCCGGACACCTCTGGTATTGATCCAAACCACCGTCCAAACTATGCCCAAACCCACCGAAACAGATAGCAGCATATTGGAATTAATCGCAGGAAAAAAGACTCCCAAGTAACTTACCAAGGCCACGGCAATAGCTGCATTGGTGCACCAGATGGACACCCAGTAACCCCACGCGACGAGAAAGCCAGCAAAATCACCTAGGCCACTTCGAGAGTATCGGTATGGACCGCCTGATGAGGCTGGCAGCAACTTGCTTAGCTCAATAAACACAAATGCCATGGAAGCCGCACCCACGGCCGAGATTAGCCAGCCTAAGAGACTAATACTGCCAAAAGAAGCTAAGCTAGCAGGTAACAGAAAAACACCTGAACCAATCATGTTACCGATAACCAGTGACGAACTGGTCCAAAATCCTAATTTCTTTCTACTCATGCAGCTAACTGGAGACGCGTGGAAATCCCTATTTTTGAAAGATACCTGAAAAATATGAGCTCATCCAAATTCTCCATTGCCGCACAAATTGAATCTGCCGAGACCCTTCCTGCAGCGTTTTACCAAAGTCAATCCGTTTTCGAACAGTTGAAGGAGCAGGTATTCTACAATACCTGGCAGTGGATTGGAGATGAGACGTTGGTAAAAACCTCCAAACAGGCACATCCATTTGTTTTATTGGATGGTTTTCTGACAGAGCCTATGGTCCTGACAAAAGATGAAAACGAAGAAATTCATTGTCTAAGCAACGTCTGCACCCATCGTGGTAATCTGGTGGTGCATGGAGACGGAAACTATCGATCACTTATTTGCAACTACCATGGGCGTAAGTTTGGATTGGATGGTGTGTACAAATCCATGCCACAATTCAAAGAGGCAAAAGCGTTTCCCAGGCCTTGCGAAAATTTACACAAGTTTCCCTTAGAACAATGGGGACATCTGCTTTTCGCACAAATGGGTGGAGACATTGATTTTGGATCCGTGATTAGCGAAATGAACGAGTATGTCGGATTCCTTCCAATCGAAGAATTTGTCTACAACGAAACACAGTCCAAAGATTACCTAGTCAACGCGCACTGGGCGTTGTATTGTGATAACTATCTTGAAGGATTTCATATCCCGTTTGTACACCAAGACCTGAATCAAGTACTTGACTATGGTAGTTACGAGACAATTCTGGGTAAATACTACAATCTTCAGGTTGGATTTGCTGATGGTGCGGAGGATACCTTTGAACTACCTCAAGGACATGTTCATCATGGCAGGAATGTAGCAGCCTACTATTTCTGGGTATTCCCCAATATGATGTTCAATTTTTACCCCTGGGGTCTTTCGATCAACATCGTTCGACCACTCTCAATTCGACAAACGAAAGTTTCCTTTTTGACCTACATCTACGATGAGCGTAAGTTGCACTCTGGTGCGGGTGCGCTCTTAGACAAAGTTGAACGAGAGGACGAATTTGTTGTGGAGGGAGTTCAAAAGGGGCTCAATTCAAGGTACTATCCAAAGGGACGATTTTCTCCGTCCATGGAGAAAGGCGTGCACCACTTTCACTCGCTTCTTGCCGAGTATTCAAATCATTAGCTTCCTTTTTGTGTTTTGAAGATTATCTCAAAGGATGTGTTGCAACGCATTTGATGAAGAAGCTCTTACATTTGCGATAAGAATCAAAATAATACACTGACACTATTGCTTGAGAAAATTATTACGCTAGAAAATGTTTCACTCGTAGATTTCCTGGGAGTTGAAAATCAAAACATCAAAACACTCGCGACTGCATTCCCTAACAGCAAGATCGTAAGTAGGGGAAACGAAATCACCATCAAGGGCACAGCGCCACAAATTCTCAAAATCAATGAGATTCTCAATTCACTTCTTTCACACTACCACGAGTATGGAAAAGTCACCAATGAAAATGTCAAGGATTTCGTTACGAATGAGGAAGATACCATAAACGGTAAGGCGAAAGCTAAAGTCCTTGTTCACGGCACACGGGGATTAAGGATTACCCCTAAGACTGCTAATCAAAAAAAACTGGTGGCAGCAGTGGAGAACAATGACCTTGTATTTGCGATCGGACCCGCAGGTACAGGTAAAACCTACATATCGGTGGCATTGGCGGTTCGGGCATTAAAGAACAAAGAAGTCAAGAAAATCATCATCACTAGGCCCGCGGTGGAGGCAGGAGAAAACTTGGGATTTTTGCCCGGTGATTTGAAGGAAAAGATCGATCCGTACCTACGACCCATATACGATGCACTGGGCGACATGATTCCTTCTGAAAAGTTGAGCTATTATCGAGAAAACGGCATTGTCGAAATTGCACCACTCGCCTACATGCGTGGGCGAACACTCAACGACGCGTATGTGCTGCTAGATGAGGCACAAAATACCACCCCCATGCAAATCAAGATGTTTCTTACCCGTATGGGACCGGACTCAAAGGTTATCATCACTGGAGACCGTTCACAGATTGACCTCCCCCGAAACCAAACTTCCGGATTGATCGAAACGATGAAAGTGCTCAAAAACGTAGATGGGATTGGTTTTGTGGAGTTGGACGAAAAAGACGTGGTACGACATAAGCTGGTTAAAGCCATCATAAAAGCATACAAAGCCTATGGAAGTAAGGATCATCAAGGCAACGACTGAAAAAGAAAAACAGAAAGCCTTCGCGATTCGGGAAGAAGTTTTTGTAGTTGAACAGCAAGTTGCAGCCAGTGAAGAGTTTGATGAATTTGAGGATGAATCACACCATTTTGTAGCATTAGACGGTCAGGACGAGCCTGTGGGCTCAGCGCGTTGGAGATATACGGATAAAGGAATCAAACTCGAGCGATTTACCGTTAAGAGCGCGATGCGCGGTAAAGGACTAGGGTCAAAAATTGTAGCCGCTGTACTAGACGATATTCGTAAAACCGTTAAGCAAGGAAACTACCTTTACCTGCATGCCCAACTTGATGCAGTTCCACTATATGCTAAGTTTGGATTTCAGAAAGAGGGCGACCAGTTTGACGAATGCGGCATCATGCACTATCTGATGTGGAAAGAAGCATAAAAACAGTTGTATATTAAAGAACTATTTCAGAGTTTTAGCATACAACGCTATGTATTTCTGGAATTCCTATCCTTTTATTCGTTACGCCGCAGCATTCATTCTTGGCATCTTATCTTTTGAGGCATTACCACACTTGTGGATTGCTCCAAAACTGACAACTGCAATACTTATACTGGTAAGTATACTCTGTGTTACAATTGCACATCGGTTCAGTTTTTACAAGCTTAGAGTCTGGAACGGGACGCTAGCGCTTGTGAGCATCGCCTTCCTTGGTGGATACCAAACAAAAACCACCTACCATTCTCACGATGCACTTCACTACAAAAATCTGGATCAAAAGGTTACAGGGTTTTCCGGGACAATCGTGAGCCCTCCTACGACTAAAACCCGTCATTTACGTTATGACCTTCGCATTCATTCCATCGTTGGCGATACAGCAAAATCAGCAAATGGGGTACTTCACCTATATGTACGTAAAAACCCACCTCTTGAAGAGCATCTCACCTATGGAGCCAAGATTCATGTGAAAGGAGCTTTTTACCCCATCTCCAAACCAAGTAATCCAAAAACATTTAACTACAAGAAGTACCTCGCAAGACAAGATATCTATGCCCATGCATTTGTTACAGCTAAGGATATCAAAGTTGTTGAACAAACAACTCCCAACAGGCTAGTTGCCCTTGCTGGCCATATCCGCAATAAAGCCACGGAGACTATTGATTTGTATGTGCCTGAAACGAGGGAAAACGCAATTGTCAAGGCACTGCTTCTGGGGGTCAAAGATTTTCTTGATAATGAGTTACGCCACATGTATGCCTCAGCCGGAGCTATGCATGTGTTAGCTGTTTCCGGGCTCCATGTCGGGATTATTTACCTGCTACTTCAAATGGTATTTGGAAAGCTTGCAGACCAAGGGACATGGGGGAAAATGTTTTTTGGGATACTTAGCATCTCATTTATCTGGATCTACGCAATGATTACAGGGCTTTCTCCTTCAGTTCTACGAGCGGCAACGATGTTTTCCCTCATGGCACTAAGTCAAATGGTCTCGAAAGAAAGCAACATATACAATACCATGGGGTTCGCCTGCTTCACACTCCTTCTTTTTGATCCTTATCTGATCTATGCTGTTGGTTTCCAATTGTCTTTTGCTGCTGTTTTTGGCATACTTTACTTCCAACCAAAGCTCTACAACTTACTGGCTTTCCGCACTTGGCTCCTTGATAAGGCTTGGGCGATTACGTGTGTCTCAGTAAGTGCTCAGATCGCTACTTTTCCACTTGGCCTTTTCTACTTTCATCAATTTCCAACTTACTTCCTGCTGGCTAACTTGATCGTAATACCAGGAGCATTTCTACTCATCATTGTCGGATTCTGCATGGTCATTTCCGAGATCATATTACCTCCATTTAGCGCGCTGCTGGGTCGAGTCCTTTACCTCTTGACTTGGATGATGAATGAGTGCATTTCGTACATTGACAGCATACCTTACAGCCTGATCGATTGGATACATCTGGATAAACCTAGTTTGATTTTGACATATGTGATCATGCTTACCCTTGTCTGCGGTATTCATTTCAGGTCGTTTACTACATTGGCACTAAGTTCTTTTCTGGGAATTTGTCTGGCAGCACATGCCATCGATGCGCATCACTCGCAGAAGGCAGTCCACAAATTGATCTTCTACGCCATAAACGACCATCTTGCGATCGATCACGTTAATGGGTACTCAGCCATTCTCTATCTTGACAGACTTGACAGTAGCACCACTACACAGCTCTCATTTCAGGTTGATCCATATCGACGTTCTTCACACCTAGCACGAACAGAAGACAGCTTAAGTGAAGTTGAAGATTCTTTTCTTAAAAAGGGTCCCTTTTACTTTGGGATGATTGGTGGTAAGAAAATACTAATCATTGATTCCCTTACTTTTTCTTTCAAATTCACAAAGATCATTGAAACAGACATCTTAATAGTCAATAATGAGGCCGTTAAGAACCTGGAGTGGTTAAAGCAAAACTTTAAGTACGAACATCTAATTATTTCGTCAAAGAACGATCGATACTATCACCGCAGCATAAAAGAACAAGCAAGAAAAGCCGGAATAGACGCCCATTCATTGGTGGAGGATGGTGCACTCGTCTTACATCTTGAGCATAAAAAAAGAGCGGACAGTTTGCCCGCTCTGTTCACCACCAATCCCGACTAGCATCGGGAAAAAACTTACTACCGCCTAGTAGTATTACAAAAGTAATATATTAAACGACTTTGCAAAAATTAATTTAAAAGAGGATTACCTATTTGTTAATTTAATTTTAAATACTCCACTTTACGATGGATCCTGCAAAGGTCAATCCACCCCCAAAACCGATCATTAACACGGTATCTCCACTTTTGATACCACCGTTCCGCATTGATTTTTCAATGGCTAACGGGATGGAAGCAGACGAGGTATTTCCAAACTCTGTTACGCTTTCAGGGACCTTTTCCATGGGAAAATCAAGATTTTTTGCAATTGCCTCAATGATCCTTAGGTTGGCACTATGCGGCACGATGTAATCAATGTCATCTAGTGTTAGTCCCGCTTTGCTAACCAGTTCTTTGATTTTTATTGGAATGTTACTGACTGCCCATTTGAAAACAGACTTTCCGTTTTGTATTATTTTACCATTTGGATTGATCCCAACCCCATTGAGACTGTTTTTCTTATGACTTAAATAAAGATCATGGCCATACTCTCCATTGGTGCCTGAATTGAATGCTAAAAAGTGCTCATCCTCCGAAGGTTCTATGATCGCTGCTCCAACACCATCTCCAAAAAGTATACAAGAAGTCCGATCTTCAAAATCTGTAATCTTAGATAACGCCTCTGCTCCTAACACGAGCACTTTCTTGTAAATCCCAGAATTCACAAACCCGTGAGCAATTTGCAAGCCGTACACAAAACCGGCACACGCCCCGTAGACATCGTTACATCCTGCATTCTGAATTCCCAATTTGTATTGAACTCTTGAAGCAACATTTGGCATGGTTTGATCCGGCGACGTAGTACAAACTACAATGAAGTCTATATCCGAGACCTCAGTCCCATGCCGATCAACAAGATTATTAACCGCCTTGATACACATATCACTAGGGTGCTCTCCTTTATTAGAAAACCTCCGTGTTCTTATTCCCGTTCGGGTTCGTATCCATTCATCATTGGTATCAATAATCTCTTCGAAATATTGATTGTCGATCACTTTTTCGGGAACATACGTTCCAAAAGCGGATATTTTAGACATAAAATATTAATTGAGGTAAATTGGTTATGATTAAGGTCAAATATAGGCTATTTACGTTCCTTGATGAGTTTCTCGACTTCCAAAAGTTCATCTCGTAATTTGGCAGCTTCCATAAAATCGAGATCCTTCGCAGCCTTCTCCATTTTTCGCTTGGTCTCCACGGCAAGCTTCTCAAGCTGCTCTAAAGACATATAGGAGACCACGGGATCTGCTGCGATTGACTGTTCCTCTTCGATGTAGTATTTCTTGGCCCCCTTCTTCTTGTCCGCGACACCCGTTTGACGCAATATCTCCGATTTGTCTTTTTTGACCGTCGTTGGTGTAATCCCATGGTCTTCATTGTATTCCATTTGTATACTCCGCCTACGATTCGTTTCATCAATGGCCTGTTTCATGGAGTTAGTAACCTTGTCTGCGTACATGATTACCATGCCTCTGTCATTCCTTGCCGCACGACCTATTGTTTGCACCAGCGATCGCTCGTTTCTGAGGTAGCCTTCTTTGTCGGCATCCAAAATTGCTACTAAGGAAACTTCGGGAAGATCCAGGCCTTCTCGAAGCAAGTTGACCCCCACAAGCACATCAAAAACGCCAAGCCTTAACTCTCTTAAGATTTCTACCCGATCCAGGGTATCTACCTCCGAATGGATATAGCGTGTCTTTACCCCTCCATTGAGAAGGTACTTTGTCAATTCCTCTGCCATGCGCTTGGTCAAGGTTGTTACCAGCACCCGATCCTGCATTTCAATTCGCTTTTGAATTTCCTCCATCAGATCATCAATCTGATTCATGCTCGGACGAACATCAATCACCGGGTCTAACAAACCCGTTGGCCGAATGAGTTGCTCAATAATCACACCTTCGGATTTTCTCAACTCATATTCGCTTGGTGTTGCACTTACGAAGATGACCTGATTTAGCATATCCTCGAATTCGTTGAAGGTCAAAGGCCGGTTATCCATTGCAGACGGGAGTCTGAATCCGTAATCTACGAGGTTAACTTTTCTGGCTCGATCACCTCCCCACATTCCACGTACCTGCGGAACGGTGACGTGACTTTCATCAATGACCATCAGAAAATCATCTGGAAAGTAATCCAGCAAGCAGAAGGGGCGGCTTCCAGGTGATCGCCGATCAAAGTACCTGGAGTAGTTCTCTACTCCCGAACAGTACCCAATTTCACGGATCATTTCCAGGTCGAACTCCGTTCGTTCCTTTAGTCGTTTGGCCTCCAGAAACCTTCGCTCATCCTCGAAGTATTGAACTTGTTCCACCATGTCATCCTGGATTTCTTTAATTGCCACCTGCAATTGGTCTTTCCCTGTTACGAATAGATTAGCAGGAAAGATGGTGATAATTCGTTCATCTGATAACTTACTACCCGATACCGGATCTATCCGCTGAATGGATTCGATTTCATCGCCCCAAAAAATAAAACGATAGGCAAAATCAGCATAGGCAACAAAGACATCAACCGTATCGCCCTTGACACGAAATGTACCTCGCTTGAACTCTGTTTCTGTCCGGCCATAGAGAATATCCACTAAATCAAACAAAAACTTGTTTCGGGGTATCTTATCTCCCTCTTGTATGCGAATGACATTTTTCCCAAACTCTTCGGGGTTTCCAATACCATAGATACATGAGACCGATGCAATAACAATTACGTCTCGTCTGCCGGATAACAGAGCAGAAGTTGCACTCAGGCGTAGCTTTTCAATCTCATCATTGATGGACAGATCCTTTTCAATATAGATATTGCTTGTCGGAATATAGGCCTCCGGCTGATAGTAATCGTAGTAAGAAATGAAATACTCTACCGCATTTTCCGGAAAGAATTTCTTAAACTCTCCATAAAGCTGTGCAGCAAGCGTCTTATTATGGCTTAGTACCAATGTGGGCTTTTGGACACGTTCTACCACATTGGCCATGGTAAACGTTTTGCCCGATCCTGTCACTCCTAAAAGCGTCTGAGAAGCTTCTCCGGCTACAATTCCTTCACTTAATTGTTCAATGGCCTGGGGTTGATCACCTGTAGGGCTGTACTCTGAAACTAGCTTAAAATCCATTCCAAGCCATAGTTAATTCAAATCAGGACTTGTTCCAAATTTCCCATGACTTCTCCGCCTGCAGTTCAAGCATTTCCAATCCATTTTTGATCTTCGCACCATTTACTCTGCCCTCATGCAAAAACAGCGTCTCCTCAGGATTGTATATGAGGTCGAATAAAAAATGATTTTTACCCATTCCCTCGTAAGGTAGGTTGGGAAGGGCGTCGATCTTTGGATGCATACCTAAAGGAGTCGTATTGATAATCAAATGAAACCGACTGATAATCCCCGGATTTTCCTCTATCTCTAAGTAGGTGTAATCTCCGTTTCTTGGAGATCTTGAAACGACATTGAAAGGAATATTTAATTCGTCAAGTCCTGCCTGTATTGCTTTCGAAGAGCCGCCAGTCCCAAGAATCAATGCTTCCCCATCGAAACTGCCAATCCATTTTTTTAACGACTCACGAAAAGCCATGTAGTCTGAATTGTAGCCGACAAGCTTGGAACCTTCTCGCTTAATGACATTGGCGGCACCCACCTTGATTGCACTTGCGTCTAACCTATCAAGATACTTTAGCACACCTTCCTTATGCGGAACCGTCACATTGACGCCGATCAGATCAGGATATTTAATCCAAAGCGTTGGAAATTCATTGAGATATTCAAGCTCGTAGAGCTCATACAAATGATCCTTAAGTTTCAGTTTACTGAACTTATCTGTAAAATACTTCTTTGAGAAGCTATGCCCCACTGGAAAACCTACTAACCCAAATCTGTTCATAACGCGGAGATCACTACCTATTCAATTTAGCATTTTTTATTCCGACTCCGTCGACCTGGACTTACTCTCCATCCACAACACCAACATGAAGCCACCAATAATAAGTGCAAGTGATATAAAAAACGCACCATTCACTTCCGGAAGATTCCAGATATACCCTATTGCTTTTTCTTTTCCATCGAAGGATTCAAATAGGGTTGTCTTCCATGGCCAAATAATGAGCAAGGAACCCGCTACAAAACCCACCATGGTACCAACTGTCTGATCCTTAAAGTTTGAAAACAGGTAGGAAAGAATCCTTGAAAGGGTAACTAGCCCTACGATACAGCCCAGTACCATAGGTACCATGATTGTAAAATCAAAGCTGCTCACGGCCCTAAGGACAAGCAGATAGTTGCCCATTAGAAGCAAAATATAGGACCCGGAAAGACCGGGCAGGATCATACTGCATACTGCTACAATGCCACAAAGCATCAGGTAGAGAAAGGAAGCATTGGGCTCTGCCGGAGGCAAAAAAGCGATGGACACAGCTACCGCAGCACCAATGCAGAAAGCAACAACTGTACTTAGTCCGATTTTTTCAATTTGCCTACTTACTGCGATAATTGAGGCTAAGATCAGCCCAAAGAAAAAAGAGAGTGTTAACACCTCGTAATGCTCAAGGGCAATCTCCAGTATCTTGGCTAAGCTCAGAATGCTCACAAAAACACCTAGAAACAACAGTGCTAAGAACTTTAAGTCTACTTTTTCAGAAAATGCGACAAACTTGCCGCTGAAAAACAGCTTCAGCGATTCCAAATCAATACTCTTTAGAGCATTTATCAATCGTTCGTAAATGCCTGTGATAAACGCAACAGTGCCGCCCGATACTCCTGGTATGACATTTGCACCTCCCATGGCCATCCCCTTGAGAAATAGGATCAATTGTTTCATACCGCGAACTTAATCAGTGTGACCAATTATGAAATGTTTTTGGGGGTTTGGACTTAAAAATTTGCTTTAACCTTAGAATAATTTACAAACACTTCCCATGAAAAAACGCACTTCAACACTCCTACTACTTGTTTTATCCATTGGTACATTCGCTCAGAATATCACGACTGATTTTGAAGACCAAAAAAAGAGAGCCATCAAAATGGAATTCTTTTCACCACTCACTGGCAATACTACCCTTGGTTACGAAAGTTATATCAAAGACTGGCTTTCCTGGGAGGCAAAAGTGGGACTGATAGGTGTTGGAACAGACGTAAACGACTCTAACCCTGTAGGCGTTTTCATCAAAGGTGGCCCAAAGTTTAAACTCAATCCAGACTTTGTGACAAGCGATATGAGAGGAGCTAACCTATTGGGTGGAAAGTACATTCGACCCGAAATAGCCTTTGCTCAATACTCCGAATTAACGGAGAGCTTTGATGGAGTCACATTTAGGTCCGAAAGAGAGCGGTTTACTTCCATCGCTTTCCTAATTACGTATGGAAGACAATACGTGCTAGCGGACATCATGACCTTGGACTACCACGTGGGGGTAGGTTATGGATATAACTCATCAGATGAGGGTCGATATGATTATGGATTCCTTACCTCGAACCCAAACTTTCCTATCGCTCTATCTGCAGGATTCACTATCGGATTCCTGCTAAAGTAGCCTAGAGAAAGTGGCTAAATGTGTCTCCTCTTAGTCCTAACCGAATCGTCTCCAAGGGAATTACCTCTCTTGGAGCTATGTTTCCAAGATTTACATTGGTACCACACAGCTTGATAAACCAAACCTGCTGTGCCTTTTGAGGGGCCTCCCAAAGAATCTTTTCCGTAGGAATCTGTGTAAGTATTTCTTCTACAAGTCCCTGCCTAACTTCGCCTGAATCTCTAAAAAGGCCCACATTTCCGCTTTCTCTTGCCTCCCCAATGACTTTCCATGCACCTGCGTCTAGTTCTGTCTGCATTTGCTCAATCCACTTATAGGGAGGAATGATCTTAGCTGCATCCTTTGAACCCACTTCGCTAAGTACAGTTACCTGTTTGGATAATATGCTGATGTATTCACACTTTTTATCATGATCCATTTCAATAGACCCATCGGATACCTCGGCATATTCCAAAGAAAATTTATCAAGCACTTTTTGGTAGTCTTCAAACTGATCTCTGACCACAAATGCTTCAAAAAGTGTCCCCCCCAGATAACATGGAATACCGGCACTTTTGTAGAGCGCTAATTTTTCCTTGAGCTTTGGTGTAACAAACGAAGTCGCCCAGCCGAGCTTCACTATATCAATGTAGGGCTCACTTGTTTCTAGCATATCTTCGACCTCACGGAGGCTTAGCCCTTTGTCCATGACCATTGTAAAACCAGTACTTCGAGGTTTCTGCTCCCTTTCCGGGATCTTACTTAGGCTATAATTCACGAGTGTTATTAAATAGGTTTAGGTTCGACCATTCGCAATAGTGCGCAAAAATCGGAATAATTTGCTGACCTACAAATTTATTGATTGTCCTTTCTAAATTGATCAATGATCCTGAAGAGTGCTTTTTGCGTGGGGAGGTTAGGAAAGAAATCAAAGAGCACTTCATGCCCCTCAAAATCTAACATCAATGCGGTCTCGAGACGGTTTATTGCGTTTTTATAGCTACCGGAGCTGATCAAATACACAACTCCCCTGTAGTACATCTCTGCATTATCCGGACATTCATCAAGTCCTTTTTCTAAGATGGAAATGGCCACATCGTGATCCCCTTGTTCGTAATAAACCATTGACCAGTCTAACCAAATACTAGGGTTTTCAGGGTCCATCTCACTTGCCTCCGTATAGGCATCAATTGAAGAAACAATATTTCCGGTTTTGTACTCAGCATCAGCCACAGCTTTCCAATAAAGTGCATTTTCATTGTCAAGCTTTAAGGCTTTGCTTAAAAAGTGAATGGCTTCATACCACTTATCTTGTAAGGCCAGGCAAACGCCGATACCGTACCATGCCTCATGGTACATCTGATCCAGCTTAGAGGCCTTTTGGTAGTATTTAATCGCAAGGTCAAATTGCTCCAGCTTTTCGTAGGCAGCACCAATGTGACAATAGGTCTCCGGCGAGGCACCTTCCAGGTCAAATGTTTTTAGATAAGCCGCTAAAGCTTTATCATACTTTCCTAGATTCATCAGGGCATTGCCCATATTGAACCACGCGCTGCTAAACTCCTCATCTATTGCCGTTGCGTACTCATACGCGTCAATGGCATCTTCGAACTTCGATAGCTTATTGAAAACTATTCCCAGGTTGTACCAGGCATATTCAGAATAGGGATCCTGGTCTATGAACTTCTTGTAATAGGAAAGACTGCTCTCTAATTCACCAGTCACATCCAAACAATAAGCTAACTCATAAAGCGCATTTTCATTGAGCATATTTATTTCAATGGCCATCTTGTATTGCTTGGCAGCTTCGTTATACTTTCCAAGTCCTTGGTAAGCCATACCAATGCTGAAATGGACTTCATCCTTGTCTTCTACATTTTGTAATGCGCCTTCGTACGCTTCGATGGCATCCTCGTATTCAGACACCAAACAATGCAACGCACCTTTTTGAAGAAGTAACTCCGGATCATTTGGATGAATATTCAGCGTTTCATCTATCATGTCAATAGCCTCATCTGCTTTGTCTAACTTCAACAGTACGTCAGATTTTTCAATGGTCAAGTCAATGGAATAAGGATAGATTTCAAGCGCTACGATCGCCGCCCTTAGCGCCTGATTTAAGTTGTCATGTCGATTGTAGAAGGTAATGATTTGGATCAGCGCATCTTCATCAAAAAAGTGATTTTCACGATTCTTAAGAAATGCTTCAAACTTCTTTATCAACTCTCTCTCTTCCTTGCGTTTATGTTCTTCTGCCATCTCAAAATGCAGTTATTAGTACAATTGGTTTTTGGAATTTAGGTGAAAATAAGCACAGAACTGGTGGGTTTTGGCTTAAAAAGTTTTCCACATCAAAGCAGATTGTGATTCAATAGGCTGTCGCTCTCCAACAATTTCTGAACCGCCCTCAACTTCAGTCCTTTCCTTAAAAAATCTACCTGGGATGCCTTATGAAGATCCGATCCTAGAAAATCTACCATTCCATTCTTTACAATTTCCAGTCCTAATTTGCGTGGAGCGGTACCATAATACCCACCAAGGGACCCCAACGTAACTTGAAACAAAATTCCAGTACTTTTAATTTCCTTAAGCCATCCAATTTCTCCTTCAAGAAACTTATAACGTTCAGGATGAGCGAACACAGGCGCGTAACCAGCATCTTTTAGCTGATAAATGACGGACTCAAGAAAGAAGGGCTTTGAAACAAATGAGCATTCGATTAATATGCATTTATCCCCAAAGGTTAAAAATTCATGCCCTTCATTTAAAAGGGAAATAAATTGATCATCTATATAATACTCAGCAGCTGCCTCAATCGCTATTTCAATGCTTTTTTCTTTTAAAGCATCCTTGAGAGATTCAAGTCCTGACATGATCTTTCGATTGGTGTTAGGGAATCTTGGGTGAATATGAGGGGTTGTAATGAGTTTCTTAAAGCCGGACTCTTTAAGTTGTAAAATCATTTCCAGGCTCTCGTCGACCGTAGGAGCTCCATCATCGATCCCTGGAATCAGATGAGAGTGAATGTCAACGACTAAGTTCTTCGAATTTTTGGAGAGCCATTTCATTAGAATAAGCTTCTCAATCCGGAAGCTAATTTTTTGAATTTTGATTGCTCCTTATGATAGTAGCCATAGCCGTAACCATAGCCGTAGCCGTAGCCTGGTGTACTGTCTATCGAATTCAATATGGTAGCTAAACTCGCATATTGGCCGGAAGCGTGCAGATCATTCATAACCTTTGTGAAAGCTCTCCTGGAAAAATCTGCGCGCACTATATACAACTGTACATCACTTTGCTTCATGATAATTCTACCGTCTGTCACCAACCCAACTGGAGGTGTATCCAATATAATGATATCGTATTCCTTCTCCAGATCTTTCATCAATTCGGCAAATTCACTTTGCAACAGCAACTCAGACGGATTTGGTGGGGTAGGTCCGGAAGGTATAAAGTCCAGATTCTTTATCTGCGAATGCTCAATGGATTTTTTATAGTTGTTTTGACCCGCCAAAATAGTACTCACTCCAAAAGACTTATTGCTCATATTGAAAGCGAGGTGGATTTTTGGTTTACGCATGTCCAAGTCGACCACAACAACTTTCTTCCCGGTCATTGCAATGATTGCACCCAAATTCACCGCAACGAACGTTTTTCCCTCTCCAGATATTGTGGAGGTAATACTAATGGTCTTGGTGGCCTTTCCGTTCCCAAGAAAATCCATGTTCGTGCGAATAGTCCGTAGCGCTTCACTTATCGAAGAGGAGGACTCTTTATCCACAACTACTGAAGTCGATTCTAGTTTCTTGCTATACCCAGGAATTCCTCCCAGAACTGGCATTTTTACCACTCTTTCCAATTCTCTCAAGCCTGCAATTTTGTTATGAATCAAGTACTTCACGAGCAAGAAAACGATGGATAGCACCAATCCCACCATGAATCCAGCCGCAATGATTAAGATCTTTTGAGGCTTAACCGGCAGTGTAGGTAAAGAAGCCGAAGAAAGGATAATATTCTTAGTCACTGTGCCTGCTCTGGTTATTTCCTGCTCCATTTTAGAAGTCTGCAAGGAAAGCAACAGCTCCTCCTGAAGGCTATAGAACCTTCGTTTCTTGGAGTACTCGGTACCCATGGAAGGTAGTTGATACAAATTTGACTCAAAAAAGCGTCGTTGCTCTAATACACCGCTCAATTGATCATTTAGCACGTTTTTATACGAAGTCATCAATCCGTTTAACCCATCCTCTGACTTCTCAATTTGTAGGTTCAGTTGCTTAATCAAGTAGGAAGTCTCGTTATACGAAGCTAGTTTCAGCTCGCGTTCTTGTTGTAACTCGCTGTACTTCCGTAATGCCTCTGCGAGTGCTTGCGGAACTTGCCCTGCTGAAATCGGATCTATGATTATGGCTCCATTTTCTTGAATCTTACGTTCAATCACCTCCAAATTCGAAAGCGCAGTTTTAATGCTAAACCTCTGTGAGTCGATTTTTGCCAATTGTGTGATGGTACGGTCCAGGTCTTGTCCCAAATCGGTCGTGCGATTATCGATCGTAAACTGCTCAAAATATGCTTCAAACTCAGATAGTTTAGCTTCAGCCTCCGTGATTTGGTTGTTCAAAAATTTAATTTTTTGCTCAATCGCTTGATTCTTAACCTCCTTGGTGTAGTTGAGATAGAGTGTGTCAATCAAGGCGACCAAGTCTCTCGCTTTCTTGGCTTTGAAATCAGAAAAGGCAATATTTATGGTCTTAGCGTTGAAATTTTCTGGTGTAACTTCAAGGTTGCTCTGGATAAAATCCAGAAGTTTTGATTCACTATTGATGACAAAGTAAAACTTGCTGTCAATCATGCTCTCAGAAAAATGCTGAGTTTGCTCAATTAAAAAGTTAAATGAATTGGTGTTGATTTCCTGTCCAAATTGGTAGGTCTGCGATTGTTCTTCCCCATTCAGCTGATAACTAAGTATGAAACGGTCTGTATCTAAAAAAAGGACATCAAATGGCCGATCCAAAAGCCTTTGATCATGAAGCTTGAAAGAAACCACGAAAGGTGAATTATGATACCGCTCGTCCGTTAGATACCTACCGTAAATGTGGTAAGAAATGTTGAGATCAGCTTGTTCGATGACTCTAGAAAGAAAGAGCCTTGACTTGATTAATTCGATCTCCCCGGAGATTTCGTTTCGTTCCTGGGAGTTGATAACATCCGTCAATCCCAACACATTTGCTTCACTTTGAAAATCAAGCTTAACAACCGATTCTGATCGGAAAATTGGCTTTGTGTACCTTACGTAAAGGTAAGACAAGGTCGTTGCCAGCAGCACAAATGCGATGATCCAGAATTTACTTCTTTTAAAAACGTACCAAAAGCGCTCTAGATCAAAGGAGTCCAAAAAGTCCTTTTCTTGATCCATTTCCGCATTTAAACTGTACTGTCTTTCCATCAAAAGTTTTGGATAACTAACGCCAAAGTAACCAGACTTGAAACAATGCTGATGATAGGGGAAGCATCTCTGAGCGAGTCTTGCCAAGGTCTTCGCCAAGGCTCAATATAGATCACATCGCCTGGCATGACCTCCATGTTACTTCTTTTCATCCCTGAGATTGTGCTCAAATCTATCTTAAATACATCTTCTCCTCTAACAAGACGAATATTGTTTGCCTTGGAGATTCTGTCGATGCCCTGTGCAAGTGCAATGACTTCAATGACCCCCATATTTTCATTCTCTAGTGGGATCACTTGCCCTCCAGGTCCCCCCAATACAAAAACCCGCCGATTGTTTATTCTAAGCTTAATAAACGAATCTTCATAGTATTCCTCGAATTTCTCACCGACCCTCAACTCAGCTTCATAAAGCGACAACCCAACCAAGTTTATATCTCCCACTAACGGGAAAGTCACAATGCTATCAATCTGGATGATGTATTCAAAACGTTCGCGCTGCTGCTGCAACTGCTGAGCCCCCATGCCGCCGCCCATCTGCAATGAGAGTTCAAAATTGGGATCAATCAGGCGCTCACCCTTGTTCGTAAAGACATCAAGCTGTAGTCTGTCACTCGGCTGCAAAAGGTAATTGCTTTCGATGTCAGCTTTAACAATTGAAAGGTCATCTTCCGTGAAGTCGTCATCAAACTGAAACATCAGGTCCTGCTTATAAGCTTTACAGCTGCACAAGAGTGCAATCGCAAGAATTGGAATAAATCTACCCACGAAAGTAATTAGTTGTAAAACGTAAAAATAGAATTAAAAAGTTAGGTTGAAGAAGTCATTCGATGGATTACTTCATTATAAGAACGTATGACCAGGTTTTCATCATATTTCCGCTCCACAAGATCTCGGGACGCCTTTGACAGCTTGAGTCGTTCGTCTGCACTTAAGGACAAGTACAATTTGATTTTGCTCACTAGGCTTTTGGCATTTTTCAACTCAAATAGAAAGCCATTGACACCATCTAAAACAACCTCTTTACAACCAGGCACATCCGTAGCTAATAAAGCTCTCCCAATCGCTGCACCCTCCAGAAGTGTTCTAGGCGTCCCTTCCCTGTACGATGGCAAAACCACTACCTCGTGGCGCTTAATCAACTCCTTCACTTGATCTGTGTGTTCGTAATACGATATCCATCCATTTGCCGTCCAGCTATCCAACTCCGTTTTTGAGATCGATCGGGAGTGATTTTCGTCCAACCGACCAACGAGTGTGAATGCAATACTAGCATCCTCAGCAAAGTACGAAGCTGCTTCGGCAAACTCACGTACTCCTTTTTCTACAATCAGCCTGGAGATCATGATGAAATCAGTTTTCCCGCCGTAGTTCGGCTCCGAGTACTGAAAAGCAGTCAAGTCAATTCCAGAACCGGGAAGAATGCCCATTCTTTCGTGTGGTATCTGGACTTTAGAGACAAACAGATCCCGATCATCTTCGTTTTGAAAAAAAACAAACGAAGCCTTTCGAAAAGCCATTTTATAGAGTGCCATCGCTATTTTACCCGCAATCCCCTTGACCAGAAATACGGTCCCCAATCCACTTACATTGCAAATGATGGGAATATTTACCCTAAACGTAGCTAGACATGAATAAATATTGGCCTTGATGGTATAGCCAAGAACAACATCAGGGCGTTCCTTCTTGAAAATCTTGGCTAGCTGCAGCAAGTATTTCAGATCCTGAATAGGGTTAATTCCAGTTCCGTTTAGTGGGGTATTTATCCATTTAACTCCCCAGTCCGCTACGGAATCTGTATACGAATCTTTTGGCGTTAAGACCAACACTTCATCACCGTTGGAAAGAAAATGATGAACAAGGCCTTTTCTAAAATTGTAAATATTCCAAGTGGTGTTGGCTACGAAGGCGATTTTCACTCTTGAGGCTTTGAAAGCTAAACTTTTGTAAGCTATACTTTATTCGCAAACTTTGCACAACATATGATTGAAACGGCAAAAAGAAATGAACGGGGTCTGTTGGTGGCGGTAGGCAGCAAATCAGAAAGTGATGACCGCCTGAAAGAAATGATGGACGAGCTGGAGTTTCTTTCTCAAACGTTGGGTGTGGATGTCATAGCACGTTTCTCACAGAAGCTTGAGCGCCCAGACTCAAGAACCTTCGTGGGGAAAGGAAAATTGGAAGAGATTAATACGGCCTGCAAGGTGGAAGAAATAGATGTGGTGATTTTTGATGATGACCTTACTCCTTCACAGCTAAGGAACCTCGAAAAGGAGCTGAAGGTTAAGATCTATGATAGAAGCCTACTTATTCTAGATATATTTCTAAAGCGTGCACAGACAGCACAAGCCAAGACGCAGGTGGAGCTGGCTCGATTTCAATACTTGCTTCCACGGCTTACTCGTATGTGGACACACCTGGAAAGGCAGCGAGGTGGTACCGGTACACGGGGTGGTGCAGGAGAGAAAGAGATTGAAACCGATAGAAGGATTATTCGGGATCAAATAACCCTCTTGAAGAAAAAACTCGAAAAAATAGAAAAGCAATCCCTTACGCAACGAAAGTCCAGAGGGGGCGTAGTTCGGGTAGCGCTGGTTGGGTACACGAATGCAGGAAAATCAACACTGATGAATCTGCTTAGCAAGGAGAAGATTTACGCCAAAGATGAGCTGTTTGCCACGGTAGACGCTACGGTAAGAAAAGTGGTCATCAACCAGCTTCCATTTCTACTTTCTGATACGGTTGGATTCATCAGAAAATTGCCCCATGGGTTGATTGAGTCATTTAAATCTACCTTGGCTGAGGTTCGTGAAGCGGATATTCTCCTGCACGTAATTGATGCTTCAAACCCCTCTCATGAAGACCATATTAAGGTGGTTGAGGAGACACTAGCTGAAATCAACGCTTCTGATATTCAGACCATCAAAGTTTATAATAAAATTGACAAGGCCGAAGAGGTCCCAGATCAAAATGGTGTAAACCTCTCTATATCAATTTCAGCCAGAGAGAAAACAGGAATTGAAGACCTAAAAGGTTTGATTTACAAATCAGTCAGGAAAGTTCACATGAAGATCTATCCTAATTACATGCTTCCTGAAATCTACTAGTGCCTCTCAATTAAGGTCGATAACTCTAGACAAACGGAACATCACCATCGAGATTGGTGTCTTCTTTTGAAATGTTTCAACTCCCGATTTGATGCCTTCAAAGCTCGCGGTATGCCCGTAATATTGGTAGCGTAGCTTACAACTAAACTCTCCGAAACTATACCCAACACCTAACGCATAAGAAATATTTGTTCGTTGTACTTTCCTTACATTCTGCGCATGTACGTAGTTGTATAATGAGCTATATCCTACACTGGCTTCCCAGACAAATTTTGAATTGACCGGAAAATAATGACCATAGGATACGAGCAAGGATGTAAATCGAGTAGCGTAGGCGTCAATTCGTTCTCTACCATTGATAACTTCAACACCCGGATCTCCCCAAAGCAGATCACCTCCTAGCGAAAAATCAGCTCCTATCCTACCTTTTGAAAGTCTTTTAAATAGTCCTAGCCCCACTTCACCTTTACCCAGCGAATAGCGATGATTCGGAAAGTTTCCAACACCAAGACCTACCTCCACAGAGGGAAGTTTCTGAGCATGCAAGGACTGAAATGCACAGAAGACGAATATGAAATAAATGCTTCTCAAATCGTTTGATCATGTAATGATTCAACACACAAAACTCCAGTATACAGACACACCAATTTGGATTACCGTTTACTCGCACCATTTTGAGACGGACGAACTAAGCAATAAGCAGCTATTTGGTATACATTTGTTCCAGATCCTTTTTTTAGAGGATCGGTTTTTGGCCCCATAGTTCAATGGATAGAATAGAAGTTTCCTAAACTTTAGATCCAGGTTCGATTCCTGGTGGGGCTACAAGATAAAGAACAGTCCAACAAAGCAACTCCATGAAAGAAATCATTAATGCTAATAATGCCCCAGCTCCAATTGGGCCCTACTCTCAAGCTGTCAAAGCAGGTAATACGCTGTACGTATCAGGTCAAATCCCAATCGACAGAGCCAATAATACGCTAGTTGAAGGAGATATAGAAACCGAAACGGCGCAGGTAATGAAGAATCTTCAGTTTATCCTTCAGGAAGCCGGTTTAGGGTTTGGAAACGTAGTCAAATGCTCCATTTTCGTAAGCAACATGGGGGACTTTGCAAAAATCAACGGAGTATACGGGAAGTCTTTTCCAGATAATCCTCCAGCCAGAGAGACCGTAGAGGTTAGCGGGCTACCCAAGGGGGTGAATGTTGAAATCTCCTGCATTGCCGTATATCCGGAATAAGCCTAAAAAACTAGCATTCAGAATCCTTGATTCCTATTTTTGCTGCTCGAACTAATTGAGTGAATGGAACATAAAAGTGTAAGAGTACGTTTTGCCCCAAGTCCAACAGGTGCATTACACATTGGCGGTGTAAGAACTGCGCTATTCAACTACCTATTTGCCAGAAAGAACAAGGGTTCTTTCATCCTCAGAATCGAAGACACAGACCAAACTCGCTATGTCGAAGGGGCTGAAGAGTACATAAAAAAGGCCCTCAGCTGGTGCGGAATTCAATTTGACGAAGGTCCAGATGAAGGAGGTAGTTTTGGTCCATATCGCCAGTCCGAAAGAAAATCAATCTATCATCAGTACGCGGACAAACTTGTGAAAGAGGGGAACGCCTATTACGCTTTCGATACTCCGGAGGAGCTCGATGCCATGCGAGAAAGACTCCGGGAAAATCGCGTATTGAATCCCCAATATGATACATTGACACGCTCTTCAATGAAAAATTCATTGACCCTCTCGTCCGAGGAGGTCCAGAAGAAAATAGCCGATGGTGACCCCTACGTCATTCGAATTAAAGTTCCGGAGAAAGAGGAAGTTCGGCTGAACGATATGGTGAGAGGCTGGGTATTAGTCCATACGGAAGCCATCGATGATAAAGTGATCATGAAATCTGATGGCATGCCTACGTATCACCTTGCCAACGTGGTAGACGACCATTTGATGGGTATTACCCACGTAATCCGAGGAGAAGAATGGCTCCCGTCCGCTCCCTTACATGTGCTGCTCTATCAGTTTTTAGGATGGGAAGAAGAGATCCCCCAATTTGGCCACCTTCCCTTGATACTAAAGCCGGATGGCAACGGTAAACTCAGCAAAAGAGCTGCGGATAAAGCTGGCTTTCCAATTTTCCCGATGAATTGGCCTGACCCAGAAACAAAGGAAGTCTCCGTAGGATTTAAGGAGACCGGATTCTTACCTGAAGCATTGATTAATTTTCTTGCCTTCCTCGGTTGGAACCCCGGAACAGAGCAGGAATTATTTTCTATACAGGAACTGTCGCAGTCCTTTTCGATGGAACGTATCAACAAAGCTGGAACTAAGTTTGACTTTGAGAAAATCAAGTGGTTCAACCAACAATACATCAAAGACAGTAATACGAATGATTTAGCAACGTCAGTAGTGAACGACTTAAAAGAGCGATACTCGATCAACTGTGATCTGCCAAAAGCCCTCCAAATTGTAGATCTATTGCGTGAGCGAATCACCTTTCCGCAGGAATTGGCTTCCAAAGCACGAATCTTGTTCGACGCTCCATCCTCCTACGATGAGAAGACCGTAAGTAAGAAGTGGAATCTGGAGACAGGCGAAGCGCTTTTACTTTTCGCAGATGCACTAACTGAGGCAGAAGATGTTACAGCAGAAGGAACCAAGACGCTTTTTTGGACGACCCTGGAAAGTGCGGGTTTCAAGCCAGGTCAGTTCATGCAAATGCTCAGAGTGTCGCTAACTGGTGAAAGCTCCGGACCGGATCTAATGACCATGATCGCGATATTGGGTCCATCAGAAGCCGTTAAACGAATCAAAAAGATGATAGAATTGTTGTCCTAAAAAAAGCCCATGGCCAAAAAAGAAGAAAAAGCGAAAGTCCATAAAGATCTTGAGGGTCTTGACTTAAAAGTTGACTCCTTTGGTGAAATCAAATCCAGCATGTCAGTCGACAAGATCAATACGTTTCTAAACAAGAATGTCGAAGACAAAAAACTCAAAGACCGAGAGGATATCGACGAGTTAAAAAAAGATCAATAATGCCTACTAAAATCGGATTAATCAGGGAAGGTAAGACGCCACCAGATAAGCGGGTCCCGTTAACGCCACAGCAAGCAAAAACCGTAAAAGAGCGGTTTGATGTTGATCTCGTGGTGCAATCAAGCGAAATCAGGTGCTTTCCCGACCAGGACTACCTAAGTGAAGGAGTTGAGATCGTCGAAAGTGTCTCAGACTGTGATGTCATTTTAGGAGTTAAGGAAGTACCTCTAGATATGTTAGTTGAGGGAAAAACTCATTTTTTCTTCTCTCATACAATCAAGAAGCAAGAGTACAATCGTGAATTGTTGCAGTCAATTCTGGCCAAGAACATTCAGCTAGTCGATTGGGAAACATTGACCAATGAAAACAGTAAACGAATCATTGCTTTTGGACGCTGGGCTGGAATTGTGGGTGCTTACAATGGCTTGTGGACCTTTGGAAAGCGATACAACTTGTTCGAAATCAGAAGAGCGCACGAATGTTTCGATTACGCCGATCTGAAAACTGAATATAAAAAAATCAAACTACCTCCCATTAAAATTGCGGTGACTGGCGGCGGTCGGGTATCCAAGGGAGCCATGGAAGTACTCCTCAATGCCGGAATACGGCAAGTCACTCCGCATGATTTCCTTTATCAAAACTATGATGAACCGGTATTTACCCAACTAAATACCCGAGATTACCATGTTCACAAAGACGGAAATGAATTTCACAGGAACGAGTTTTACAGCAATCCAAAACTGTACAAAAGTGATTTTGATAAATACACCAAAGTCACTGATTTATTGATTGCCGGAGCTTTCTGGGATCCTGCTTCTCCGGTGTTATTTGAACGAGAAGATGTCATGAAAGATGATTTTGACATTCGTGTGATAGCGGATATAACTTGCGACATTGAAGGATCCATACCCTCAACCAAGCAGCCAAGCACGATTGATGATCCAATATATGACTACAATCCGAGTGATAATGTTGTTGAACAAGCACTATCGGATGAAGGCAACATTACCGTCATGGCAGTAGATAACCTGCCATGCGAGCTTCCACGCGATGCCTCGGAGAGCTTTGGGAAGGAGCTCATTGAAAATGTGCTTCCAGAGCTGCTAGGAAACGACCAGAAAAAGATCATCGAAAGAGCCACCATTACGCAGAATGGAGGGCTGACATCTCATTATAGCTACCTTCAAGATTTTGTCGACGGGAAATAAAAAAGGCCATTCTAAAAAATGGCCTTTCTGTGGAATTAGTCAAAATCTTCTTCAATGTCGTCAAAAAATTCTTCCAAATCATCTACGACTGGTTGGATAATATCCTCAAGCAGTTCCTTGGAACCATCTGAATAAACAACGTAGGCCAAATCATCCTCAAATAGGATATCCCCAATCTTTTCATCATCCAGTAACAAATCGAGATTGATGAAGTCATTGATATCCCCATTTTCTTCCTCCTCGAATGTTGGCACTTCTACATTTCCAGCAACTTTTAGGTTGTAGTACTGGACAAATCCATCAATCGAAGAAATCTCTTCTTTGGCTGCGGATTCGAATTCCACATCTACGTCCACACCAAGGATGGACACTTGATTAAGTGCGATGGATGTTACCAACGAGGCTGACTTTTCGTCAAACGTTTGATCAAACCCAAGCGTAAAGGAGAAGGGAGAAACAACGAGCTCCACGTCTGCTTTTTGAGGAACACCTTCTGACGACCAGTTGACGACGTAGGTTAAGCTAATCACCTCAACATCATCAATTTTGAGATACGCATCAATCACTGAAGGCAATTGGTAGATATTAACGTAATCACCAAAGTCTTCTTTGATGGAGATCAGTTCAAGATCTGCAATCTTTAATTCAGCGTTATTGCTATTGGCCCCCTCGGAGGGAAACTGAACGATAAAGAAGTCAGAAGCTGACTTATCGAATTCCTCTGTCGCAGCATTCCATACATAGAGCCCCTTGATGTCGTCAAAAGTGAATGCATCATCATCTGAGGAGACTCTTGCTGAAGGTCCATAAACAAAATACTGGGCAATAAGATGTAACTTCTCACGCACTTTGCCCACCTCTTCCTTGCGGGCACTAAAGTCAAAATCCTCGAGCAAATGCAGAAGATCCAAGGCCCCTTTGACTCCCTGTGACTCCGTTAATTGTACAATGTCTTCGGAGGCCTGACTGGCTAATGAATTGATTTCCAGCTTAGCTTCATCCGAGGTCACATTATTGCCGGTGTCTAATTCATCTTCACAGGAAAAGAAGAACATTGCTATTGAAAGTAGGGTCCAGGCAAAGAACTTTTTACGCATAAATTTTGGATTCAATTGTTTAATCGTCTGTCTGGAGTGATGTCAATAAAAAAAAGCCAGACCCCTAAGGAATCTGGCTTTTTACCATTGGTGTTCTTTTTCAATTAGCCATTCATACTCACAAGGAATTCATCATTGTTCGCGGTTCCTTTCATCTTGCTTAGTAAGAATTCCATCGCTTCAATGCTATTCATATCAGCCATGAACTTACGCAAGATCCACACGCGACTAAGTTCTTCCTTGTCCATGAGTAAATCTTCTCTACGAGTACCAGAAGCTGGCACGTCGATAGCAGGGTATACTCGTTTGTTGGAAAGCTTACGATCCAATTGAAGCTCCATGTTACCGGTACCTTTAAATTCTTCAAAGATTACTTCGTCCATCTTCGATCCGGTCTCGATGAGCGCCGTCGCAATGATTGTCAATGAACCTCCATTTTCCACATTTCTTGCTGCTCCAAAAAATCGTTTGGGCTTATGCAGGGCATTGGCGTCCACACCCCCAGAAAGAATTTTTCCGGATGAAGGCACCACCGTGTTATGTGCTCTAGCCAATCTTGTAATGGAATCCAGCAAGATCACCACATCGTGTCCGCATTCTACCATCCTCTTGGCTTTCTCCAACACCATGTTTGATACTTTCACGTGCTTGTCTGCCTGCTCATCAAATGTCGATGCGACAACTTCACCCTTCACGGATCTAGCCATGTCGGTAACCTCTTCAGGACGTTCATCGATAAGCAACACCATCAAATAGCACTCTGGATGATTCTCTGCAATGGCGTTTGCAACATTTTTCAAGAGCACGGTCTTACCTGTCTTAGGCTGAGCTACGATCATCCCTCTCTGCCCTTTACCGATTGGTGCAAAAAGATCCAGAATTCTCGTCGAGTAGTTATCCGGCTTTGTGCTCAGGTTCAATTTTTCTTGTGGAAAGAGTGGAGTAAGGTATTCAAAGGCTACCCTGTCTCTTACCTCCTCTGTAGTCTTCCCGTTGACGGTTTCAACTTTGAGCAGTGCAAAGTACTTTTCTCCGTCCTTAGGTGGTCTAATTTGGCCTCTTACCGTGTCGCCAGTCTTAAGACCAAACAGTTTGATCTGGGAGGGAGACACATAGATATCGTCGGGACTTGCGAGATAGTTATAATCACTTGATCTCAAAAATCCATATCCATCCTGCATGATTTCAAGAACACCTTCGTTGTCAATGACTCCATCAAATTCTTTGATTTCTTCATTGTAGGCTTCTTTCTTTCTTCTTCGCTCTTCTCGTTCAGTTCGTTGTTTCTCCTGCTCCTCTTTTCTGCTATTGTCTTTGACTTCCGTTTTTTCGGAAGGCTCAGACTTGGGCTCTTCAGCAGCCACAGGCGCCGCCTCCTCTACTTCTTCAGTTTTTTTAGGCTTGCGTGTCTTTTTTGGTTTTTCCGGCTTTTCTTTCTTTGCCTCCGGCGCAGGCTCAACAGCTCCATCACCCTCCTTGATTTTCTTGATTTCCTTTTCAGGCATCGTTGCCTGCTGATCAAGAATAGTGTAAATCAAATCTTGTTTTGCGAGTTTCTTTTGGTTCTTAATTCCTAGTTTTTCAGCTATCTCCCTTAGTTCTGAAAGAAGCATTACACTAAGGTCATCTAGTGTATACATAATGTGTTATAAAAGTGGATTTCAATTTTGTTTGAATAAGATTTAGAAAATCTTGATTGTTTGTTTGCCTTATTAAGCAGAGAAGCCCGGATGAGTTTCTCTTGGATTGAGTCGCAATAATAGATGAATGGTTCTTATTTCACAAACCAGATTGAAAAATTAGTTATTTATTATGATAGCCGTAATGACATCATTTTACTTTTCTTTGTGGCCTTAAAACTTAAATCTGGTTGAAATGCTGGTCATAGCAGAAATTGAAAAAAACCTTGCGAGATACATTGAAGGTCTCAAAAAAAGAGGCATTCAGGATGCTGAGAATTTATTGCAGGAAGTACTGAATAAAGATGCTGATCGTAAGTCCATACAGGGAAAACTGGATAGCATGCTTCATGAGTCCAACAAAATCTCAAAAGAGATCGGTCAGTTGTTTCAACAAGGAAAGCGAGAAGAAGCAGAAGTGGCTAAATCAAAGACCACAGCACTCAAACAAGAAAGCAAGTTACTTGGTGACCAACTCGCTGAAGTAGAGAGGGAACTTACTACATCGCTCTACAATATTCCCAATGTTCCGCATGAGAGCGTTAAAGCCGGCAACACCGAAGCCGACAACGAGATCATTAAGGTGGCAGACGCAAGCATCCCAGCACTTCAAAGCAAAAAACCTCACTGGGAGCTTATCGAAGAATATGACATCATTGATTTTGAATTGGGAAATAAGGTTTCAGGAGCTGGATTTCCCTTCTATAAAGGAAAGGGTGCAAGACTCGTACGTGGACTAATCAATTACTTTCTTGATCAAGCAGAGGAAGCAGGATATGCTGAAGTACAGCCCCCAATCGTAATCAATGAAGCCTCTGGAATAGGTACTGGACAACTACCTGATAAAGAAGGGCAGATGTACCACATGGAAGCCAATGGTCTATACCTGATTCCAACGGCTGAAGTCCCCATCACTAATATGTATCGGGATACCATTTTGAGTGATTCAGACCTACCGATCAAGAATACCGGACATACTCCTTGCTTCAGAAGGGAGGCGGGATCTTGGGGCTCGCACGTTCGCGGCCTCAATAGGCTTCATCAGTTCGATAAGGTCGAAATTGTACAAGTTGTTGATCCTGCCAATTCTTATGCTACTCTGGATGAGATGGTAGCCCACGTTGAATCGCTACTAATCGCTTTAGCGTTGCCATATAGAATTCTTAGACTCTGTGGAGGTGATACGGGATTTACATCAGCATTGACTTTCGACTTTGAGGTCTTCTCCGCAGCCCAAGAAAAATGGCTTGAAGTAAGTTCAGTTTCCAATTTTGAAACGTATCAAGCAAATCGATTAAAACTACGCATCAAAAACAAGGAAGGTAAAAAAGTCCTGGCACACACACTTAATGGTAGCGCATTGGCTCTACCCAGAATAATGGCCGCTATCCTTGAAAACAATCAGGTGAGCGACCACATCAAGATGCCCAAGGTATTGCATCCCTATTTAGGCTTCGAAGAAATTAGGATTTAGTAGCCGTTCATGTAACTACGCTGTTTGCTTGCTTTCGAGTTTCGTAATTTTCAATTCTAAATCAGAAGCGGATATTATGAAACACGTACAGTACTTAGTCTTGGCAGCATGCTTTGCTGCTTGCCAAAGCTCAGAAAAAAGCATATCAAGTGCCAATTTAAGTTACCCTGAAACCAGTAAGACGGACACGGTCGACAACTATTTTGGAGTAGAGGTAGCCGATCCTTACCGATGGCTGGAAGATGATCTTTCGCAAGCCACAGCCGACTGGGTGACTGCGCAAAACGAAGTGACTTTTGCTTATTTGGATCAGATTGATTTCAGAGACCAGTTGAAGGAGCGGCTGCAAACACTCTTTGATTATGAAAGAGTATCAGCCCCTTTTCAGGAAGGTGCCTATGAATACTACTACCAAAACGACGGCTTGCAAAACCAGAGTGTTCTGTATCGAAAAGATGCCGAAGGAAAGGAAGAAGTCTTTCTCGACCCAAATCAATTCTCTGAGGATGGTACTATTTCTCTTGCCGGTTCAAGCTTCACAGAAGATGGTTCCTTATTTGCCTACCTAATATCAATCGGTGGTTCCGACTGGAGAAAGGCGATTGTGATCGACATTGAAACGAAACAGGCTGTAGAGGACACGCTTCACAATATCAAATTCAGTGGCTTAAGTTGGAAAGGGAACGAAGGATTTTACTACAGTAGCTATGACAAGCCTAAAAACGGAAGTGAGCTTTCTGCGAAGACTCAAGTTCATAAGCTGTACTATCACAAACTAGGTACCAATCAATCGGAGGACGAACTCATCTTTGGAGGAGAGCAAAATCCGTATCGTTACATATTTGGGTATGTCACTGAAGACAACCGATACTTAGTGATAAATGCCGCAGAGAGTACCAGCGGGAACAAGTTATTCATCAAAGATCTTGCAAACGATGGAGCCATTATCCCCATTGATGAAGACATCAGTACAGAAGAAAATGTACTTGCTACCGAAGGAGATCGCATCATCATCCAAACTAATCTTGAAGCACCAAATAAGCGAATAGTACAAACTAATATCTCCAATCCGGTGACTTCAACCTGGACAGATATTATCCCGGAAACAGAAAACGTGCTAAATGCATCCACAGGGGGTGGATTTATTTTCACCAATTACCTTGTCGATGCAAAAACAGAAATCAAGCAATATACGCTTACCGGTGAGCTGGTTAGGGAAGTTGAACTTCCTTCCATTGGCACCGCATTTGGGTTTGGCGGAGACAAGGATGAGGATTTCATCTACTACACGTTTACATCATTCACGTACCCCCAGACCATTTACAAGTATGATATCCCATCGGGAACTTCAGAACTATACAAACAGCCTGAAATTGATTTTAATCCTGATGACTATGAAACCAAACAGGTTTTTTATGAAAGCAAAGACGGAACCAAGGTACCTATGTTCATCGTTCACAAAAAGGATTTGGCGTTGGACGGTAAAAATCCCACAGAACTTTATGCGTACGGGGGCTTTAATGTCAGTCTAAGGCCTAGTTTTAGTACCTCGCGAATTCTATGGCTTGAAAATGGAGGTATTTACGCCCAACCCAACATTCGTGGCGGCGGAGAATACGGCGAAGAATGGCATAAGGCGGGCACTAAGATGCAAAAGCAGAATGTCTTTGATGACTTCATTGCAGCAGGTGAGTGGCTAATCGACAATAACTATACTTCAAGTGAATACCTGGCCATTCGTGGCGGATCAAACGGCGGATTGTTAGTAGGGGCAACAATGACACAACGACCCGACTTAGCCAAGGTGGCATTCCCCGCGGTGGGCGTGATGGATATGTTACGATACCACAAATTCACTGCAGGTGCGGGGTGGGCCTACGACTACGGGACATCGGAAGACTCCAAGGAAATGTTTGAGTACCTGAGAACCTACTCTCCGGTGCACGCTTTGAAACCTGGTGTTACCTATCCGGCAACCATGGTAACCACTGCTGATCACGACGATAGGGTGGTTCCCGCACACTCGTTCAAATTCGCCGCTACGCTTCAAGAACATCATGTAGGCAATAATCCGGTATTGATTAGAATTGAGACCGATGCCGGGCATGGTGCAGGTACACCAATTTCAAAAACCATAGAGCAAGTTGCCGACCGGTATGCATTTGCATGGTACAACATGGACGTGATCCCCCCTATTGCACAAAAAGACATGTAACAGCAAAGTTTGGACGTACGAAAACCTCTTCTGCGGAAGGGGTTTTTTAGTTTTGGGATATGATTGAGGTAAGAAAAGGAAAGAAAGAGGATCTAAACGCTGTCTTCGAGTTGATCCGAGAACTTGCCATCTATGAGAATGGATTGGATCAGGTATCAAATACGATCAAAAAAATGGAGATTGATGGATTTGGACCCAATCCAATCTATGGGTTGCTTGTTGCAGAAGCCGATCGGCAAATCATTGGTTCAGCGATCTACTATTACAGGTACTCTACGTGGAAAGGGAAGAGAATGTACCTTGAAGACCTGATTGTGACAGAGAAAGAACGAGGAGCGGGTGCCGGAAAGCTCCTATTTGACGAAGTTATCGACATAGCCAAAAAAACAGATTGTACTGGGATGATGTGGCAAGTACTCGACTGGAACGAACCTGCAATTAACTTTTACAAAAAGTACCAGACCAATTTTGATGGTGAATGGATCAACTGTAATATCGACTTCTAGACCTCTTCTAAAACCGTTCTAAAAGCGGCCATCTTGGTGCCATAGCGAATGATCGTTTGCTTTTGGAGCTTTGGTGCAGCCTTCTCCAAATAGGTTTCTAACTCAGTTAGCGAATTTGCCATGTATTGGATTGCATAGGTCTTTCCAGTCTCATCCGGTGATTCCGATAACATCCTCATCAGGCGATACTCGGTAAAATATCCTGTTTCCATGACTTCAGGGATATGTTCCTGTTTCATCCATGTGATCCAGTCCTGCTCCACATCGTCATCGATATTGACGGTTACGTTGTATAATACCATAGCTCAATCCTTCAGATTTATAAATTTCAAAACAAATGTATTTTTAATCTGTTGAATTAAGATGATTTCTGTGAAGTAAGTATGAGTGTTTATTCAATCAAGGACCTGGAACACCTATCCGGGATTAAAGCGCACACCATCCGAATTTGGGAACAGCGCTATGAGTTGTTTTCGCCGCAGCGAACAGCAACCAATATCCGATTCTACAGCGAAGAGGATTTAAAGCTGATGCTGAACATTTCAACGCTACGAAATCACGGGATCAAGATCAGCAAAATCGTAGAAATGTCTTCCGAGGAGATGCTTGATAAAGTGTCCGAGCTTACCCTTCACAGTAAGTCGTACGAAGATCAGATATATGCTTTGACAAAATCGATGGTGGACATGGATGAAGCCATTTTCACAGAAACACTCAACCAGAATGTAGATAAGTACGGTTTTGAAAAATCCATGATGGAAATCATTTATCCATTTATGAACAAAATTGGCATCCTGTGGCTGACCAATGCAATCAATCCTGCCCAGGAGCACTTTATTTCTCATTTGGTACGTCAGAAGATCATAGCGGCCACAGATCACATCATACCCAATCCTAAAGATCCACTTTTCTTTCTCTTCCTCCCGGAAGGAGAACTGCATGAACTTGGTCTTCTGTTTGCAAATTACATGCTAAGGGCGCGCGGAGTGCGGACCATTTTCTTTGGCCAAACGGTTCCGTTAAACGCGCTGGAGGAAGCATACCACAAACTATCCCCTAGTCATATTTTGACTTCTTTGACAACCAAACCCGACCCTGCAGATGTTCAGCCATACGTGAACGCATTGAGCCAGAAGTTTAAGAATGCTCAGGTCTTGATCACAGGTGGCCGAGTCGTTGGTCAAGACATCAAGACAGGCGAAGGCATGAGAATCATCATGAACTTCCTTGCACTCGAAGAAATTATCGAAAATGCCAGGCAGGACATGCAGGCAATCGATAAGTAATACTTATATCTGCTTAATCATAATTAATTGTAATCATTCTGTTTA
>CAZQJU010000034.1:0-33564 GCA_964593185.1 uncultured Roseivirgaceae bacterium
GCTTTCGAAAATCGTTTCTTAAACGTGCTGATTATTCGTCAGCTGATTCTTCTTGATACACTTTGATGCCGTTTCTTTCAATGATGTCCTTCTTCAAAACTTTGAAATCATCAACGTCAGGATTCATTTGGATCGCATTTTCAATGGCTGTAAGCGCATCTACGATCAATCCATTTTCTTCGTAGTAAGAAGCATAGATCACCTGGCTTAACGGGCTGTCTTCGGGAACCTCAGCTTTCAAGGAAGCAAGGCCTTCTTCGTATTGGGCAGCTTCCTCTCCTACCAATCTTCTGATGGCAATGTTATCTCCTGAAGTAACGTCCATGTTTTCCTTCGCAGCAACCTTAATGATGTAAAGGCCTTCTTCATTTTCCATTTCATCAGCGATGAAATTCAAGTTTATGGAGTTGCCAGAAACTTCTTCTTTCATGATCTCTTCATCAAAGATGTTGCTGATGGTCACAACAAACATGTTTTCTTCCATTCCTTCCGGAGTATCCCAGCTTACGATGGCATTGTTGCCAATCGCTTGGGCTTCATCAGGAACAAGGACCTGAATGACTTCATCGCCACCCAGTGCTCTTTTTGCAGCTCCGGTAGCATTTAGTCTAGACCTGTATCCTGGCTTTTCTTTTTCATTCATCTTGTTGGCTAGAAACTGTGCATATCTGCTTGTGACACTTGTCGTCTTTGTGTTCACTTGTTTTTCTAGATCTGAAACGTTTTTCGTTCCAGCAGTTCTTACTTCCAACGTTTTTCCGGTTTTGTGCATTAACCCAATGTATGCTCCTTGAGAAGCGATCAATTGATCATCCGCATTGAGTGTAGCTCCGGTTTTAAGCGGTACTGCGGCGCTTGCGCCGGCTTTTTTTACTTTGTTTTGGCCTTTGTTAGCCAAAACTCTGAACGTATATCCCTGTCCATTGGCAAAGCCAAAGGCAAACAAGAATAAAGTGGTGATAGCGATAGAAACGTACTTTCTCATAATAATTCCAATAATACTTGGTGTTTTATAAACTCTAAACTCTATAATTTCGATACTCTAAATAATTCTTTTCTTCCTTCTCTAGAGAGTGAATTCTTCACAACTCCGTAGAAAACTTCCAGGCCATCGCCTGAAATCGCTACTGCAAAAAGTAGCAGTGTAAGATCCAATTTCAAATTGTATAAATCCATCATGTAAATCATGATGTATACCAACCCCACAAATTCGACCAGCTGGATGAGCTTTGTCAACCCATCATACCATTTCGGAAGCTTCTTGTAAACCCATGAAAACATCATGATGTTGACGAAGAGTCCAATGACAGCAATGGTATACTTCTGCCAATCCTGTAAATAAAAGACATAATCCTCATTCAACACCATCGAAACAATGTTTGCGTGAATTACGCCTCCATACATATCTGGAAATGCTCTGCCAACGTAGGTTTCATTCAATGGGGTAAAAAACTTGTCTTCAAAATTTTCTCGATCACCTAACTCCTCACCCAAAAAACAAAAAATAACCACTTTATCTCGAAGGATTTCTCCCACAAAATTTCCGTCATATACCTCGTAGTAATCTAGTGCGAAATACTTGTTACCAAACTTTGTAGCACCGTAGTCGAGTACATTTCCCCGATAATTGATTACTTCCTCTTCGTGCCCTCGATCAAGAAACTGTTGTGCTTTTGCTGAATCAAGGAAACTTGCCATTTTAACGGCAAACGAAATCTGATTCTCTCCATCTTCTGTTCTTAGTTGAGGAGCAAAAGTTCTACACATTTTCAAGTCCTCCTGCACATCAGCATCTGTAATCAGATTTGCAAATGCAGGATGGGCATTGTAGGTAAAAATCGGATGTGACCACTCTAACGAATCGTACTTCTCGGATCCCACACTCTCCCATTTTTGGGACAGCTTATTCACCATAATCAAATTTTCTACCCTACCTAGTGCATCAGAAAGCATGATATCACCGAGCGTATCTTCCTTCAAATAATCAAAGAATAAATCCACACCGATCACCGCTGGGTCATACTTGCTTATGGAATCGATCATGATCGCAATACCTGCTCTCGGTTCCAACGCAACATTTACCAGCACCACATTTTCATCTGCTACGGGGTCGTCTAGGAGCTGCGAAAAATAAATATCCGTAAACTCCATGTCCCCTAAGGCATCTCCAATTGGATCAAATATGTCAAAGACCTTGAAAGCTGATGCTGAGGCAAAGAGCCCCATCAGCCCTAAAATAAATACTGTACCGAGGATTACATCTCCCCAAAATCTTCTAAGCATGGTTAAGTTGTTGGTGAGTTAAAGTCAGTTACTTTTATGCATGCAAGTAAAACATTTCTTACCAACGATCATAATATGCATATTAGAAGAGTTCAATTAATTCTTCAAAATTGACTATAAAAACTCCAATAATCGTCCTATGGATGCATCTTTTCGGCGAACCACACCAATTTATCTACAAGCTCTGAAACCTGATCTATTGATGGGAAAACGGGCTGCTCTGAGCAAAAGCATCACCTTGATCGAAAGTAAAAGAATAGACGATCAATCGCTTGCCGGAAATCTCATTGATCAGATCCTCGATAAAACGGGAAACAGCATCCGGATTGGCATCACAGGAGTACCGGGCGTAGGGAAAAGTAGTTTCATTGAGCAATTCGGTTCCTACCTAACATCCCTTGGCAAAAAGGTAGCCGTATTGACCATTGATCCAAGTAGTAATCGTACCAAAGGCAGTATCCTTGGCGACAAGACCCGTATGGAAAAGTTGTCTAAAAATGAACATGCCTTTGTGCGGCCTTCTGCATCGGGTTCTAGCTTAGGAGGTGTGGCTTCCAATACGCGAGAGTCTATCTTGCTTTGCGAAGCGGCTGGATATGATGTCATCATTGTTGAGACTGTGGGCGTTGGCCAAAGCGAGACAGCAGTGAAGGAAATGGTGGACTATTTCCTACTCCTGATGTTGGCTGGTGGTGGAGATGAATTGCAAGGAATCAAGCGCGGTATCATGGAAATGGCCGATCACATCCTCATCAACAAAGCCGACGGAGATAATCTGATCAAAGCGAAAAGGGCTGCCAAAGAATACCAAAACGCCATCCATCTTTTTCCTCCAAATGACTCAGCATGGATTGTTCCAGTAGGCACGTGTTCAGCTCTCGAGAACCGTGGCTTGGAGGACGTATGGAGGGAAATTCAGAAGTTCACGGAAAGTACCCATGAAAATGGATGGTTCGCACGTAATCGAAGTGCGCAGACCATCAACTGGTTTCACGAAAGAGTCAAAAATCACCTCTTAACCAGTTTCCACCAAAACTCTGACATGAAAGCTAAAATGAAAAAGAAGGAGGAGCTAATCTCCTCCCAAAAGTTGTCGGTCAGAAAAGCGGTATTAGAGCTATTTAATTCCTAACTGGTAGTTCATTCGTAGAAAGAAACCTCTTCCTCTTGTCTGAAAGCCCTGGATCTCTTGATACGTGGCATCAAATAGATTTTCAATTCGGAAGGAAACCGCCAACGGATCTAGCATCTGGTAATTAACATTTAATCCAAACAAACCATAATCTTCGATCCCTAACGTGTTATTTGCTCCGAATGGCCCCAATGTAAAATCATAGAAAACATCCGGACGACCTCCGACGTAAGTATAATTCATGCCAGCCACCAGATGGTCTGTAATAGCATAATTGCCATCGAATCTAACGATGGAGGAGGGTCGTCTTACAAGTGCACTCTCCGCACTAGATGTCAGAAATTCACCGTTGTTAAAGATTTGAACATGAAAACTATCATTTACTTCTTCCTCGAGATCTTCGGAAGCGTAGGTAAATTCACCTGATACGTAGCTGTAGTTTGCAGACATCTTCAATCTACTCCCATCATACTTCAACCCACCTTCAAAGCCCATGGCATTGAGCTCTGAAAGATTTAGGTAGGTACTGCCCCTGCTTTCGCTAAATGTAAGCTCCGAGGTTGGAACTGAATTGTCCCACAGGTACACAAATTCGATGGTGTTCTTAACCCGATTGCTGAAAAAATTGGCACTAAGCGAAAGATCATCAACTATTTTATGCGTGATACCCAATTCAAATGAATTGGACTTTTCTGGTTGTAGTTGTTCATTGCCCGTCAATGGATCAAATAGCTGGAAAAGCGATGGGTTATTGAATCCAGTACTAAGTGAAGCGTAAATCTTGCCCCTGGGATTGTACACAAATGCGGCATTTACATCTCCACTAAACTGAGTTCCGTACGCATTGTGATCCGTGATTCTTGCTCCTGCTGCTATCCTAAATTGGTCAAATTGATAGGCAGCCCTGCCAAATACATATTGTTGCCTGAAATTGAGGTCTAAAGAATCCAAATCTGATTCAAACAAACCAAAAAATGAATTAAATGAACTCACCTCAATATTCATCTTATCTACAGTGTGTCCCAGACCTACTAGCAGCTCAAAATCACCTGCCTGCTTAGATACCTGCAGCTCATTCGTGAGCGAAGATCCTTCATTTACCGTTTTGACAAAGGACCCATCATAGGTATTGGCTGCAACAAGAGAAGAATCATCTACAATAGTTCGTTCCATCCTGGTATACCCCCCGTTGTATCGTACCTGAATGCCCTCAAAATCATGCATCCACCTCCACGATAAGAAATCTCTTTCGAAATTGACCACATGATTTTCATCATTGGCGAATATGCCATCATCAATATCTACTTCTTGATCGGTTCTCTTGTAGAACAATTCTAGCTCATCCTTTTTACCAGAAAAGCCTACCCTACCGAAGAAGTCAAGTTTTTCGAATCCATCTTCATCTTTGTTAAAGTCGCTTGCAGAAACCGTGTCAATCACAGCATCTTGACCATTGACGGCCCAATTCTCAAGGCCTAGTCCCAAATAGACCCCATTAGTCAAGGAATAGGTGCCTTCCAATTGCTGCTTAAATGAGGTAGCCCCATCACTGAATGTTCCAGCCTGACCATCGAGCTGTACCTCCAAACCAGGCTTTGTCCCTTTTTTCGTGATGATGTTGATTACTCCACCGACACCTGAAGAACCGTACATTGCACCATGACTTCCTCTTAGGATCTCAATTCGTTCCACATTCAGCAAGCTGAGTTCTGACAGATCCAAACTTGCCCCAGGGGTAGTAGGATCCGTGAGGCGCACACCATTCACAAGGACATTCACATGATTGGAATTTGTACCTCTGATAAAGAGACTTTGATTGGTTCCTGGGTTTTGTTGCTGACCCACAAAATATACACCCGGTGCAAACGTGGAAATAATCTCCGCCACATTTTGATAGGGGATTTTTCTGATTTCCTCATTGGAAATCACCGTTACTGATCGATCAACCTGCTCCAGGGGTGTCTCCACCCGAGTACCTGTGATCACCACTTCATCCAATTGGACTGTTCTGAGGGAGTCCTGTGCCTTGACAGTCCATCCCAAGCAAATAATTGCTGTAGTTACGTAAATTTTTCTCATAGCATATACTATGAGCCTCGAAGAAAGAATGGGTCAACCCCTATCCTATGCTTTCACCCGAAGCCTGGAAATAATAAATGGTAATGGCAGGTCTCCTGGCTTGTCCAACTTTTGGCTTCCTTCCCATCCTGTTCTTAGAACGAGGACAGTGGAAATGACGTGGCCAAAAGCTTACTGGACTTACAGTTGCGGGGACAGCTCTCGAATTTCCGGGTAAGGAGCACGAGATTCCCTTTTAATTCAATTACACTGTGGGAATTGAAACCAAAATCCACTGCAAAATTATAAAGTCTTCTAGTTTTGAGGCATGCGATGGCAAATGATTCTTATCATCATCATGATTTCGGCATGCACCACCAGGCAGCAAGTGCCTGAAAGTCTGTCGGATAACACCGTGAAGTATGCAACCGGTTTTCACTTTGAGACCAGTGAGGCCTCTGACTACCTGGTAGTTGACCTTCCATGGCCGAATGCGCAAAAAGGCATTCGTTACGATCTACGTGAGCTTCCTAAAACATTTGTTTGCACCTCAACGACACATCTTCCATTCTTTGAAATGCTAGAATCTGAAGCCTCTGTCATTGGATTCCCCAATCTCAAATACATTAGCTCAGAAGCATTTATTAAAAGAGCAGAACAAGGCCATCTTATCGATTTAGGTCCTGACGATAACTTGAACCTGGAGTTGCTCATCGGTGCCAATCCGAATGCTGTGATCGCATTTGACATGGGAAGCGAGTCTAAATCGCTCAATAAAATCAAGGAATCTGGAATTCCTGTATACTACAATTCAGACTTCCTCGAGGAATCTCCATTGGGACGAGCTGAATGGATTAAATTTTTCGGGGCTTTATTGAACAAAAGAACAAGAGCTGACTCCATATTCAACCAGATTGAATCCAACTATCTATCACTAAAGAAACGTGTTCTTGAGGTGGAAAAACCCTCCATTTTAAGTGGGATCATCTACGGAGATACCTGGTTTATGCCGGGCGGAGAAAACTGGGCATCTACATTTTATCGTGATTCAGGCGGCGCGTATTTATGGAGTAAGGACACAACCTCGGGTTGGCTGGAGCTCAGCTTTGAGTCCGTTTACAACACGGCAAATGATGCAGACTACTGGATTGGAACCGGAACAATGAATTCCCGAGCCGAGTTGCTAGGACAAGACGAACGATACGCTTCCTTTCTTCCATATCAGAATGATCGTATTTACAATTACAACAAACGAGTCGGACCATATGGAGGATACGACTTTTTTGAATCTGGCTATGCCAGACCAGATTTAGTCCTTTCAGACCTGATCAAAATCTTGCATCCTCACATCCTTCCTGATTATGAAACTGTTTACTTTCAGCCACTCCCATGATTACCAGTTTCCTTGAGAGTTCGATCAAAAAATGGAGAAAAATCTTCCTGATCCTATGCATTTTGCTGATTGCGAGCTTTGCTTTAAGTCTGATGTTAGGTTCGGTTGCCGTTCCTTTCAGCTATTTACTTGAGGCATTGATGGGGAAAGCAGACAATCTGATTTGGAACAACATTGTCCTGAATTTCCGTTTACCAAAGGCCATTACTGCACTCTTAGCCGGAAGTGCCCTGGCCGTAAGTGGATTGCAGATGCAAACACTTTTCAGAAATCCGATGGCTGGCCCTTTTATTCTAGGTATCAGCTCGGGAGCAGGACTTGGGGTTGCTCTGGTGATTTTCCTGGGAATTTCTTTTGGTGGGTTTTTGGAGCTCTCAGGAGTCGGTAGGAACTGGCTGTTGGTACTCGCGTCAGGACTTGGCTCCTCTTTAGTATTGCTCGTGGTCTTAAGCGCATCATTCAGAATTCGGTCCAGTGTTTCATTACTCATTATAGGGCTCATGTTTGGCTCAGCTGTAAGTGCTTTCGTGAGTATTCTGCAATACTTTAGTCAGGCTGAGAACCTGCAGGCTTACGTCATCTGGTCGTTTGGCAGTTTGGGAAGTCTTTCCTGGGAAGAACTTAAGGTGATGATTCCCCTCATTGCCCTTTCGTTAGTGCTGTCTATCCTAATATCTAAGCCACTGGACCTTCTCCTTTTAGGAGAGCATTACGCAGAATCCATGGGAGTCAACCTCAAAAGAATTCGTATTATCATCATTATCAACACCAGCCTTTTGGCAGGAACGGTAACTGCCTTCTGTGGACCACTAGCCTTCCTGGGCCTGGCCATTCCACATATTACCAGGATGATTTTCAATACCGGCAATCATCTGCTCCTTACACCCCTTGTCATGCTGGTAGGTGGAATCTTTCTTTTGCTACTTGACGTTATGGCACAATTGCCTGGCTCGGATGCGATTCTACCCATTAATGCAGTAACCTCCTTATTTGGGGCTCCGTTTGTGATTTGGCTTATCCTTCGAAGAGCCAACCTAAACTACGTCTTCAAATGAATTTACTTGAGATCAATGACCTCCACATCGGATATGGGAAAAAAGCGCTCTCAAGCAACATCTCATTGACCCTACAAAGTGGTCAATTTGTAGGACTTATTGGACAGAATGGTGTAGGTAAATCCACGCTAATACGCACTTCTTGTGGCCTCCAGGAAGCTCTTTCTGGCAGCATCTTATTGCAAGGTCGGGCACTGAGCACCTACTCAAAAAAAGAAATAGCGAAAATGCTCAGTTTGGTGCTAACAGACAAACCTGAATCCATGCAACTCACTGTAATCGAGCTTATTGCACTGGGAAGATATCCCTATTCCGGATGGCTTGGGATATTAAATCAGCAAGACAAGCTAAAGATTGACGAGGCAATTTCCCAGATGGAAATCAACTACATCGCAAACAAAAAGCTCTTCGAATTAAGCGACGGACAACTACAGAAAGCCATGATCGCCCGGGCGTTGGCTCAAGATACGGAGGTTATTATCCTCGACGAACCCACCTCACATTTGGACCTGAAAAACAAAATTGATGTTCTTGCCCTGCTACGGAAAATAGCCGACCAGGGGAAAAGCATTCTTATCTCAACACACGAAGTAGGACTCGCTGCCAAGTACTGTGATCAATTTTGGTGTATGGATTTCCAAAAGACTCTTTTGAGTGGTGCCCCTGCTGATTTGATTAATGAGGGAAAGGTGCAGGCGTACTTGCACATCGCAAAGAATCTTCTATGACAAAAAGATAAGGGCTCCCGGGAGGAGCCCTTTTTTGGATGGGATTATCGTAACCTAACCTAACCGAAAAGGCGTGCCTTTGCACGCTCACCCATCCAATTCACCTAATCACCATTATATGATACGTAAACAACCGAAATAAGATCAGGAAGGTTTCAGACTTTTTATGTCAAGTTGTTGACAAAGGGAATCGAATATCGCTAACTTCAGAACCTAACTCTTCAGGATGCCATTAACATTGAACTTTAATTGATCTCATGCAGCATATTGTCATTATCGGGAACGGGATTGCCGGCATAACAGCCGCGAGACACATTCGGAAACACTCCGACTACCGAATTACCGTCATCTCCGGAGAAACTGATTTCTTCTTTTCACGGACGGCGCTAATGTACATCTATATGGGACATATGGAGCTTAGGCATACACAACCCTACGAGGAGTGGTTTTGGAAGAAGAACAGGATTGAACTCAAAAAAGCATGGGTATCCAACATTGATTTTGATGGTAAGCAGGTGCATTTTGAAAGTGAAGAGCCACTAGCATACGATCAGCTGGTACTTGCCACAGGAAGCAGACCCAATAAATTCGGTTGGCCGGGCCAGGACTTGACAGGCGTGCAGGGTCTCTTCTCCTACCAGGATTTAGAACTGATGGAAGAGAATACCAAAGGGATCAAAAAAGCCGTGATTTTGGGTGGGGGACTCATTGGTGTAGAGATGGCGGAGATGCTGCTCTCACGAAATATCGACGTGACTTACTTGATTCGAGAAGAATTTTTCTGGAGTGGTGTTTTACCAGAAGAGGAGGCGAAGCTCGTAAGCAGGCATGTTCGTGAGCACCACGTAGATCTTCGGGCGCAAACGGAGCTGGAGGAGATTCTGGATGACGGGAATGGAAAAGTAAAAGCAATCAAAACGAAAGATGGTGAGATCATTGAATGCGAATTCGTTGGTTTAACCGTCGGCGTGCATCCAAATATCGACTTAGTAAAAGATTCTAAAATTGAGACTGATCGAGGGATTTTGGTAGACGAAACCCTGCAAACGAACATCCCGGAGGTTTATGCAATTGGCGATTGTGCACAGCTAAAATCTCCACCTGCCGGACGTAGACCCATAGAAGCTGTCTGGTATGTAGGAAGGATGATGGGTGAAACTATCGCCCAAAGCATTACCGGAAATGCCACAAAATATCAACCCGGCATTTGGTTTAACTCTGCCAAATTTTTTGATATAGAATACCAGACGTATGGGACCGTCTTAAACCGTCTCAGCGAAGGAGAAGCCCAGTTTTATTGGGAATGCGAGGATCGTAAAAAATGCATCAAGATCGTATTCGATAAAGAAAGCTTGGTTGTAAAAGGGGTAAACCTATTTGGCATTCGCAACCGTCACGAAGTTTGGGATAAGTGGCTACGGGCAAACAAAACCCTGGATTTTGTCATCGAAAATTTGGAAAGCGCCAACTTCGACCCTGAGTTTTTCAAGCGATATGAGGGTGCCATTCAAGAACAGTTCAACCAGCAATTCCCGGACAAAACTGTTACAGTTCGAACAAAAGGATTTTTAGAAAAACTATTCGCATAAATGAAAGCAGTCAGATTTACCGGCTTACTTCTATTTCTATTCTCACTTGGCCTATTCCTGGGTTCGTTTTTTATGGGCAGTTACACGCTCACGGAAGAAGGTTTTCAGTCTATTGTGAAAGAGGCGCATCAGCCTCTGTTGAAGAGTTCCCTTCGATTCAATGAATCTTTTGGATCCAGCATCTCTTTTGTGAATCATGTCAAGGCTGCGGTAGAGCGTATCAATGAAACGGCAAGAGCTGAACAACGATGGGGAGATGTCATCTACGATGATTATGGGAGCAGTCTCACCCGCACTGCTGCACAAGGTTTTGTAGTGCAGAACGAAGGCCTATTATTCATTTTGATTTATGTAGTTGGTGCGATCGGTTCCTTGATGTTTATTCTACCAGCTGTCCAGCTGAATGGGCCTCCGGGAATCAAAAACAACCATATTTTTCATCATGCTTTGAACAACCGAGGCTGGATGGGAATACTGTCAGGTACGCTATTGGTTGTTTTCTATATCCTTTTGTACTTCTTCCCAGCCTACATTACCAACTGGATCATGATCGTAGATCCAATCCAAAAAGTGATCAATCCAGCTGCTACCTCTAGTCAATGGTTCCTCTATGGGTTCTTATACACCTTCGCTGTGGTGGTGATGGGGATCAGGATGATCGTAAAGTATCGACATAGCAAGTATCAGGTCGTGCGGACGAGTTCGGTCATGTTTTTTCAGCTCGCATTTGCCTTTCTTATTCCAGAAATTCTGGTAAGGCTCAACCAGCCATATTTCGATTTTAAGAATATGTGGCCACTGGACTATGACTTTTTTGATGCCTGGCATGTCAATATGCTCACACAGTCAGGAGGACTGGGTGTTTTCATGTTTGCATGGGGCATCACGCTTTTTGTAGTAGGCGTTCCAGTATTCGTTTATTTCTTTGGCAAACGGTGGTACTGTTCATGGGTATGTGGATGCGGCGGACTAGCAGAGACAGCTGGAGACCCTTTTCGCCAATTGTCTGATAAATCGACAGAAGCCTGGCAAATAGAAAGATTTTTAATTCACGGTGTTTTAGTGTTTGGGGTCATCATGACGGGCTTGGTGATTTACAACTTCTTTGGTGGTGACTTCTACTTTGGTATTAACAAGTGGGTAGTGTTGGGACTCTTTACGTTGACAGGAGCAGGCTTGTATATTTTCCACCGTAGAAAGTACCCAACGATGGGAAGCAAGAAGGTTCGAAATGTAGTTATGGGAATTGTTGGCTTCTTCGCATTAGGAATCGCCTTCAGTGAAGTTTCTGTCTTTGCCAAGTACATTCCTGTGGATGGAAGTGATTTCAGCTTTTCAAGTGGCAACATACGAACGGTCTACGGCTTCATGATCGGCTCCATGTTTTCCGGAGTGGTAGGAACAGGATTCTACCCCTTTATGGGAAATCGCGTATGGTGCAGGTTTGGTTGTCCGCTCGCTGCGTACCTGGGATTGGTTCAACGGTTTAAATCAAAATTTAGGATCACCACGAACGGTGGCCAATGCATTTCCTGTGGAAACTGCTCCACCTATTGTGAAATGGGAATCGATGTAAGAGCCTATGCGCAACGAGGGCAAAATATCATCCGTTCGTCCTGTGTTGGCTGCGGTGTATGCTCTTCCGTTTGTCCGCGAGGCGTCCTTAACCTCGAAAATCGAGACGAAGATGGTCGGTTTAACCAACCAATTTTATTGGGAAACGATAGTATTGCTGTAGTACAGTAATCATGAAAAAATTAGTTCTTCTACTTTTTGTATTCACAGGATGTATCCAAACAGATCTTGAGGATTTGGTGGATCCTGCACTCAGGATTGACAATTCCATCAACGCCATCGACTTTCGAGTTGGTGGTTCCTACGCCTTAAAGGCGATTTTCACGGACGATGCGGGCGATTCGATTGACGCGGATTTTGCCTGGGAGAGTTCTGACATTTCCATTCTTTCCTTTTCGGAAAATGTAGCCACTGTACATTCGGAGGGGGTTGTGCTAGTTTCTGTCCGGGCAAATGGGTTGGAAATCACGGAGGCAATTGAAACTGAAGCTTCCAGAGGCTCCCTACAGATCTCGGGATTTACACCGAAAATACAGACAGGAAATTCATCGCAATTCAAGTTCAATTTCATTGACCTACAAGGTGTCACGGACAACAGCATTACACCAACATGGACGTCTTCGGACGAAAGCATTGCGCAGATCAATCAGGATGGAGCCATTACCGCTGTTGGTCCCGGCGTGGTTGATATTAGTCTCACCTTTGATGGAAATAGCAGTGTATCTAAGTTAGAAGTCACAGACGATCCGGTAGTATTGGACCCTGTACTGCACATGATCAAGTTTGCACATTTTTTGGATGTTGGCAACACCTTCCAATTTGAATCAGACTACTACACAAGCGAAGGAAGAATCGACGAGACCGCCGCAATAGCGTGGCGCTCATCCAATGATGCTATTCTCTCGCTTGACGACAATGGACTAGCCACCGCCCTCACTCCGGGCATGGTGACCGTCGAAGCTACTTATCAAAATGAGACGGCTACGGTAACGATGGTGGTAGAGGGTGTAATTACTGCGCGAACGGGTGTTTTGATGGGAACAGGTTATGACATCGAGGGCAATTTTTCCCTAGCTCAAAATGAAGATGGAGATCTTATTCTGACGATTGAGGGCTACAAACCCGACGGTCCCGGACCGTATTTCTATTTGTCCAATGTCAATGAATCGAGAAGAGTTGACGGAATCAATCTAGGGGATGCAGGTTCCTCTGGGGACATCTCCATTAATGTATCCGAAATTGACAGTTCAGTAGAACTGCTTACCTACAATTTCCTGGTGATCTGGTGTGAACCTTTTGGGGTCAGACTAGGTGTGGGTGAATTTGACAACTAAACGATGAAAAGACTATTCAGCATTTTAATAGTGGCATTCTGCACTACGTCAATCTTTGCCGGTGGTGGATGGACGAAGAAGAAAGGGACAGGTTTTTTTAAACTTAGTCAATATGCCATCATTGCAGATCAGTACTTTAACCCTGAGGGCAACATCATCCGTGTAAATCCGGGCACCGCGTTTTACAGCACAGCGCTCTACGGAGAATACGGACTTACCGACAAGATCACGGCGGAACTGTACTTCCCTTTCTTTACCAGATCGATTCTCAACAACTTGCAAACCAGAGGTGTAGACCAGGAATTGATCCCGGGAGACCAAGTGTCATCGATTGGTGACACCAACATCAGTTTTAAGTATGGTATCACCCAAAAAGGACCAACTGTAGTCAGCGCAAAACTGACCCTCGGGTTACCTTTTGGCAATCCATCTGGAGGTGAATCTGGCGTCCTGCAGACAGGTGATGGAGAGTTCAACCAGATGATTTCTGTAGATGTGGGCCATTCGTTTTATCCGGCACCATTTTACGCCACTGCCTCGCTTGGAATTAACAACCGGACCAAGGGCTTCTCTGAAGAATTCAGGTATTCGGTTGAAGCTGGCCTTACATTAAAGAAGTTTGTGGTCATCGGACGATTAATTGGCGTAGAGTCCTTGATGAATGGAAATCCACAGGATAGCGAAGCGCAAGGAGTTTTTGCCAACAACCTGGAATTTTTAAGTTTCATGCCGGAGGTCATTTACAAAATGAAAGATCATTATGGATTTTCCGCAGCTGTAGGTACCGCATTTTCTGGCCGACAAGTACTCGCCAATCCATCGTATGAAGTAGGGTTTTTCTTGGAGATTTAAAGTTCAATCCTTCTCAGAATCCTCTTTCTGGAGTGGTGGTCAAAATCATCGGACACACTCCAAGCCAACCATACATTGATTTCGTTGCCTTCGGATAAATCAAAGTGATAGCTATCCATCTGCTGTTTCGTGATTGAGAAGGAAATGGTGGTACCATCCGAGTTTTCATGGCCGCTGACGTCCGAGATTCTGGAAGGAACACCAAGCGAGGTGACCTCCGGATGTTTACCGAAACCGACAATATACTGGTCTTCCCCATACGCTTTATGATCCTCAACCCGCACCATGATCAAGTTTGAATCCACTATGTCTTCATTCTCCGTAAATCCAATCGCTACCCAGCCATCAGTAGGTGCAAAAAGTGAGAAATTAACCTTGTCCTCTTCATGTTCCCACCGCAGCAAAAATTCTTCGGCTTCTAGTGTTTTTGGGGTTCCCGACAGGATAGTGGTAAGAAGTAGCAAGAATTTAGTCATTCGTCTTCCGTAAAATTTTTATATATGGTTTTTAGCACTTTTTCGAAGGACTCCATTTCGTGTTCGGAGATGCCCTCTATGCCCTTCTTTCGGTAGTTGACCGCTTCTGGTATTACACGTTCAACAAGAGCTTCTCCTTTATTCGTAAGTAACACCGTAAAGGTTCTACGATCCACCTGTTTTCGTTCGATTAGCTGTTCATTTTGCAATAAATCAAGCGTTCGCGTAATGGAAGCCGGATCCTTGGATACGGCTTCCGCTAGTTGTCGCTGCGTTTGGTGCGCTTGCTCTTTAAGGCTTTTGAGTATAATCCATTGATCTGGTGTAAGCTTTATGCCCAGTTCTTTAAACATCCGAGCAGTAGCTTTGCGTTGTGCCTTCATGGCACGATCCATCCAAAAAAAGTAGATGTCCTTTAATGGCTTATCTTCCTCATTCATTCAAAGATATTTTTGCTCAAATTACCTGAAAAAAATAAGTGATACCCTAGCCTTTAAAGGTTGCGTTTACCAGCTCTCCAATAATTTTCCATTCACCTTCCACTTTGACCAGTGAGAAAAGGGAACGCATCTGAGCTTTCTTGCCATCTGAAACCACCTTAGCCACCGCATTTAGTCCATCAAAAACTTCGATGTTTTCAACGGTAACCTGCCGCTGATCCCCACCCCACTCTTTCTGCTCAAACTTGCTCAAAAAGGCCGATTTGTCTGCAATGAATGGTGCATCGTTTCCACTGTTCCATACCAAACGATAGTGCTCATGGATAATTTGAGTGAGTCCTGGTACGTCTTGCTTGTCACCGGCCCCTGTAAATGTTTTTACAGCTTTAGTGATCGCTTTTTCCTCTGTTTTCGATTGACCGAACGTTGTACCCAGTAGCAAGAAACTTGCTAGTAACATTAAATTTTTCATAAAATTGATATTTTAATTATTGATATATCAATTATACTAAATATTGAGAATATGGTTGCATTTGTTCTTAGTTTTTTTGAATCGCGGCCTTTGCCGTTTTAAGAAAAGATGAGCACCATGGCGATCATCCACACAAGGATTACCACTGAAAAAATCCCAAAAGTCAACCTGGAATCTGAATAAGGCTTATTTGCTATCACCACGATTGAAAAAGCAAACAGGAGCATTGCGATAGCATTACCAAACATATATACACTGCCTCTGATTGCGTAGCTATTTTCCATTTCAGTAACCTTGATTCTCTTGGGAATGGAGAGTATTGGTGATGAGGTCAGTTCTACTTGCTTTTCCGCTGCTTTTACGTAATCTGCATGAAAGTCAGCACGTGTAAGCATCGTTCTTCCGTCTGCAAACACAATTCTGGTATTGCTTACACGGTATTCTACCTCATGTGGAACAACAGTCAGTAGAATAGACTCCTCATAATAATCGTACGTAAGTAAAAGAGCGAGAAAAAAGCAGCTAAAATTCACATACCTAAGCTTGGCATAAAACTTCTGTTTATAGAGAATTTGTGCTTCCAGGTGTTCTCGTGCCTCTTTTGCTTTGCGCATTCGGTACTGTTCGCGATAGCGCTGCTGAGGTGTCACCTCCTCAATTTCGGTTTTGACCTGCACCCCATCTAAATAGAGGTTGTAGAGGTTTCTTGAAGTTGCGTCGGATAAGACCTCATAAGCTTCATTGAGGCGAATGAATTCAGTACGGTCTTTGCCCGGATTCAAATCTGGATGTACCAGTTTTACCTTTTTCCTGAACGAGGATTTAATCTCTGCAAAAGAAGCAGTCTTTGAGACACCCAGAACTTCGTAGTGATTCATTCTTTCTTAGTAGACGGAAGATTTCTTATGTTGCAATATGCATTTCGAAAGTATAAATCCGCGGGATTCGCTCAAAGAGCTGATCAAAGAAATATGGGTTTATGAGAACGATGACCCCGCACCAACAAATCAAAAGATAATTCCTGATGGTTTTAGTGAGATCATCATTCACTACGGAGATCCCTATGAGATCAACTTGAATGGCCACTGGGAGTCACAGTCTCAGCAACTCTTTTCGAGTCAGATCAGTAAATTTTTCTATCTAAAAAATACGGGTATCTCCGGCATGATTGGACTAAAACTCTTCCCTTCTGCCTTTTACGAGCTATTTAATCTCAGCGTGGCTGGTCTGACCGATCAGGTACAATCGCTCCAGTCAGTGCTGGAGCCAATCAAACCACCCCTGATAAATGAGCACTTTAAACATCTATCCGTACACGCTAAGGTTGCAGTTCTTGAAGATTGGCTTGACCTCCGAAACCCGGTTTATCAACCGAAGGTACGAGCAATGGTAGACGAAATCGTGGCCCAACAAGGCATGGTAAATTTAGATCAAGTGGCTAGCTCAATCGGGATTGGCTTGCGCCAAGCTGAGCGTCTATTCAAAAAAGTAATCGGTGTTACCCCTAAATTTTACTCACGGATCATTCGGTTTAACCATATTTTTCAAATTATGGAGGCCAAAGAAGAATCCTGGATTCGCATCGCACTGCAATCAGGCTACTTTGATCAATCGCACTTTATCAAAAATTTTAAGGAATTCACAGGCGAATACCCTTCAAACTATGGATTTGAGAAAGAAAACCTCGCAAATTTCTTTTTGAGAGGCTGATGTCGGGAATTTACAATACCCTCTGGCTTTTAGACACTAGTCTTGTTTCAAAAAGAAATGAAATACCTATTTATTGCACTCAGCGCACTACTCATCTTTCCTTCCTGCCAAGGACAAACCGTCTCAGATTTCAATTGGTTACTTGGCACATGGCAGCGTGAAAATACCAAGCAAGGGACCACTGCCACTGAATACTGGGTGAGTGATGCAGAAGGAATGGCTGGTCAGGGTATCACATTACAGGGCTCGGATACGGTTTTTGTGGAAAACCTAAAGATCCAAAAAAAGGAAGGAGACCTCTTTTATGTAGCTGAGGTAGCGCATAATCCCGCTCCTACTTTCTTCAAAATTGTGACCTACGGAAAGAACGAATTCTCTTGCGAGAACCCCTCCCACGACTTCCCTAAACGAATCGACTACACACTCGAAGGAGATAGACTGACCGTCGTGATTTCCGGAGATGGAAAAGCAGTCCCCTTTCGTTTTAAAAAACTGTGAAGGATGTCATAGGCTAAACAAACAAGTAACCTGACAGCATCCTACATTTGCAGGCTCAATTAAGATCCTGCATTGACAAAGCCTGACATCCGAGTAATCATTCCAGCTTTCAATGAACAAAATGCCGTTGGGCTAGTCATTGATGAAATTCCAAAGCAGCTTGTTTCAGAAATTATCGTTGTTGATAATGGCTCCACAGATGACACCTTTGAGCAGGCAAGCAACCGTGGTGCCACCACACTGAAGGAACCCACAAGAGGCTATGGAAATGCCTGCCTCAAGGGAATGGAACACATTGCAAATTCTTCAGCAAAGCCCGATATAGTTGTTTTTCTAGATGGTGACCACTCGGACTACCCCGAGCAAATGGAAGATTTGATCCAACCCATTGTTGAGGATAAAGCTGATTTGGTCATTGGTTCGAGAGCTTTAGGCCAAAAGGAAAAAGGCAGCATGACACCACAGCAAGTCTTTGGGAATTGGCTGGCTACATTTTTGATTAAACGACTTTACCGGGTAAGATTTACGGATTTGGGCCCCTTTCGGGCCATTAGATATGGAAGCCTCCTGACAATTAATATGCAAGATCGCACCTATGGGTGGACGGTAGAGATGCAATTAAAGGCAGCTAAGCTAAATTTGCGCACCATGGACGTTCCTGTAGATTATAGACAGCGAATTGGAGTTTCAAAGGTGAGCGGCACACTAAGAGGGACGATCGGTGCGGGCTATAAAATCATTTATACGATATTCAAGTATTTATAAGAAGTGGAGTGGCTAATTATCGGTTTGTATGCGCTTACATTAGGGATTATCTGTCTCTTTAGTTTGGCGCAATTCAACCTTTCCTGGCACTACTTAAAGTCCAAGAAAAAACAGGAAACTGCCACTACAGAACTGAAGGAATACCCTTTGGTAACGGTACAGTTGCCCGTGTTTAATGAAAGGTATGTTATTGAGCGACTGATCGATGCGGTATGCAAGCTTGATTACCCCTTGGACAAACTGGAAATCCAAGTATTGGATGACTCCAATGATGAAACAGTGGACATTATCGCCGACAAAGTCCAGTCCTTTCAAGAGAGGGGAATCAATATTCAACATGTCCGAAGACCAGAGCGCGTAGGTTTCAAAGCGGGAGCATTGCAATATGGAATGGGTATTGCCTCTGGCGAGTTCCTTGCCATTTTTGATGCGGATTTCATACCTCATCCGGATTTTCTGCTCCGAACGCTTCCAAAATTCACCCACGAAAAGGTGGGGATGGTACAAACCAAATGGAGTCACCTGAACAAAGACTTTAGTGCTTTGACCAAAATCCAGGCCTTCTGGCTTGATGCACATTTTACCGTTGAGCAAAAAGGTCGTGAACAAGCAGGTAGCTTCATTAACTTCAATGGAACGGCCGGTGTCTGGAGAAAGGAATGCATACAAGATGCCGGAGGCTGGCAACATGATACACTCACCGAAGATTTGGACCTTAGCTATCGCGCACAGCTTAAGGGATGGAATTTCTGCTACAGAGAAGAGATTGAATCTCCTGCCGAATTACCCATCATCATCCCGGCGATCAAATCTCAGCAGTATCGCTGGAATAAAGGTGCAGCAGAAACCGCCAGGAAAACCCTTGGTAAAGTGCTGCGCTCTTCAATTGGTTGGAAACATAAGGCTAGAGCCGTGTTTCACCTGCTGAACAGTTCGGTCTTTCTCCTACTATTGATAGCTGCTATTCTATCCATTCCGATGTTGTACATCAAGGAATACAATCCCGATCTCGCACTCATCTTCGACTTAGGAAGTCTATTCGTGATTGGGTTCTTAGCGATGGGATTCTTCTATTGGGTTTCCGCAAAAGCGACACACCCGAACTATACCTTTAGGTACTTTATCACAAATTTTCCAATGTTCCTGGCCTTTTCAATGGGCATGGCACTTCACAACTCAATTGCAGTGGTGGAGGGATACCTTGGGATCAAAACTCCATTTATTCGGACTCCAAAATTTAATGTGAAAAGTAAAAAAGACCGCTGGCAAGGAAATCAATACCTCAAGAAGGTACTAACCCCGGTTACTTTCTTCGAAGGGGTTCTTGCGGCCTACTTTGCTTACGGAATTTTTTCCGGATTTAGATTGGAAGATTACGGGCTGATGTTGTTTCATCTCATGATGGCGCTGGGTTTTGCGTATATCTTCATTCTTTCGATTGTTCCATTGAGAAATGCGTAAAAAGAACCCTTTCGGTTTCTTTTCCTTCCTGGTAATTTTCTTAGTGTCAATTGCAGCTATTGGACTCTGGGTCGAACGCTTTCAATCAAGCATTTTACTGTTGTCCTTCCTTAGCGCTTTTATCGCTTATGTGGCTATTCTTCAGACAAAGGATTCAGAAAATCACTTGTTTGTGCTTGGTATTACCGCCAGACTCCTCCTGTTCTTCGGCCTTCCGTCGCTCTCGGATGATGTATTCCGGTTTATCTGGGATGGACTCTTATTAAAAAACTCCATCCACCCTTTTGAGCAACTTCCATCATTCTACATAGAACAACCGGTTGAAGGTTTGACCAAGTCGCTGTATAACCGACTCAACTCGCCCGAGTACTTTACGATCTACCCTCCATTGAATCAAGGGCTGTTCTGGCTGAGTGTGCAGTTTAGTGATAGTTGGCTTGTCAATGCAAACATCATTCGATTCGTGCTGTTGGTGGCCGATGTAGTTTCCCTTTATCTGCTGAGATCCTTGCTTAAGCTATACCAAAAGAATGAGCACCTGGCGTACTGGTATTTCCTAAATCCACTTGTTATTCTAGAGTTTACGGGCAATCTTCATTTTGAAGGTTTGGTGGTCTGCTTTATGTTGTGGGGGATCTATGGATTGCATCGAAACCGGAAATGGATCGCCTCATTCGGTTTTGGACTTGCCATTGGCACGAAATTACTCCCTATCATTTACCTACCCTTTTTGTTTTTCAAAGGACTGAGATCTGGCAAATGGTACATTCCTGTCTTCGCAGGGATCATTGGATTGCTGACCCTCTTACCCCTACTGAATGAACCCTTTATTCAGGGAATGCGGTCAAGCCTGGACTTGTATTTCCGAAAGTTCGAATTCAATGCCAGTCTGTACTTTATCGCGAGAGAAGTTGGGTTTTGGGTTTACGGCTATAACAACATTGCCAAAATTGGACCCTTATTATCGTTTGCATCACTCTTTAGTATTCTTTTGGGATCCTTATTTGCCGTGACCAGAAAGTGGAAGATACCAAGTGCATTCCTGCTGATACTCTGCATTTACCTCCTTTTTGGGACAATCATACACCCTTGGTACATCCTTCCACTGATGGCTTTTGGCTTACTTTCCGGATTCTGGTTTCCGATTGCATGGTCCTTTATGATTTTTCTGACCTATTTAGGGTATTCGGCAACAGGATTTGAACTTCCTATGTGGATTGTGGTTTTGGAATACACGAGTGTTGTAATTTTCGGTTTTATTGAGTGTTTTTTAAAGCTAAAAGCATGAAAAAATATGTTCCCCTCTTTATGTTGCTCCTGGTTTGCAGCTTCATGTCTTGTGGTCAAAAGACCTTTGATGAAAAGATGCAAAGTCTGTACAAAAACACCGTGCCGTTAATTAATGCGGAAGAACTGCAAGCAAAAGCAAATGACATTATCCTTCTGGATATACGCGCCCCAGAAGAGTTTGAAGTAAGTCATCTTGAAGGAGCTCGACTGGTCGATTATGATCAGTTCAAAGTGAAAAATTTGAAAGACATCCCAAAGGATTCCGAAGTGATCGTTTACTGTTCCGTAGGCTACCGAAGTGAGCGAGTAGGTGAAAAACTTCTAGCAGCAGGCTACACAAATGTTAAAAACCTCTACGGCGGGATCTTTAATTGGAAGAATCAAGGAATGGAGGTAGTGGATGCAAAGAATCAAGTCACAGATACGGTACATACGTACAACAAATCATGGGGCCAATGGCTTTATAAAGGAATCAAAGTTTATTAAGGAAATACGCTCGCTATGACAGACAGTCTACTGATGATTTTTGTGAAAAACCTGATCCCAGGTATGGTAAAAACTCGCCTTGCAGAAGATATCGGCATTTTTAAGGCATTGGAGGTTTATCAGGAACTAATCTATCATACACATAAGATTACGAAGAAAATAGAGGCGGATAAATCCGTTCATTACTCTGAATACGTAGAAGTGGAGGATGTCTGGAGCGACGAGCACTTTTCACATAAGCTTCAGAAGGGACATTCGCTTGGGGAAAAAATGGCGAACGCATTCGACGAAGGATTTGATTCTTATAAGAAAGTGGTCATCATTGGAAGCGATTGTTACGAATTGAGTGGAAAGGTTATCAAGACAGCATTCGCCATGTTGGAAGAACACGACGTGGTGGTAGGACCTGCCAAGGATGGAGGTTATTATTTGCTGGGCATGAACGAGTATTTTCCTCAACTTTTTGCGGACAAAGAATACAGTACGCCGGAAGTACTCAAAGAGCTTCTCGAAGTCACTGAAGAACTTCAGTTAGCTGTTTATCAACTACCCACGCTAAATGATATTGATACCCTAGATGACCTTAAGGAAACAGATATTGAATGGGAAAAGTTGGGCGAAGAAGAGGACGAAGAGGAAGACGATCTGTACTAAAAGTACTGTCCGACACCTAATACAAATCCATTTACTTGGCGTTCTTGCAAATTGAATCCATAATCAACCCTCAAGATTGCATTGTAGATTTTCTTATGTATGAAACGAAGGCCGCCTCCGGCAAATAGTACGAAATTATCGGGGTTTGAGAAGTCATCAAGATTCCCTCCCGGATTTCTCCACGATCCAGTGTCTGAAAAGACTACGCCCTGAATAGCAATCCGCTCTTTCTCCAGCAGGGAATGTCTGTATTCCATATTCAGAATAAGTGCACCAGTACCACGATCGACACGATTGCCAATCCCACGGATGTTTAAGTAGCTGTCCAGTACAAACGGTGCGAAAGGGCTCTCGTGATTGGAACTTAAGCCCATACGAAATCGAAGTCCAAAGTTTCCCTTGGCGTTTATTCGGTTGAAGTAGTGGAAATCATTGAATGCAATGTAAAAATCAGGGTTTTGGTCAAACGATCTGACCGTCTGGAGGTTAAAAAAGTTCTTTACCCCGTCCAGATAAAAGAAATGATAGTTTACCCTATCGATCGTATAAAGTACCTTACCGAGGACCTTATCTTCACTGACCCTACTTGGCGTGTCACTAAAGCCCTCGCCGACCAGGGTATAGTCTTCGGTAAAAAAAGCCCCACCAAACTCGAGCTTATCCCGAAACTGAAAGTACCGGACAGCAGTGGCCCCAAAAGTCCAGTTATCATATTCATACTCCGCAGCTCCTTCACTAAAGAATAGTGGTTCTAGTGTGGACCACTTGACGAAGTTGATGTTTGCACCCCAGCGCGATTGCCTAATTCGATCCAAGGTCAGATGAGCCGCAACTGAGCTGCGATCATAGTACTGATAATAGGTCGTAAGCTTATTTCCTACTCCTCCTAAATTAGCTTCCGAAACTCCGGCTTGGATCCAGAAATTCTCTTCTATGCCACCGAAGCTAAAAATGGGCAGCAAGGTGTAGAGCTCGTCCACAATAAACACAACGGCAACTTTGTCCTGAGCAACACTGTCTACTCGGAACTCTGCCTTGTTAAACATTTCTAAATTGGTAAGGATTTGTGCGTCAAGCAACAATTGTTCAGTGTCCAGATCCTCTCCCGCCGAAGTTTCGATAAACTGCAGCACATACTTAGACTTGGTCTTTTTCAGTCCTTCAATAGAGATCGAGGCGACTTGCTGACCAAGTCCGAAAAGGGGAATGAAGAATAGTATTAACAGTAATTCTCTGGCCATTTATTGGTGTATCACACGGATACCCAAATTTATGGTTTCTCCAGCTCCCTCACCTTCACTTCCATTCCAAAAGTTTGTATACAGCCCTTCAAGTTCAATCAGATTCGGAATTAACTGATACTTCAAGCCAATACCGGACTGAATGAAGTACGACAAGAAAGCTTCCGATTGTTGTGTGTCAAAATTGTAATGCCTGGGAAAATATTCAGACATCCCATAAATGGTCCAGCGACTGTTCGGGAAGTAACTATAGAAGATGCTTGTTTGCGTGTCTAAAAAGTTGTTCTCAACGAACGAACCATCTCGTGTAAAACGATACCAGAAGGCTTGCTGGAAAAATAGCTGTGATTTTTCATTGATCGGCAAGTCAAAGAAAATCTGGTTGAGCCATAGGTTAGCATCCCATTCAAGAAAGTACCGAGAACCTTCATTTCCTTCCGCATCGTCCAGTGGGTTGAATAAGAAGGTACTTTGGATGGAAAGTCGAGGAAGTGATTTAAAAGGGGCAATCTTGATCTTTGGCCCAAAACCTGAAACCCCCAGACTGCTTCCAAAATTGTCCTCGATTCGATCGGATGCCTTGATCCAAACGTCAAATCCCACGTTTATCTGGTCATTTAACCCATAAAGAAATTGGTTGATTGAGGTAAAAAACGTCTCCCGCTCAGCAATTCTATTCAGGCCAAAAATGGTATCCAAGGGAACCTTGCTTCCATTTGCGTCAAATCTTTGCGTTTGGGTGTACAAGTTTTGGAAGGACTTGAACTCCCAATCTCCTTTTTCAAAGAGGATAGATGGTGTATAATTCTGAAGATTGCTTTGACCTTGCACAGCAAGACTGGCAATGAAAAGAATACTGAAGGTTAACCTGCGCATGTTTTCTTATTATTTGCTCAAATAAACGTAGAAACCATCCTGTGCAAAGTCTCGAACCTGACAATTTTTAAACTGTTACAAAAATTTTACACTTTCGTGAAACTGTCATTCGTACCGCAGTGAATCAATGGGATTTGCATTGGCTGCCTTTAGTATCCTTGTTCCCACCGAAACAATGGCAATGAACATCGACAGAAGACCTCCTAGAAGATACATCCACCAGGCAATTGGAGTCCGATAGACAAAACGGTCCATCCACTCCCCGATGAAATAATACGCCAGCGGGGTTGCCAAGAGAAATGACAACGCAATCAAGAGCACAAACTCTTTGGATATCACCGAGCTAATTTGCATCAATGACGCACCCAGCACCTTTCGAATTCCTACTTCTTTTGATCGGTTGGCAATCACAAATGAAATAAGGCCAAAAAGGCCAAGACAAGAAATAAAAATGGCAATGATGGTCGCTGTTGTTGCGAGTTTAGAAGTCCGTTGCTCTTCATCGTAGAACCGACCCACTTCTTCATCAAAGAACTTTACTTCAAGTGTTGCATTTGGATAGACGGATTCCCACAACCCTGAAATCAACGCTACTGTGCCCTGAATATCTTCAAGCTGCACTTTCATGCCAATCATACCATTGCCATCCATCTCTCTCATGTACGATATCATCGTTGCAGGAATTTGGTGCCTTAAAGATGAGATATGGAAGTCCTTACAAACGCCAACTACCTGGTATCTGTTCTCTCCATTCTCCAGCTTCAGTCCAACAGCATCTATAGGATCCAAAATTCCCATTTCCTTCATGGCAGTCTCGTTGATAATCGCCTCGATGAATGATTCGTTCTTTTGAATATTGGTACCGGCCAGTAGCTCGATTCCGTACAAGTTCAGATATTCACTATCTCCAAATTTTCGGTTGATGTTGGTGACCACCTTGGAAGTGTCCTTCACGTAACTCATGGTACTGGTTGAATACCCCGGGCTTGCCGGAGGATCTCCATGATAGCTGACCAGTGATAGCTGGGGGATACCTTTTAGGTCTTGATAAAGACGTTGTTGCTTTTGTGCTGATTCCAACCAAGGAGTTCGGATATAAATCACTCCCTCTTTCGTAAATCCCAGGTCCTTGTTTAGCATAAAAGATATTTGAGAAACGATGGCCAGTGTCCCTACAATCAAGACTTGCGCGATGACAAATTGAAATGAAATAAGCAGTTTTCTCACGAGTCCTCCCGCTCGATTACCTCCTTGAATCATTTTGATTTTTAAAGCATCGATGGGGGCAAACGAAGAAATGACCAAAGCTGGGTAGGTTCCGGAGAGAATGGTGATACCAAACAACAAGCCAATCAGGACGAGCCAAAAACCAAGTCCGAGGATGTCCAAGCCCACGCCTTGGGGCACAAACTCTTCAAAGAAACTCAAACAGGTAGCCGCTATGGGAAGGGACAAAAGTGCTGCGATAAAAGTGATCAGCGCGCTCGATGTAAAAAATCGCCCAAATAACATCAACCTGTTACTGCCCATGACCTTCCGAAGGCCGACCTCTCGGACATTATTCGTGGCTTGCGCGGTTTCTAGATTGATGAAATTACATATGGCAATAACCAGCAGCGCCAAGGCGAGAATCATCAATAGGTAGAGGTTTCTCAAATTGACACTGGACCTCGAATGATCGAAAATCCCCAAACTTGAAAAGTGTATATTGGAAAGTGGTTCCAGGTTCTGCCTTGTCGTCCACTCTGGTACTGTTTCGTGCTTCTTCAACTCTGCATTAATGTCCGATAGCATTTCTTCCAAGTCGGTACGTTGAGCATTTCGGTTGACTTTGATGAATACTTGTGTGCCACTATTGAAACTATCCCAGTTGCCAGACTCAATGAACCGCTCTTTTATCCAATTCTTCTCGATGGTAGAATGAGATATGAAGTCCGTAAAATCAAAATCCGTACGGTCTTCTGACCGCTCCACTACACCTGCAATGAAAACTCTCAATGAATCTTCATACAGGACTTCTTGATTGAGAAGTTTTCCAAAATCACCTCCAGGGAAATACTTTTCTGCCTGACGCTTTTCTAGTATAAGCGCATTGGGTCTTGAGAACTGTTCGATCGATCCTGCGAGCCAAGTATACTGATCAAACATTTGAAAGAAAGAGGAATCTGTAAATAGGATACGTCGATTCCGATCAAAATGACTAAATCCCGAAGGATCACGCGCTACCTTGACGGGTGCTACCCAGCTCTGAAAAAACACGATTTCCTCAACTATTGGGCAGTTCTGATCGATGAAAGTTGGCAAACCCGTGACCGTCCCGCGATTTGTTCCTTGAAATACACCTGTAAATTCAGTGGTAATTCGATAAATATGGTCCCGATCTGAGATGTGCTGATCAAAATCCAGCTCGAATGAAATAATGCTGTAAATGGTAAGAAATCCGCTAATGCCAATCGCTAACCCGGTGATATTGATTAGCGAAGTACTTCGGTACTTCAACAAATTTCGCCAAGATATCTTCAAGTTGTGATTTAAGAAGGTGAGTACAGAAGTGAGTCGTCTTTTCTTTTTCATTTTTGTCCTTTTTAGCGCGTACGATCGAAAACTACGTATGACAATCCACCAGTAAAAGAGCGTTGAGAATCGTTCTCCTTTGTTTTCGAGGTATTCATTGTAGACTTCAAATAAGTCTCCTTCAAGTTCTTCCAGGCGTTCCTCGCTGCAGAAGTACTTGAAGATCCGAAGAGGTAGTTTCGGTGGATTCTTAAGCATCAACCCAGATTTTGAAAAGCAATTTCAGGAATCTGATTTCGGAGTCGGTTTCTCAACTCATTTGCTTTTTCTAGCGCTTCCTTACCTGCTTGAGAGATGGTAAAAATTCGCTTTCTTTTTCCTCCCCGCTCGCTGGTCATTTCTCCCATCCTTGAGTTAAGCAGTCCTTTTTCTTCAAGTCGGTACACGGCAGCATGCACTGAACTAATCGTGATTTTTCTTCCGGTTTGCTGATTGAGCTCATGCTGAATGGCCACACTGTACGCATTGTCATAGAGTATTCCCACCGTTAGCAGTACCAGCTCCTCAAACTCTCCTAGGTTGGTTCCTTTCATGTTTCGAAGTATTTACTTCGTAAATGTAAGTAAAATATTCAATTAAATTCGTATTTGTAAGTTTTATACTTCAGTTAGAGGCCTGTTGCTGTGGCAAAAGTTAATTAGGTGAGGCTTTCCAGGTCCCGGATCAGGATCCGTCTTCTATCAAAATTGATGAGGTTTTTTTCCCGAAGTTCGTTGAGTACGGTTGTTACCGTCTGTCGGGAAGTGCCGGTAAGACTGGCAATGTCTTTATGGGTCAAGTGGTTTTTAATCATGGTCTCAAAACCCACCTTCTGACCCTTTTCCAAGGCCGTTTCTTTTAAGAAATCTACGATTCTTGTTCGGGCATCTTTGAAGACCAACGACTCTATTTTCCGCTCCATTTTTCTTAAGCGAAACCCAACGATCTTCAAGATCTTAAACGAAAGTTCTTTATTCTCTTTCATCAGATCTTTGAGATCATCGATTTTCATTACACAAACATGGGTCTCATTGTCCATTGCTTGAGCAAAGTCCTGCCGCTTATTCTCACCAGCAAGAGCGAGCTCTCCAAAAACCTCCCCACGGGTTAAAATGGCCTTAACAATCTCTTTTCCATCGGGTGCGTAGGTTCCAATTTTCACCCTTCCATTTGAAACCATGTAGATATTTTCGGACGACTGATCCTGAAAATAGATCATCTGATCCTTCTTGTATGTACCAGGTTTGTGCTGCTCTTCGAGATAGGGCGTCTTCTTGGGACATAATACCTCAAAGAGATCTGCATCTTCAAAATACCAAAGATTAGATTCTGTGCTCATGATTACCCTGGGCGATTAAATATTGATGAAGCAAATTTGCATGACTAAACTTCTTCTAGAACAATTATACTAAAATAAGGTTCGATGAGCTATTTGTATCTAAAAGCTTTACACATCATTTTCGTAACTACCTGGTTTGCGGGATTATTCTACATCGTCAGATTATTTATTTACCATACCGAAGCTTTAGAGAAAGAAGAACCCGAAAAGAGTATTTTATCAGCTCAGTTGGCGATCATGACTAAGCGCCTCTGGTTCATCATCGGATGGCCTTCCGCAGTTCTTACTTTAATCTTTGGAACGCTACTGATTATCACTGAACCTTCCTGGTTAAAAATGCCCTTTATGCACATCAAGTTGGGGTTTGTATTCACGTTGTACCTGTACCATTTTGCCTGTCACAAGCTGTTTCTCCAACTTCAATCCGGTGTAGCCAAATACAGTTCCACCCAACTTCGCATCTTCAATGAACTCGCAACATTGATTCTTTTTGCAGTGGTTTTTCTCATCGTACTAAAAAACCAACTTAGTTGGATATGGGGTACTTTGGGTCTTATTAGCTTTGCCGTAATCCTGATGATGGCCATAAAACTTTACAAAAAGTTTAGAAAAAAATGACAAAAAAGTTAATCCCGATCATACTTCTAATCTGGGCTTGTGCTCAAACAGCAAAGGAGGAAGCACTCCCTATTTTTGGACATACCACCTTCGAGGGAAATGATACAATTTATCATACCATTCAAAATTTCTCCTTGATGGACCAGGACAGTAGTATCATTACAAATGAATCACTTGCCAACCAGGTATATGTTGCGGATTTCTTTTTCACTTCCTGCCCAACCATTTGCCCACAAATGAAAGCGCAAATGCTTCGAGTTTATGAAAAATTTGAGGGGAACGACGAAGTAGGAATTCTGTCCCATACCATCGATCCAATTTACGATACCATTCCACTCCTCAAAGACTATGCGGAAAGGTTAGGAGCTAATGCCAACCAATGGAAATTTTTATGGGGGGATCAAGATGAAATCTATGAGCTAGCAGAAAACAGTTACATGTCCATAGCAGATGAAGACAGTAATGCTGAAGGCGGATTTGTACATTCCGGGTATTTCTTGCTTGTGGATAAGGAGCGACGGATTCGCGGTGTTTACGACGGAACCACCTCCGACCAGGTAGACGTGCTTATGAATGACATCGAAAAACTGTTAAAAGAATACAGACCTAATTCCGAAATTTAAGCTTATGAATAAAATCTGCTATCTATCCTTCATCCTGCTATTTTTTGGTTGCGGAAGTAGCTCCTCAAACGGTGAGCAGTCCAAGGAAACGGAAGTCGATTCCAGAACAGCAATTCGGCTGAAACAGTATAAGGTTGAGGGTGCTAAAATCTACGCTACCTATTGTGCCAACTGCCATCAGCAAGACGGCAAAGGCCTTGCTTCCTTATACCCGCCACTGGCTGCCTCCGATTACTTATTAGAAGACTTGGCCCGAGCAGCTTGCATCATCAAGCACGGGCAAGCGACAGAAATTGTTGTAAATGGTGTAACCTACAATCAGATGATGCCAGGAAACCCCATTTCGAATCTGGAAGTGGCTGAAGTACTCACGTACATTGCTAATTCCTGGGGAAATGAAGCGGGTCTTACTGGAGTCAAAGACGTAGAAAAGTGGCTAAGTGCATGTGAGGACTAGCCCTACTCGCCTCCCAAGGCTTTTTCCCCCATTGCCAAGGTACTTTCCATTTGATTTTTCACTTCCTGGATTGCCTGCTTCTGTTCCTCAAAGTACGCTCTTAGCTCCTCTTCAGTGCCCTCAAAATCCGGTTCGTAAGCGCGCATCCATTGCATCATCCCTTCACTTGCGTTACCAATATCATTGGCTAATCCATTGAGCATTTGAGCTTTCGCCGAATCCAGCTCCACGATGGAATCTGCCTGAAGCATGAGATCCTTCCTTACCCTGCGCAATGCACCCATCTTTGGCATGACCTCGTCATGCAGGAATAAGACTTCGCTTTTTAAACTATCAAGGGAAATGACCCCGTCCACCACCTGATCTCCACCAGAGGTTTTTCCGGACTGACAAGCAACAGCGATAAGTAGAACTGGAATTAAATATTTATACATGGCTATTCAAATGAAACTTTAGCATCTTTCAAAATATACATAAGCTGATCGTAATCAGTATTGTTCAATGTCAGGGTCCCCGTGACGGTCACAGGCTTTGAGGTATAATCTATTTCCTTCTCCAAGTATGCCTCAGCTACCGTTTCGGGACCACTTCCGCCGCAGAAAAAACAGGCCGCGATGGGCAAGGAAGAGAGAATGATATGATTCGGTTCAAACATTCCTTCGAAAGGAATAATGAATCCCTTTAATGAGACCTTTTTACCTTCCATTTTTCGCACGCGTTCTCCAAACTTAGGGACATAGATCTCCCCGTACTCATCCTCAGATTTTTCGTAAGAAATATCTGCCATAGATCCCCAGTTCTCCGAAGAGTCATAAAATTGCGCCGAAGCACAAAAACCGAAGAACAGTAAGAAAATTGAAGTTCCAAATCTCATGCTAAGCTCTTGAAAGCGTTTCTGAAATATCTGAATTGTACGCTAAAGCTGCAGGTACAATCGAAGCAAAAATACCTACAATGAAGCTTCCAGCTAAGACAAAGTACTCTTCATTGACGAAGAAGGCCTCCATGTTGGCAATTTGCTCCACGGAGAAGCCAAGAATCCAAAAGCCAAAATGTGCAAGACCAAAACCAAAAAGACTTCCGATAATGGTCAGGACAAGTCCTTCAGCGAGAATTAGTCTAAAAATTTTACTCCTTGTTGCGCCCATGGACCGCATGATTGCAAGTTCGTACTTTCGTTCTTTTAAGGAATTGAATAGAGCAATGAACACACTTGTTGCACTTAGAATGACAATCACCAGGCCTAGAATATTGACAACCTCGACGCCAATACCAATAATGTTAAACAGTCGAGCCGTCTCGTACGGAGGAGATGCCGCTTGAAGATTGCTGGTTTCGTTCACAATTCTAGGAAGCTGGACTGCTGCCATGGGTGAGCGATATTCAACCAGTAACGAGGTAATGTCTTCCTCTTCCAATTGCTCGTTGGTTACTTCCAATGAAAGCTTTTCTAAATAAACCATTTGATGCGCGAGACTATCATCTTCTGCATGGTCATGGGATTCATGCCCTGCATGCACTTCCCACACACTTGCGATCGACACTAATATCAGTTGATCGATCACTGATCCGGTAGGCTTCATAATCCCCACCACTTCGAATGGGTGTTCTGCGTGCCCCTCACCACCTTCAGCCAACCCATGTGCACTTTCAAGTTCATCACCTAGCCCAAGGCCTAGATTTTTTGCGACAGCAGATCCTATGGTTGCTGCCATTTCACCATCAAACCACACGCCGCTCGCCAACTCTGCCTGATACAATTCAGGATACTTACTTGTAGTTCCTACAATCCGATACCCTTTGTGGCTATCCCCTAAAGAGATGGGTATCGCGGAAGAGATCAGTCTGTTCTTGGTCAGGTTATTGGCGTCAGCCAAAGCAATGTTGCCTGTCGGGAAGTCAATATGAAAAATGCTGGCAAGTATGATTTGAAGCGGGCTCCCTTTGGCACCGACCACCAAGTCAATCCCCTCTGCATTTTTTGAGATCTCTTGTTTCAAAAACGAGCTAACCAAGATGATCGAAACGATAATCGAAACGCCGAAGCCGAATAGAAGAACACTTAGCAATGAACTCAGTGGTTTTGCCAGTACGTTCTTAACACTTAGAAAAAGCATGTTCATAGGGTCAACTGGTTTTCAAATTCACTCTTCACGCGTTGGTCATGGGTTGCTACGATGAGTGCCGCCCCAAAATGATTTGCCTGATCTTTCAGCAATTCGATGGCCTTCTTGCAGCTTGCATCATCCAAACTTGCAGTCGGTTCATCCGCAAGCAACAGCTTAGGCGTATTCACTAATGCCCGTGCAATGGAAACACGCTGGGCCTGACCTTGGCTAATCTGATGAATCTTACGTTTTTTGAGATCCCCGATACCAAGCCGATCCAATAACTCATCTACGATCGAGGAGTCCTTTGACCCTCCCCCCAACATCTGCGAAAGCACCAGATTTTCTCTTACGCTGAGGGCTTTGACCAGATGAGGCCGCTGAAAAACAATTCCGATGTTTTTTCCTCGAAACTTGTCCAGACTACTGCCTGAGAATTTTGCCAGTGATTGGTCGTCTACAATAACCTCCCCAGAGGTGGGCTTCATCAGGCCCCCGATGAGATGTAATAAGGTCGTTTTTCCACTACCGGAATTTCCCAAAATTGCCGCGTGACCCCCTTTGTCGACGCTCCAATCAGGGTAGTCTAAGGTTGTAGAACCAAATTCATGTTTGAGTTGATGTAACTGAAGCATTACCGACCGATTTTTTTACGAATTCTTCTGATCTGGTGCATATGATGCCGTTGATGATAAATGAATGAACCTATTGCCCCTGCCAAATCCATTCTTCCTGCGAATGGGTGTTTATAAACGGCCTTGTTTAGCAGATGTTCAGGATAAGTTTCCACGTACTGTTTCGTGGCTTTTCTTGTTTCTGCCCATACTTCTTGCATCTCTTTTAAGCTGAGGTCCCCCTTTGGCTGGGAAACCACCTTAGGTGCTTTCCAGCGCAAACTGCTCTGAAGTAATCCTTTCGTTAAGAGGAATCGAAATTTTCCCAAAAAAGAGATTTGGGGTATCTCGTCTCCGGCTTGCATTTTCTTCTTCATGTAACGAACTGAACCAGATTCCGCCATGTTTAGATGGGAAAAAACTTGAATTATTGACCAACCATACGAGTGGTCATGCAAATCTTCTTCACTTAATCCATCAGCCATCCGGTACAGCATCTCCGTCTCTGCATCCAGTAACTCAAGCTTGTTAAAAATAGGTTGCTTTACCATCCGATTGCTAAAAATGACAAAATACGCTATCTTCACCCCTGAAAATCAGCCTTTTAAGGTATAATCCACCGAAGCTAATTTGTAAAACATGGTGATCAGATAGATTTCTGTTGACCAAATTATGAAAGCTTTCGCAGTTTATTAAGAATTGCGGCCATTTACGACGAACTCTACCTCCAAACAAATTATGCCATATAGATGTTGGTCTAATTTTTATTGAACAATAAAAATCGTTCTTCATCGTACGTTTTTCTGAATTATACTTGCATTAGATCACCCAAAAAAGAACAAATAAGTGAGCATTCTAGACATAATCGCTTTATTTATATTCCT
>CAZQJU010000035.1:0-32730 GCA_964593185.1 uncultured Roseivirgaceae bacterium
CCTTCAGTTTCAGGAAGAATTTTTCGAGCGTGTGAAAACTTATCCATGAAATACCGAACACAAAAACGAAGTAGATGATGAATGACAAAATCATATTACCAATCAGAGGGTTAATGTAGTTTTTATGAAAGGAAAGAACAATCCAATGGTATACATACATTCCATAGGATATTTTCCCGATCTGAATAGCGATGCTATGCTTGAATAATTTTCCCAATACTCCTGATTCATTCTGATCAGTAGAAACCAGGAAAAGAATAAGGGTGGTAGAGAAGAAATTCAGTAATGTATAAGACCAGACATGTTGATAGTTGACCATTCCGCCGATCGGGTAGCCAAATGAAGTTAGTCCGATTGCGCTGTCTTGAATCGTTTTCAGATGAATCATGCCGATACCAACTAAAAGAACAACGGATACAACTAAAAGAATTCGCTGACTGGCAAGGCTTACCTTACCGGGAAGGGCAAATACAGCAATGGATCCACCCCAGGCAAAGGCATCAAAGTGACTAAATGAGAACCTGTAAAGAATTTCTCCCGCTTCATGATAACCGTAGTTAAGCAGGAATTCGCCAAAGAGTAATCTAAAAAATGGGATGAAGACTATTAAGCAAACGATCATTACCTTCATTTGCTTTTTGTTGAAGAAATAGATCAGGAGCGGCCAAAACAGGTAAAATTGCTCTTCAACACATAAAGACCAGAAATGCGTGAAAAATGCATCGTGCGTAAAAGAGGTAAAAAGTGGTTGAAGGTTATAAGTGTAGGTGTAGAGATAACCTGCGGTGTCCCCAAAGTTGCTTGGTTTCCCCACAAAGAAGAAAATAATAGTAACGAGAAAGAGATATACGTAATACAGTGGAAAAATCCGGACCGTTCTTCTCCAATAAAAACGCTTCAGGTAGGGGCCGAAATCAGCTTTTTCCTTTGATACTAGAAGAATTTTGGTAATTAGGTAACCCGATAAAACGAAGAAAATTTGTACACCAATCCAACCAATTTCTAAGGCGAAATAAAAATGAAAGAGCATTACCAATACTATTGCTAATGCTCTTACACCGTCTAGGCTCTTTATGTAGGAAGTCATCTACTCAAAAGTAATGACTGCTGGGTAATTTACTGCTTCAATATTTTGAGGGTCTGAGTTATTCCTTTGCCAGTCAACTTGAGAATATAAACTCCAGACTCCAAATTGCGATCACCTAATGGTACAGTATGGACATTAGAACCAAGCCATACTTGATTCTGCTCAACTATTTTAACTCCGTTTAGATTGTACAGTGCCACATGCACAGGGATAGAACCTTTATCGACAGTTGCATGAATATTGATAGCATCGACCACTGGATTGGGATAGATTCCAAGACCTTTGATTTCACTTGGCAGATTTCCCCACGTTGCTAGCAATGCGTCTGAAGGAGAAGTGAACGTTTCATCATTTGCAGTTCTGGCATTTTGTGCACTACCTCCTAGATTTGGATATGCCTCAATAACAAGTGAATTCCAAATGGACCACCTTGACCCGGGAGTAGATACCACTTTTAATGTAACAGAATTGTTGACATCCGGAACAACACCTCTGATCGTTGAGTATGTTGTTGTATTCCAGGTTTGATCGTTCGTGACTTTCTCGTCTCCAATAGAGAAGTCTGTGAATACATTGAAATTTGTTTCAATAGCACCCAGGAAGTTGAAGTTATATACATAGGATTGATCCAAACCTTCAACGGTGATCGTAGCTTCATCTCCGGATTCCATGAAATAGAAACTTTCCAGAACTGCATCAGGATAAACACCACTATCGTTCCCGGTGTTGGTTCCCCAATCATTTGATCCCGACATACTTTGGACAAAATCCAACACGATACCTGTTTCATTGCCAAACTCGTTTTTGAATCCTGTTACTGATATGCCATCATCCGGGAGAAAACCAATATTATTCCACGGTTCTGGGGCGTTGTAAATTGGATCTCCATTTAAATTGATATTGATGGCAAAAGCCATGGTAGCGGCCGAAGATGCATTAGAAAACTCCGTATAAGCGTTATCAGGAAGAATTGCCCTAACCTTGTAGGAGTAGCTATCCCCTGGATTGAGCCCAGCATCGATGTAAGAAGTCACATCAGCCGAGGTGGTGGCAATAAGTGCGTACTCAACTCCATTTTGACGATACACTTCGTAACCTAGCTCTTCGTAAGCATTGTCCTCCCAATTAAGATCAATAGTTGTCTTAGAGGAGCCAAAAGCGGCAAATGATCCTGGCGTTTGGTCTACTTGGTCTAAGTCGGACTCGAAGGCCTCGATAATCATGGCATTAATGTACCCAATAGTGGCTCCGGTACCTTTTCTTAGGGTAATAACGATCTCACCATTTCCATTTGGAGAAACCTCTTGAATTAGCCCCATTTCTCCGGTATTGTCTTGCACATCCACGGAGACGGAAGATCCGCCAATTTCGTAAATAGTCTCTCCATTGTCCGTGATGCCAGCTCCCGAGAAGACACTACTGCCAACAAATTTGAATGTATACTTTGCAAGTTGATCTAGACCTCCAACAGTCATCTGTATCACCTCTGGAGCACCAAAAGTTCCGAACCAATAGTATTCCCTTAAGACATTGTCAGGAACGACTCCTGAATCATCGCCAGTGGTTGCTCCTTGAGCATAAACACCACCAAATCTTGTATTCAATGTGAGAGAAAGTCCTGTATTGGATCCAGTATCGTCAAGAAGATTGCTAAATACGTCGTTTGCAGCTGGCACCTTAGAAGTATTATTCCAACCTGCGGAAGAAAGATTACCACTAAAGTTGACAGCGACAGTATAGAGCTGGTTCTCAATTACAGTCACGGAAACGTTGGTCAATGAAGTTGCATTTTGATCATCTGTAGCTGTCACATCTAGTGAGTAACTGCCAAGATCTGAGGAAGTAGGAGAGAAGGAGATTTCTCCGGTACCGTCTCCATTATCTTGAAATGTTGCAAAAGAAGGTAGGTTTACTACACCTAGCGTAAGTGTCGCTGATGATGGATCTGATGCAGTAATTGATATCGATTCCGTAGCTCCGACACTAACTTCAACAGATGAAACAACATCAATGGAAGGAGGTGTATTCGGTATGCTTACCTCAACGACATTAGAGTATCCTGAGGTGCCATAAGAATTAAACGCCAGTACTCTGTACGTATAGTTTATGCTTTCACTTACGTTTTCATCCACAAATGTTTCGGAGTCTGCACCAACTGTACCGATGGCACTAAAAGGACCCCCATTTTCAGCTCTTTGAATCTCAAAACCTTCCTCGTTGTAAGGAGCATCGATCCAGTCAAGTTGGACCGCGCTTCCGCTAAATGATGCGGATAGTGTTCGAGGTTCGGCAGGTGCAGAACCATCACCAAATACATAGCGAATGTCTAAGGCATTGATGTAGCCAACGGGAGCGCCTGCTGCTTTGCTCATGGTAATGATTACATCTCCAAATGCATTAGGACGTACTTGGCTGATAGAAGCGGTGGTTTGAGCATTATTTTGGACATATACTGAAACGGTTTCTTCACCGATAGTATACTCCGTTGATCCATTATCAGGAACATTTCCCCATTTGCTGGAACCGAAGAACGTAAACGTATAATCTCTTTCAGGGTCGAGTCCGGAAACCCTCATGTCTACCGTCTCCGGTGCACCAAAAATTCCGAAATAATAGTAGTCTTTGATAACGTCATCAGGATAGACGCCTGAATTATCTCCAGTGACTGCGCCGTCTCTAAAAGAATTCCAAGGGGCAGATGGGAAAACTATATCCACACCTGTGGAAGCACCGTTTTGATCAGAGAGGTCCAACGTGCTAGTCCCTGAGACATTGTTCCAAGGGCTCGCAGCCAACGTATTATTGACGAAGTTTACGAGGATGGTTTGGTTGGGGTCAACTTCGGTTACTTCTATTGTAAACGTAGTGGAAGCACTTCCACCATCAGGATCAAGTACTTCAATTGTTTCTTCATATAGTCCACCATCGGCGTAGCTAGGAGATATAATCAATCTAGCTTCTCCATCGATTGCCTCTTCGAACTGAACAAATGCTGGTAGGTCATGTGACCAAGTCAGCGCCTCGTTTCCATCTGGATCGTTTGCACTTAATGTAATTTGATACGAATCGCCCTCACCAAGGATCACGTTTTCCACTGAAGCCAATGTAGGTTGATTGTTGCCGTCAACAGTTAGCGAGATCGATTCATCAGCTACGCCACCATTTTCATCACTTACGGTAATAGTTATGTTCTCAAAAGTTCCGGCGTCCTCAATTGCAGGATTGAACGTCAAGAGTCCGGAACCGTCGCCGAAATCGACAAAGCTGCCAAATGCCGGTAGATTGGTAATCGAAAGCGTCAATGCTTCCGGATCTTCATCAGATGCAAAAAGAGGTATTTCAAGTAGGGTTTCATACCGCATTACTAAGTCACCCGTCGGAGAAAGCTCAGGTACATTGTTTAGCGTAGATGCAGACTGTTGTCCGGACGCAGTACTACCACCTTCGTTTACCGCGAAGACCTCATAGAAATAAGTGGTATTTGAAAATAGATCTGCATCACTGAATGAGGTACTCTCTGCATCGAGGACATCCAAAAGCAAGAAGTTCTGATCATTAGAAACTGATCTATAGATTTCAAAGCCTGTTTCATTCGTGCTTTCGTCTGTCCAGCTAAGTTGTAGCTGCGTTGACGATTCTGCGGTTACACTGAATTCGCTTGGACTTTCAGGAGGTGAAGGGAGTGCAAGTGTTGTTATAGCAACGGAAGAGTTTACATTCCTGTTGAAACTTGTGCCTTCAATGTAAAATTCACCGTTATTTGAATTATTTGTTCCCCATTTATTTGCGATGAAGCTTAAATCTCCGGAGAAGAATCCGAATGCCATTGAATTTATTGATCCCGATGAGCCTTCAAGGGAAACGACTTCATCCGTGCTGAAATTAACTTCAGCCAGTAGTAAGTCCGAATCAACTGGGGAAAAATTGTAGTAGCTGCTATTGTTGTCATACTGCCATTGTCCATTGTTATTTATGACGGCAATCACATGGTCCGCATTGGATCCGTGGGGTCTATTTGAGGAAAAACGAGTATGGACGCTTTCTTCAGAGTACATCAAGTATCCTGTTCCGGTAGCATTATCGCGGGCAGCAATACCAAAATTCATAGGCAATATAGAAACAGGGGGACCTGCTAGTCCCTCTGACTCCCCATAGGCTCCAAGTGCTATGATTTGATAAAAATACTCGGTAGAGGGTTGCAAGTTTGTATCCAAGTAGGATGTGGTGTTCGCATCGACAATAGCTACTGGAACATAATTGCCTGCCAAAGACTCAGATCTGTAAAGTTGAAATCCTGTTTCATCGTCGCTTTGGTCTGTCCAATTTAGGGAAATAGAATTGAAGGAAGTAGCTATACCTGCAAGGTCTGTTGGAGCGTTCGGTACAATGTCTGGGATGGGAGTCTCGTCAATAAAGACATTGTCCGGAATCCGTGTCCGACCAAATCCGAGTTCATTGCTAGACCAATAAACCTCCATGCCCTGACCTCCACCACGCTCAAAGAAAGTCATGGCGATCGGATAAGCCCCGGCTTCTGTGAAAGTATAGTTTCCGCTTCGATACCTCATTCCGTGAAGGCCATCGTTGTTCACGACTAGATAGTCTTCATCATAACCTCCAATGTAAAGTTTACTACCGTCATCAGAACGTGTTTCAAAAGTGTATGTACCAGGTGTTTCAATGTTAATAAAACCCTCCCAGAGAAAGCCAAAATCATCATTCACGTCCCTCACAGAAATATCTACATTCGCACTTGTACCTTCTTTAACAGGAGTTAAGGAATTAAAGTCGGGAAGGACTGACCATCTTGCCTCGTAGTACTTGTAGTTCAATCCACTGAAGCCTGGTGTAGCTACCACTTGGCTACTTGCCGGGGAAAGGTTACCTGCAAAATCTCGGGCACGTACAGTAAACGTATATACTTCACCATCTACAAGGTTGAAGACTGTGCCGCTAGTTTCATCAACAACAGCAGCTTTATTTGCGCCTCGATAAATTTCGTATTTGAAAATACCTACGTCGTCGGAAGCTTCATCCCAAGACAAGGTGATCGTACTCTTAGTCTTGCCTGAAACACGTACATTGAGTGGAGCAGCAGGGGGAACATCGTCAACGAGTGTGGTTACACTAATTTCGCTAGAAACTGCAGAGGCACCATTTTCATTTACTGCTCTGATGACATAGTAATAGGTTGTATTTGGAATCCGCTCTTCGTCAATGAAGGACAACTGATCTGCAGGTGTAATTGAAACCAATTCATACGTCCCGCCAGCTTCTTCAGCTCTATATATTTCAAATCCTGTTTCATTATTTACCGGGTTGGGATTGTCACTCCAGTTCAATCTTAATTCTGTTTTAGAAATGGCTGTACCGACAAACCCATTGATCTCATCGGGACCGTTTGAACCGTTGGCATTTACCACGGTGAAAGGAGCTGATACGTTGCTTGAGCATCCAAATTGTTCTTGAACGGAAGCAACGTAGTTTCCGGGTGTTGAAATTTCGACAGTTCTAGAGGTGCCAATAGGAGAGGACGAACCTTCCTGAAACCAAGCATATTCGATAAATCCATTCGGAAGTTCCAATTCTACAGAGGTACTGCCGTCGGGTGCTGGAATGACTTTGGATGCCAGACCAACCACAGCGATATCGGGAGTTTGTGTAGCCTCCTTCATTTTGACTTCAATAGGTGTCGGGGACCAAACACTCCATTCACCTGCTCTTTTGATTCTGGCATCATACGTGCCTAATTCTAAAGCCGTGAATGTATTGCTATTCGCTCCTTCAATGAGAACGCCATCCTTTCTCCATTCATACCCTTCAAATCCGGCTGTCAATCCCATCGGAACATTAATTGACTCACCGGGACAAAACTCACTTTTGACGATGAAATCGGTTTCCAATTTTGAGCTAGATGAATACACAAGCGCTGCCTCTCCTGAGGCAACGACTGGGTTGGCTTTGTGGGCACGAATCATGAAAGGAAAGAAATCAGCTTCTCTATAATGCGTGTTCCACACTCCGTGTCCCAGATTAGGATAAAGCGTATACCGTATGTTAACTCCATCACTCCATAGGCTCTCAGTTACTTGTTTTGAAGTATTGGGGTGCGGGGCGGAATCTCTTCCTCCCTGAGATAGCCAAATTGGTACGTACCTAAGCGATTCAAGTCCATCCAGGTATCCCAGACCAGCCGCAGACATCGGAATTGCTGAAGCATAGTCTTTTGGATGATCTATGACCGTGTTCCACGTAGCTTGTCCGCCTGCGGAAAGACCATGGACTGAGACTCTGTTGACGTCCACATGAATATCAGGAAAATGATTGTTGATCAGGTCATTTAGGATGTTGAAATGAGACTCTGCAAAATATCCGGAGGTGTTTTGAGGATAAACCACAAAGCCAGGCCATTGACCGTTATTAACGGCATCTCTGTGCCTTTGCCCTCCATGTTTCATCGAAAACTCATTATCGTAGATCACCTGCCTTTCACCACGACCGTGAAGCATGATTACCATCGGATATTTGGTGTTCCCACTTGGATCATAATCCTTAGGCCACATAACTCTGAAAGCCATCCCTTTGTAGAAATAAGCTTTGAATGCATCACTATCCCAGCCAAGGCGTTTTGTTCTTACCCACTTTACCATTGTACCCCAATCAGGAGAGGTTGGTGGATTGTCTGCATCGTATTCAACGATGGGATCATTTGGATCAAGAACAGGATGTTGACTAAAGGTGTCGAATTTGAGTGCAAAAAGAAACACTAATGCAAGTCCGATTTTGCACAATGGGTTTCTAAGTAGGCGGGTACTTAGCTTGAGGCGGTACATCATTACGTAATAAAATTTGCGTTGAACAAAGATATCCAATATTGTGATTATTAGATATGATTATTCTAATATAAAGTATCAATTTGCACAAAAAATACGCGAAACTGTATAAATATTTTAGGTTCGACGTGTCGTGGTAAAACCTGTTTTAATATGGGCTTAAAGCTATCGCACCTGAACATTTCGATGACTGCGCTGAAGTCATCGACTAGTGACTTCTAAGCAAACAAGTTGCGAAGGCTAAGCAATAGGGGACAACAAGTGTTTTAGCTGTTTCACAGCTAAATATTGGCTGTATTGTGTTTTGATTTTGCGCATTGATAACTCTTGACTTATCCGAAATAAAAAATGGAGCTATTCACAAATAGCTCCATTTTCGAAACGAGGGGCGATATCAGAAGCTTACTGCTTCAATAGCTTTAGGAAGTTCTTCTTACCGGAAGCATCGGTTACTTCGATCAGATATACACCGCTGTCAAAATTCTTGGTATTGATTTCAAGTTCATTCGTACGAGTAGCATCTATTTTCTCCGTATGTAATGCTCTCCCTGACAGATCAATCAAACGTACCAATAACTCCCCTTTAGTGTCACCTCCGATTTGCAAAGTGACTTGATCTGCAAATGGAACTGGGAAGACTGAAAGATCTGCTAAATCGAGGGAATTCTCATTTCCAAAAGTAATGGCTGTTCCCACTTCAGATGCATTTGAAGTGACTGAAGTTCTCCTGGCGTTGGAAGATCCACTTGCCGGAACGGGGTAAGCATCGATTACCATCGCGTTCCAAATCGCCCAGTTTGACCCTGAGGCCTCTTTGACTTGCAGCCTTGCTTCTCCATTAATATCCGGTTTAACACCAAATATTGTCGATGCTTCAGTTGTATTGTACGTCTGCGAATTTGTGACTGTTGTTTCTCCTATCGTAAATTCTGTGAAGATAGAAAAACCAGTTTCTATTGCTCCAAAGAAGGAAAAGTTGTAGTTCAAGGACTGATCAAGTCCTTCAATGTTAAATAGGCCTGGCTCGACGAGCGCGTCATTGAAGAAAAAGCTCTTCATAACCTTATCAGGATAGATACCGCTGTCATCACCTGTCTCTGTACCCCAATCATTAAAGCCACTCATTGTCTTCTCTACGAAGACTCTGATACCTGTTTCATTACCGTTTAGATCACGGAATCCGGTATACAATTGTCCGTCAGATGGGTAGGAGGCAAGGTTATTCCATGGAGCACTTTGGTTGTACGCAGGATCACCGTTTATATTGATCAGCACACTAAACAGAATTGCGGAACCATTCGCCACATTGCTGAAGTCGGTTGCACCTGAAGGACGTAACGATCTCACTTTATAGTAATGGATCATGCCAGGCACGACAGTGTTATCTACATACGTAGTAATGTCTGCTCCAACAGTTCCAATGATGTTGAAAACGCCATTCTCATCAGAATCTGATCTGTAAATTTCAAATGCGCTCTCATCTGGAGTTCTGTCATCCCAGGACAACTGAACGGCACTTTGGGATGAACCAACTGCAGTAAGATTAGTAGGTATGAAGGCATCATCATCTGCAGGCACAGCCTCTATGACGAGTGAATTGATGTAACCTGCTGCTGCTGCCGGTCCTTTCAGCAGTTCGATGTATACGTAGCCGTTGTTGTCAGCAGCAATATCGCTTATCACTCCTTCATTAGCGGTGTTCTGGTGTACATCAACCAGGACTTCCTGGTTGCCTATTTTGTAGACCGTTTCACCATTATCACTAACGCCTGCTCCAGAGAAAACAGATGATCCTACGAATCTAAAATTATATCTCTCTGCCTGACTAAGACCTTCTACTCGAAGTGTTACGGTCTGAGGTGCGTTGAATATACCGAACCAGTAGTACTCCTTAAGCACGTCATCTGGAACGATTCCTGAATCATTTCCTGTCTGAGCACCTTGATTGTAGCTTCCACCAATATCAGAGACTATTCGAACCCCAAGTCCCGAATTATTTGATTGGTCGTCAAGAAGGTTCCCGAAAAAGTCATTTTGATCGGGCTCTTTTCCTGTGTTGTTCCAAGGGGCAGGAGCGTTTGTATTCTTGGTGAAGTTCAGGGAAACAGTATACAAGACCGACTCTTCGACTGTCAGGACAATGACTTCACTTCTGGAATCTCCCGCATCGTCAGTGGCAGTAATTGTAATACTTTCATACGTGCCAACATCAGTCCCGGTAGTGGTAATCGAAATCTCTCCAGCGCCAGCTCCAAAATCTGTAAAGCTTGCGAACGAAGGAAGACCATCAACGGTTAGTGTGATGTTGTTGTTAGGAGGGTCTGTGGCAGAAATAGGCACTACTAGAGTCTCATCCACTCCCATAGTTATGTTACCTATCGGAGCCAAACTTGGAGGCGTATTTGGAACATTTACCGTGATTGTCTCAGAAAACTCAGAGTTTCCAATCACATTAAAGGCATTGACCTTATAATAGTAGGTCTGATTATCCGCAATGGCCTCGTCAGTGTAGCTGGTGCTGTTTTGATCGAGCTCGGCTACAATGGAAAAAGAAGTTCCATCTTCAGATTTGTGTACTCTATAACCATCTTCATTGAAAGGTGCGTCTATCCAGGATAATTCAACATTTTGATTTGAATCAAAAGTGGATGTTAAATCTGTAGGGGTGGCCGGAACAGAACCTGCATCAAAAATTGACTTGATAACGAGAGCGTTAATGTAGCCAACACTTGCGCCAATCCCTTTACTCATGGTAAAAGTAATTTCACCAAATGCATTGGGGCTAATACCCTGAAGCAATGCTGTATTTTGGTTATTTCCCTGAACATGCAGGGAGACCGTATTTCCGTTGATGGTGTAGTTCGTATTACCATTGTCTGGCGCTCCGCTCCATACGCTACTTGCGAAGAACTCGAAATCATAGCTTCTCTCGGTGTCAAGGCCTGTAACCCTTACATCCACAGTTTCGGGCGCGCCAAATATTCCGAAATAGTAATAGTCATCTATTACATTGTCAGGGAAAATACCTGAGTCGTTTCCAGTAATGGCTCCATCGTTGTAAGACTTCCACGTTGTAGTCTGAAAATCAATACCTATCCCTGTGCTTGACCCGTTTTGGTCAACCAGATTATTCGTTGTTAGCGAGCTTACATTATTCCAAGGAGACGGACCATTCTTTGTGTGCTTAAAGTTGACAAGGACCGTGACATTTGGGTCAATATCGGTAACGGTAATTACGAAGCTGGAGGTAGCAATTGCTCCTTCATTGTCAGTGACAGACACGTCTACGTTGTAAATACCAGCACTTGAAAAGTCTGTTACGATACTTATGGAAGCGCTTCCATTTCCGTCATCACTAAATGTAGCAAACTCGGGAAGACCTTCAACATTCCAGGTAATAGTCTCAATACCGTCTTGATCTGCTGCTGAGAAAGCAATGCTGGTAGTTTCACCTTCCTCTAAGGTCACGTTGCTTATTTCATCAATAGTTGGTGTATGATTGCCGTTTACCTCAATACTAAAGTTGACCACATCTAAACCGCCATTTTCATCTGTAACGAAAACTTCCAGATTACTGTACACACCGACGTCAGCAACAGAAGGGGTAATGAACAAGGCGCCACTTCCATCTCCAACATCTACCATAGAGGTAAATGAGGGAAGGTTTTGCGATCCAAAAGTTAGTGTTTCATTATCGGGATCCTGAGCGAACAAGGAGATAACCAACTGTTCGTCATAGCGGAGTGCCAAATCACCAAAATCATCCATTTGTGGAGGAGTATTTAGCGTTTGTGCAGATACTTCCGGAGACTCAATTCCACCACCAGCATTAAAGGCCTCAACCTTGTAGAAATAGGTGACATTTGAAAACAAACCTTCATCTTGATATGATTCAGCGTTAGCATCCAAGTCAACAAGTTTCAGGAAGTTTGTGTTGGTACCGGAAGATCTCAATATTCTGTAACCGTCTTCATTGGTACTGTTGTCATCCCATGATAAGTCGATCGCGTTTCTTTCAAGTGCCACTGCGGTTAGATTAGTAGCAACTTCGGGAACTGGTGGCAATGGCAAGGTGGTAGCAAAAGGCTGATCACTTGCAAGATTGTATAACTTAAAAATGTCTCCTTCTGAAAGTGCCACGTCATACAGAGCAAACTCATCAATATATCCATTGAAGTTATTATTTGCAGCGTCAAAAGCATTGCTAGAGTTCGTGGCTCCTAGACCTCCTCCATTTCCATGAGAAGAAACTGAGGTATACCCAATACCTGATCTGCTAGCAGCTAGTGAACCGTTAATGTAAACTGAAAGGGTTCCGTTGTCAAAAATAGAAACTTGATGCACCCACTGACCAACTGGAAGTGCTTCCGAAGTGGTTACTGATTGGATATTGTGTCCTTGTTGTGTGGCAAACTCCAGATTTCCGTTATTGATTCTGATGCCCACACCGTTTGTAGATCCTCCTTCATCAAACAGGTCTTGAATGCCGTTGGTGTTATCGGTGTAAAACCAGAAAGAGATACTTCTTTGGGTGAATGCAGAATGAATAATTGAGTTGCCTAGATCTAGATCAAAATAATCGTTACTTCCAGGAAAATAACCAGCATGGGATCCGGCAACTGACTGTGCTGAACTAAATGTCGCGCCGTTTCTTGCTGCACTAGTAATGCCGTAGTCCGAAGCATCTGACAGATTATTGTCAAGGGACAGCAGGGCTCTAGGAGGGATGTTCGACGGAGGAACGGATTCCCCGTACTGCCCGATTGCTATAGCTTGGTAGTGGTAGGTAGTTTCAGGATTAAGATTCGTGTCCTGGTATGTTGTTGTATTAGGGTCTACAATGGCAATAGGAGCATACTCACCATCTTCCTGCAGGGACCTGTAAAGCTGAAATCCAGTTTCATCTTCACTGTTGTCTGTCCAAGTAAGATCAATTGCATCATAAGAAATCGCAGCGGCAGTAAGCTCAGTAGGTGCATTAGGTAATACATCTGGGATTTCAAATTCAGAACTTCCATTCATCAGTCCAAGAATTTGAGATCCGCTCAAAACGTCATAGTCGATGAAAAGATCGTCGATGTATCCAATAAAGTTGTTATTAGCTACATCGAAAGCATTGCTTCCATTGGTTGCTCCAACTCCAGATCCATCCCCATGATCACTCACTTCGTCTCCATCAAACCCTATTCCTTCCTCTGATGCAAGTTCGAAACCATCCACGTACAGCTTTAATGACCCTTCATTGTAGGTGGCGGTAACATGTCTCCATTCGCCAGCCGTAATTGGAGCACCGATCAAGTGAATGTCTTGGTTGTCTTGAACTGCTACTTCAATATTTCCCTCATTGATTCTGATTCCGAAACCATTTGTAGAACCACCTTCATCAAAGACGTCCTGGATTCCGCTTGTTGATTCTGCAAAGAGCCAGAAGGCAACTGTTCGGGTAGTGAACCGCGTATGGATAAAGTCATTACCAGTATCAAAATCAGCGTAAGAATTTCCATTTGGTGAATAGAACGCATGTGTGCCTTCTTTTACCTGTGCTGTACTGAAAGTAGCGCCGTTTCTTAGCGCTGAAGATGTGCCATTTCCTGACGCATCTGACAAATCATTCTCGAATTTAAGGTTGGCAAGAGGCGTTCCTGTAAATACCGTGGCAGCAATCACCTGATTACTAAAAGGAGAACTATTGCCAGTAATGTCTCTTGCTTTTATTTTGAAGTTGTAAATATTCTCTGGAACCAGGTTAAAAACAGTAACGGAGGTCCCGTCAGTCACAACCGACTTGACATCATTTCTGTAAACATCGTACTTCCAAACACCAACATTGTCTGTGGAAGCGTCCCAAGTTAATTCTACAGAAGTAGGGGATGTACCAACAACGCTAAGATTTTGTGGTGCAGTAGGCGCTATGTCATCAACCAAAGTTGTTACCGCTAATTCTGCTGTAGCAGCAGATGCACCTGTTTCATTTACTGCTCTTATAACATAATAATATGTAGTGTTTGCAATCAGATCATTGTGCGTATAGCTTAGTTCATCCGGCTCAGTAATGTGAAGCAAGGTGTATGGCCCACCCTCGGTTTCACTTAAATAAATCTCAAAGCCCGATTCATTGAAGTTAGGTGTTGGGTTTTCACTCCAATTAAGTTGGATCGTAGTTTCTGAAGATGCAAAGCCAACAAATCCAATTGCCGGATCCGGTTTATCAGTACCATTGGCATCTACTACCGTAAAGGTTTGACTTCTATTACTTGAACAACCAAATGGCTCTACCACAGAGGCTTCATAATCGCCGGGAGTGCTTGTCGTAAAAACACGTTCAGTACTTAGTACTTGAGATTCTCCTGCTCTGTACCATGCATATTCAACGAATCCCCCTGGAAGTTCAAGAGTAACTGATGTGTTTCCATCCAAGGATGGAAGTACTTTACTAAACAGGCCTTCAACCTGAATATCCGGAGTTTCAGTAACAGCTTTTTCCGAGATAACCACCGGGATGGTAGACCAAGGACTCCATTCGTCGTATCTTCTAATTCTTGCCGTGTAGGATCCAAATTCTGTAATCGAAATAGTGTTTGATGTGGCCCCCACTATCAGGGTCCCGTCTTTTCTCCATTCATACGCCTGAAATCCAGGTGTAACACCAATTGTTGCGATAACATCATCCCCGGGACAGAATTCATTCTTCGGAAAGAAATCGTATTCTAGCTTGGAGTTATTGTCAGTTGAAAGAACAAGTTCTCCGCTTAATACAACAGGGTTGAACTTCCGTGCTCGATTAAAATACGGGAAGAAGTCATCCTCCGCATAAGCCTGGTTGAAGATACCATGCCCAGCACCTTTGAACTCTGTATACCTAACGTTCCCTCCCTCAGCCACGATCATGTCGATAAGATCTCGTGCTTCATCCGGGTGTGGATTGGGATCTAACTCACCTTGGAATAACCAAATAGAAGAAAACTTATATGCGTCGACTCCACTGATGAAATTTCTTGCTGCCCCTGCCATTGGGAGTACCGCAGAAAACAATCTTGGTTTGGCGTCAATAAACCTCCAAACCGCCTGAGCGCCCGCTGAGCGTCCGGTGACGGAAACTCGGTTGATATCTAAGTTATGCTGCTGATCAATAAACTCGATGATATCTTCCATGGCATTGTACTGTCCATCGCCAAAGTACCCGGATGTACCTTGTGGACACAGAATAAAGCCGTCGAAATCGCCGTTATTTATTCCGTTTTCATACGTTTGAGCACCTGCATTGTTTAGGTGCCTGTCGTTCATGTAGATTGTTCCGTTGCTAAATCCTCTACCATGAAGAATTACGATCAATGGATAAGGCTCCGACCTATTAGGATCGTAGTTATTTGGATACCTTAATCGAAAAGGAACTTGATTGTAGTAGTACGATTTCCAATCGTCGGTATTCCAATTAACATTTGGGGTAATAACCCACTTCGCGAGAGTTCCCCAAGCTGGTGTGGCTGGAGGATTTTCAGGATCATATTCTACGATTGGATCGTTTGGATCCAAAACTTGAGAAAATGAGGTAAAGACTAACAATAATGCTAGTACAGGCAGTAGCGACTTTTTCATTCCTAGGCGATTTTACGGCTTTGACGGTAATAATTTTACTTAGACAAAAGTAATAACGGCACCTAACGAACGGTAGTGGATTTTGAAGAAAAAATAGTACTTATCTAATAAAAAGGCCTGATTTAGACCAAATCATATGATTTTAAGATGAATTATCAATTGTGAATGTCGGACAAGGGAATTGAATAGATCAATTTTCTAACTTTTCTGCAACGATCATCATTTCCTTAATGCCGGCTAGTCTGGATACCGTGTTGGTAGCAAATCGATACAAGGAAGGATTTACTTTGTTAAGTGCCAATAGTTTGTTGTATCCTGCTCCATGTATATATCGATTTTCCTTGATTTTGAAACCGCATGTAATCAGCAGATTATTGATATTTTGGAAATTCCAGTTGAATAAGTGCTGATTAAGATCAAGTTCAAACTTAGCTTTTCCATGACGCTCAAAAGGGATCACTAAGATCAATTCATGGCCGGTCTTCAGCTTAGAGGCCATTTCTTCAATCATTTGCTTCGGATACGGATGATGCTCCAAAACGTGAGAGGAGAAAACGTAATCAAAACCTTCGTTCTCAATATCACCTAGGTTCGTGGTGGCATCGATGCCTTTGCTCTTACACATTTCGATCCCAAACTCACTAATGTCGTATCCTCTTGCATTAGGTAGTTTATAGATATTTTGCCCCAGTCCACAGCCATAATCCAGTATTCTTTTGTTGATATCAATTTTGCCAAAGAATTTCTTCAGTGCAATAGTTGCTCTTGCATTGTAATAGTCTTCATTGGCATGATTGGGATGCCGTTCTTCGTGATAACCAGACTCGTAATCCAGTTCTGATTTTTTTTCCTTGTCCTCTGTTACTACTTCAGTCATGTTCATGAATTTTTTGTTTCTGGTTTTACCTGCCATCCATCTGGCAATTTTTCATAGATCTCGATGTTTTCAAACTCTTGACTTTTTCTGGCCCCAACTGCTTTTGCCCATTCAGCCATTCTAGCAATTCCTTCACTGAGTGAAATATCAGTAGAAGAGAAGTATTTATGAGCCTTGGCATGATCGGAATATGCATGTAAGACCTCATTGCGCGTCTTTAAATGAGTTATTTCCGATTCAACACCTAGTGCTTTGCAAACAATCTCAGCAAGCTCATTTACGGAATACGGCTTATCAGCGCCAATATTGAATACTTCATTATACGTTTCGGGAATATCCACACACTCAGCGATTGGGATTGCCACATCATCAATGTAGCTAAAGGCCCTGGTTTGGTTGCCGTCACCAAATATGGTTAGCGATTTTCCTTGCATAATCTGATTCATGAAAATACCGATTACGTTGCGGTATTTATCTCCTATGTTTTGGTTTTCGCCATAGACATTGTGTGGTCTGAAAATCACGTAGTTTAGTCCAAACATTTCATGAGCGGACTTTAGGTCAAGTTCAACTGCGTATTTGGAAACCCCGTATGGATCTTCTGGGATAGGCGTCATTTCTTCCGTCATTGGAAGCTGTCCAGCACCATACACAGCAATGGAGGAAGTAAAAACAAAACACTTTACTTTATGCTTTACCGCCTCGTTGATCAGGTTCACACTTCCTACGAGGTTATTGTTGTAGTTGAATCTTCGGATGAAGTGTGATAAACCCTCAGCAGCATAAGCAGCTAGATGATAGACATAATCAAACTCATGCTTATTGAAAAGCTCTTCGAGCAGTGCATGGTCTGTTACAGATCCTTGAACGAATTCACATCCGGATGGTATATGGTCTTCAAACCCGCCACTTAAGTCATCTAATACGATAACCTTATGACCTTTATTCAGGCAATGCCTTGCTACATGTGAACCAATGAATCCGGCTCCTCCTGTTATCAATGATTTTGTCATGCGATATTTAGACGTTAGTTAATTTCAACTCAGATTTTTGATGGATATCTTGCCGTTTTAAATGCCACTTCATGGCTTTTATGAACGATTTTCGATGTTCTTTTTTTCCTGTAAGGGTGTATTTCAACAGGGCTTTTGGAATTACAGCACCCAAAAGGAAAAGATAAAAGATGGCCAACTGATATCCGCTGTAGTTCCTTCTCATAAAGAGAACCCGATTCCGATTATGATAGTACGCTTTAATAGCACTTTCCTTTCCCATTGTGATAGATTCCTTGTGAAAAATTGTGGCTTTAGCTTGATAATAAATCTTATACCCAGCTTTTAGCATATGGGAACTCCAGTCCAGCTCTTCGTAATAGATGAAAAAGATATTGGCAAACATGCCTACTTGCTCAACAGCACTCCTTTTTACCAACATGGCAGCTCCATGGGCATAGTGAGTGTAACCAGACACATCGTGTTGGCCTTTGTCAATTTCCCTGCTTCCAACTGCACCATTTTGTCCGGTAAAAGGGTTAATCGGTAAGAAGCCGGCGTATTGAATTGTATCAGGGTGACTGAAAAATTTAATCTTTGGACTAACCATAGCAATCTTATCGTCCAAGGAAAATGGTTCTAGTAATAAGTCGAGCAATTCCTCCGTGACTTCAGTATCGTTGTTTACAATGAAGAAATACTCACCTTTGGCATGTTCCATGCCTAAGTTATTTCCACCGGTGAAACCTAGATTTTCTGGGCTAAGGATCACTTTGGTGCCATTAAAAGCGCTCTCAAATTGTTCAGTAGGGTCTATTTCTGATCCATTGTCCACAATTACAACTTCGAAGTTGGGGTACTTTAGTTTATGCAATGATTGCAAAAACTCTACGGTAACCTCAGGTTGGTTGTAATTAAGAGCGATTATTGATATTAAAGGCGATTTGTTCATTGACGCTTTGTAGGTAAGGCGATGGTTTGGCTACAAATTTTTGTTCAGGTTTCGTTCGATTCTCGAAGTTAGAAGTGATGAACCTTTATGTCTTGAAAATTAGAGCTAGGCGGCGAAATCATAGACGAGTGAGTGATATTAAAACTTTTTTCCAGGGATTGATTAAAAACACTAGTATGTTTTGAGGTAAAAATAGCCAATGAAATGTTGAAACAGAAGAAGAATTGGAACTAGAATTTTCTGTCAACAAAAAGCACCAAAATTCAAAATCAGACAGGCAGCGGACTTTTCTTCAACTTTAGCTCTTAAAAGCTAAAGATTTAGCTTTTTGAATATGGATTCTGGAATATTTCGGATAATTAACATTATTAACTTCCAAACCCCCAAAACGTATAGTGTATTTCGCTTCTTTTTCAATGCCCTAACGGTAGCAACGGCCACTTGCTCAGCCGAAGCCGTTAACAGGGCTGGTAAGTCCAAGCTTTCGGTCATTTTAGTGGCAATGAAACCGGGCTTGACTGTTAGAATATGAATTTGTTTGCTGTGGAGTTTGTTTCTCAGCCCGCTTAGATAGGCTGTTAAACCTGCTTTAGCACTCCCATACAGGAAGTTACTTGCTCGACCACGTTCACCAGCAACTGAGCTAAAAACGGCTATACGTCCTTTCTGTTGCCTTACATATCGATTGGAAACTTGATTGATCAATGAAACTACTCCGGTAAAGTTTCTCTCAATAATCCGCTCAGATTCAGCCCACTCGGAAAGAGCTAATTCGGTATCTCCTAGATATCCGACAAGGCACACTGTATTTTCCGGCATGCTTTCCAGGCTATCTATGAAGCTTGAATGGGATAGGTAGTCAGCAATATCCAGAAAGAAAGTGCTGACGCTGCATTCGAATCGAATTCTTAAATCTGCGGCAATTTGGTCAACCCTTTCCAGGTCTCTTCCAGTCAAGACTAAATCAAAACCTTGTGTGGCATACTCGGTTGCAATGGCTTTGCCCACATCACTTGTGGCACCAATTATTAAGGCACTATTCATTCTGTAATTTCTAATCTTTTTGAAAGGTATGAAGCTAATTTTGGTGAGCTATTTACCTTGATAAATTCGAAAAAATCTTGCCCTTTCGGATACCCTTCCCAGAAGACGTTTCTATTCATCCTTGCATCTTTTGATAAATAGATACGCCCGCCATACTCCAGCACCATTTTGTCGAGCTCATCAAGAAATTCAAAGAGCCCTTTCTTCATCGGAAAATCAAGGGCCAGCGTAAAGCCTTCCATCGGAAATGAGATCGGGCTTTCTTGCTTTCCAAATAGTTTGAGGACGGCCAAAAATGAGCCCAGTCCTTTTGCTCTAATACGCTCTAGTATCCTAATTAGCCCACTTTCACTGCTTTCAAGTGGTAAAACGAATTGGTACTGAACAAATCCACGCTTACCGTACATTCTGTTCCAATGACCAATTGAATCAAGTGGATAAAAGAAGCCATCATAGTGCACCGTGTTCTCAATATGACGACTAACATTCTTGTGAAAGTACAACCAATTGAATGCCTTGATCGAAAATTTATTCAACGTAAAACCTGGTAGATTTATGGGCATCTCCACAGGTTTATCGGGATGCACTTTTAAGGGTGTTTTTTTGAATTTAGTAGGTAACTCATTCAATTGTGTGTGTTCACCCTTCATGAAGATGCTACGACCAAAGCCTTTTCCCCCTTTCAAACAATCAATCCAAGCCATCGAATACGTGCTTTCTTTATGCGCATGGAAGAGCGAAATAATCTCTTGTAAATTATTTGCTTTTATTTGACTTTGTGAAATATAACTTGTTTCAATAGGCTTTAGACGCAAGGTCACTGAATCAATAATTCCGGTCAGCCCCATTCCTCCCCTGGTATACTTGAAGAAATCTGTGTTTTCGGTAGTGGAGCAAGTAATGATTTTGCCATCCTCCAGGACTAAAGTGAAACTCAGTACATGGTCTCCAAAGCACCCTTCTAGATGATGATTTTTTCCGTGCACGTCTGAGGCTAATGCACCACCCACTGTGACATATTTTGTTCCAGGAGTTACCGGGAGAAACCATCCCCGTGGCACGGTGAGCTCTAAAATTTGCTTTAGTGAAACACCTGACTGGCAAGTCAGTATACCTTTTTCCGTATCGAAGGAAAGAAAAAGGTTATGATTCGTGATTGACAAGATAACGTCGCTAAGTGAAGCGTCTCCGTAACACCTACCTAGACCTCTTGGAATCCAATTTTCTTGGTCGCTACTGAATGGTTTACCATCCCAATTAACTATGGGGCTATCCACTACAGGATAGTTACTCCAGTTAGCTACTTTTTTTTTCATTGAGCTTTAGCAGATTAGGCGTTTTTGTTGATTTTAGGCGGATTTTTCAAAAAAAATACTAGGATCGTGACTTTCATGCGTTGGTGGTTTTCCTAATCTTAAGATACAAGACCAATATTTTGCTACCGGCCCTCACCTAAATCTTTGAATAATTTAATTTATGTAACGTTTAAGCACTTATTATGCAAAGTTAACTTGATATAAAAATAGTTATCCAGTAATTTTCAGGTATTATCGAAATTTAAGGTCACTTTCATTTTTTATTCGTCACCACTAACTCGCCAATCCATGAAGAAGATTTCGTTTATAGTTCCCTTGTTGTTCTTTAGTGAGGTGGTCCTAGCTCAAAGCTCTGCTCCAGTAATCGATGTCATTGAAGATCTCACACTGGATGAAGGCATGATCGTTTCGAAGCTGGTTGTTGCTACTGACTCGGATCTTGTGCCGCTTATCAATAATCCTACTGTTGTTGTTTTAGGATCATCGACCGCAGCAGGAAGAGGAGCAAGCGACGGCAACGGATGGGTAGACTTGTTTGATGATTATCTGGATGCCAACTTTTCAAATTACGAGTTAAGACGTCTTGTGAAGGCCGGTCATACTACTTACCACTTCAGAGAATCCGGTTATGTTCCGTTAATAGTTGATAGACCATCGCCTGACCCTAGTTGGAATATTACAAGAGCTATGACATATGACCCAGACCTGATCATTGTGAATCTCCCTTCCAATGATGTGGCGAACGGGTTTGATAGACAAGAAACCTATGACAATCTGAATGCCATTAAAGCGATCGCTCAAGCAGGAGGTGCAGAAATTGTCTTCCATACTACCCAGCCAAGAAATTTCAGCGAATTGAATCGACGGTTTGAATTGTATGAAAAGTCCCTCGATATAAAAGATTTGTTTGCTCCCGATACCATTAATACCTACGATTATCTAGCTGATTTCTCAAACTATACAATCAGGAGTGAATTTAATGCCGATGATATTCATGTGAATAACGCAGGGCATCAGGTGATTTATGATCGGACAATTGATGGTGTTCAAAGATTCTTTTTTGGGGATGAAGTAACGTTTACTGTGTCAGGGTTACCCCAATTTGCTTCGTTTGAAGTAACCGGAAACGGTAGTGGTGAGTTTTTATTTAATCCTGGTTTTTCGGATTCCGGTACGTATTCTATTACCTTGACTGCTACGGACCTACAGGGCAATACAGATGTGGAATCATTTACACTCACGGTGAATGACAAAGAACCAAAGGCTGGAACGCAGGAACTGACAAGCTTTCAACATACCGTGCACAATGGAGACAAATTGGAGTATTACATCTACTATCCACTGGATTACGATCAATATCCAAACGATAGACCCGTTTTGATATCATTACATGGCTTAGCTGAACGGGGGGGGAGCCCTTCCAAAATGATTAACAATTCTGGCAATGGATCTCATGCCTGGCTGGCCAATCAAGGGGTTGATTTTCCGATTATGATTGTTTCACCACATCAGCGAGGTTCGGTTGGTGGCGTGAACTATGTCACGTGGAGTCTGGACTTGGTCAAAGAAATCATTGAGCACGTGATTGATACCTACAATGTAGATCGCAATCGCGTTTACCTTACGGGTTTCTCCAACGGAGGGCAATCCGCCTGGGAATATGCTGTGGAATATCCTGAAGATATAGCTGCTTTGATGCCTATTGCAGGAAGAACCAACTTAACTAGTCAAGGTAAGCCTAACCTTCAAAATCCGCAGTTCGCATGCACATTGACTGACATACCGATAAGAGCATGGCACGGTGCAAATGATGAAATCATCCCGTCCAGACACTCAGAAGACATGGTCGCAGCCATCAATGGCTGTAATCCTTCGCCGGAACCACCTGTGGAGTTGAACTTGATACAAGGAATGAATCACGATGACGCGAGGCCATTCGTCTATGCTAATGTGACCGGGGAAGGCAATATCTACACCTGGATGTTACAGGCAGTGAAAGGGCAAGGTATCGTAGATGAGATCCCACCTGTTTTTACGAATGGCACTCCCTCAGCAGTAAACATTTCGGATACCAGCTTGGACTTGGTTGCTTCGATAGATGAGGAAGGATCCATCTACTATGCGGCCTACGATAATGGATACATGCCTTCTGCCACCGAGGTGAAAAATGGTACAGGGCAAGATATGTTATTTAACGGCTCAGCCTCGAATATCCAGTCCATGACGTTTTCACTAACCAGCCTTACGCCTGATACCCAATATGCTATCTGGGTATATGCAGAAGATGATTCTGATCCTGTAAATGGACAAGCGAACCCGACCCTTTTTACCATTAGAACTTTGCCTGAGATTGTCGATCTGGACGCTCCAACCTTTGAAGCGCTACCTGTTATTTCCGATACGGGTGCGGGCGAAGTGTCAGTAGCTGTTGATATTAACGAGGCAGGAGAGGTTTATTGGGCACTGTTCCCAATTACAGCGGATCCTGTTGGTCAAGACATACTTCAGGGATCTAGTGCTTTCCAGCGTGGCAGTGTCGGAACAGATGGATCTCCACTTCAATTTACAATATCCTCTTTATTAAAAGATACCCAATATAAACTTGGTCTGTTAGCATCAGATAATGAGCTTCCATCCAATTTTCAGGTGAATCCATTTGTGCTTCTATTCACAACCGACGATCAGGATGAAGGAGTGATACCCGATGAAACCTATCAACTAAATATGGTAAAAAGTGGTTACTCTTCGGGCCTTACCAGTTGGAATGATCTTGAGTTCGACAATGTAAACGGGTCTAAAGTTTTTAACAATATACGTGACGTAAACGGTCAGATCGGTCCGATTACGGTGAGAGGATTAAATGGAGAGTCTGGATCTTCCTATAACAATGTCGCCGACAATAGTTCTGGATATGGTGGTGGTACCTTTCCCGCTGAAGTACTTCGGCATGCACTGTTCTCCACTGGAACGGGCAAAGTGGTCTTTCAAAATCTGGATGTGAACAAATTCTACTCGTTTACCTTCATGGGAAGTCGTTCTGGTAGTGGAAGTAGAGTCACGCAATTCACGCTTGACGGAAGCAATCAACAGCATGAGAACGTAAATAATTTTACTGAAAGCTCTCAGTTTGAAAAGATCTCTCCTGCGTCAAATGGCCAATTGCAAGTTGATTTTAGAAAGACCAATAGCTCTTGGGGATATCTCAACGGAGTTAAAATTGAAGTTTTCAACAAATTGACAGGCGATATTGAAGCTCCTGGGTCCGTTGAAAATGTCGTTGCGGAAGGTATAACTGGACAGAATTTTGTGTCATTAAGTTGGGAGGCCCCTTCTGATCCTGATGTAGATTCATACGCGATTTTACGAACAGTTTCCAATACACCGCCATCAGATTTGCTTGGCTCAATGATACAATCCGGGTTAACAGAGACTAGCTACGTTGATTCTATCTTAGCTGTTGGGGAGCTTTTTTATTGGGTTATTGCAGTCGATGGTGCAGGGAATTATTCAGCGTTGTCAAACCCTGCCTCCGTACTAATTTTTGAACCAGATTCGATTCCTCCAGCTGCACCTCAAAATCTCAAAGTAGTTGAAACACAGGCTAGTCAAGTAACATTGGGTTGGGATGAAAACACAGAAGACGACATTAAAGACTACTCCATCTACCGCAGTATTTTTCCAAATGTGACCACGTCGGACTTGATTGAAAGTGAAGTCCAAACAAATGAATATGTAGACACAAAAAGCTTGTCGGATGGGACAATCTATTATTACAAGGTTTCTGCGACAGACTTGAGCGGAAATGAGTCAGTGTTGTCTTCCGAAATCTCAGCCTTTACTGACGATGTTACATCGCCGGTAGAGCCCTCCATGATGTTTCTTACCACCGGAAGCAATGCCATAAATGCCTTCTGGACTTCCAGTGACTCGGAAGATGTTGGATTGTACAATGTATACAGGTCAGAGGAAACGACGCAGATTATTGACAGCACTGTTTCGGTAAATCCATTTTCATCACTTAGCAAGGAAATCCATTTGCCATTGGAAAACAATTTGAACGATATATCCGGAGAAGGTCGTACCTCAACAAACCAAAATGGCGTTGCATTTTCGTCTTCCCCAGTGCGAGATGGGGTTAGTTCAGCAGTGTTCAATGGGTCCAGCTACATAGACATGGACACGGGAAATGGGTTTATTCATAGTGCCTTTACAGAACGTTCAGTTTCACTTTGGATCTACCCTACAAATACGAGTGGATTGAAAGATATTTATGACGAAGGTGGAAGTACGAATGGAATAGCACTAAGAATAAATGAAGGTAGAGTTGAAGGAGTCGTACAAAATGCACAAATTATCCGCCTTATTTCGGCTCCAATCACGATTAATGAATGGCAACATATTGCTCTGGTATTTGATTCAGGTCAGCTCAATCTTTATGTAAACGGTGTTCTGGAAGATTCCGACACTTCCGTACCCTACAATACAGTAAACTCTCACGGCAATGGGGGAGGTCTAGGAGATTCAAACAGTAGTACAGCTTTTGATTTATCAAGCCCGGGATTCATTGGCAATATTGATGAGTTTATGGCTTTTAGTTCTGCACTGACAGCAAGTGATATACTGGACTATTACAGATACTACAATCCGATTCAGGATACAATCACTACCGTATCTACCCAGTTGCTTGGCAGTGTCGTGGCTCCAGATACGTCTTTCGTAGACAACACCGCTTTATTTGATATTGAATACAGTTACTATGTAGAAGCAGTAGATACCTCAGGCAATGTTTCGGGATTTAGTCCTTCCGAATCTATCGTCCTATTTGAAGAAGTAGGTCCGCCAGATACACCAACAGGTTTGATGATTAGCGGAGATGGTAATATGGCGTCATTGGAGTGGGATGCCGTTAACACACCGGGATTTTCAGGGTATTTAGTATATCGATCACTGCAACCTTTCGCTGATACTACACAAATCAGTGTACTGGCCTCTAATCTAGTGGTAACTGGTTATGTTGATTCCCCGCTTGCTAGTGAGACTACCTACCATTACGGAGTTGTTGCCGTAAATACGGACGGTGTTAGATCCTCTTTGTCAGAGGTGATTGCGTATTCTACTCCAGATTTTGTCGCACCTGATGCACCAACAGACTTGGTAGCTTTTTCTGGGGCTGGACAGATCAGTTTGATCTGGAATGAGGGGTTAGCAAATGATATTTCTGGTTATAACATTTATCGCGCAGCAGATGAAACTGTTTCAATAACATTGACAGACTTCTATTCAACCACGACCGCAACTAGTTTCATAGATTTGAATGTCGAGGAAGGCACTAGTTATAGTTATTTAGTCACAGCGGTTGATGATGCGGGAAATGAATCGGAAGCTTCAAATATCGTTTTTGACAGCCCGCTTAACGTCTCTCCTCCAAACATTCCAACTAATTTGTCAGCGCAGTACGATTCACAACAAATATTGCTTTCTTGGGACAGTAATACGGATGGAGATTTTGACTACTATACGGTATATAAGTCTCTTTCATGGTTTAGCGAACCCACTGAAGCTGATGAGTTGGTTGAGAACCTGACATCGAACAGTTTTATGGATGCAAATGTAATCGGAGAGACTACCTATTTTTATGCGGTTTCGGCAACGGACACTGCAGGAAATATGTCGTTGATTTCTAATGTGGTTTCGGTTACTACGCCAGATGAGAACCCCCCTTCGGCCCCAGTAAATCTTTCAGTCGCTCCTGGAGATGGTAAGTTGGTGGTAACGTGGGATGAGAATTCGGAAGCAGACCTTCTGGATTATACTGTTTTTGGATCAAACAATCAATTAGACATTTTAAATCAACCGTTGGCATCAGTGGTAAAGGGTACCGGAACGAGTTTTGATTTTGCTGTAAGCAGTGAAAACGAAGCGGTAATCTTTTATTTCCAGGTAATTGCCAATGATGAAAGTGGTAATGCTTCAGGGCCCTCAGCGATAGTTTCCGGGCAACTACCTAACACAACACCACCAAGCCCTCCAACTGGATTAAGTGCTTCGTTTTCCAGTGAAGTAATGCTTGATTGGGATGATAACAGTGAGGGTGACTTCGACGCTTACAATCTTTGGAGGTCAAATACGACTTTTGAGACGACTGATGATGCCGAATTGATAGCTGACGGACTGCTACTTAGCAATACCGTGGACACCGATGTAGAAGAAAAGCTGGAGTATTTTTATGGAGTTACTGCTTCAGATTCTTCCGGAAACGTCTCGCAGCTTTCGAATATTGTCAGTGTGACTATTCCTGATACTACGCCTCCCTCCGCGCCGCTTAATTTGGCCATCTCTCCGACAGTAGGAAAGCTTGTGGTGTCTTGGGATGCAGTTTTCGAAGATGATCTGGCAAATTATCGAATCTTTGGAGCTACCGCCAGCGAGGAGGTGATGAACAACCAAATAGGGGCAGTAGGGGCATCTCCTCAACCTACTTTCGATTTTGATATAGTCCCTGAGCAAGAGGGTATTGAATTTTTCTTCGCAGTAGTTGCAGTAGATGAATCTAACAATGCGTCGATTCCTTCAGCTCAGGCATCAGGATCCGCCCCGAATGCGACGCCCCCGGCGCCACCAGCAGCGTTTGTTGGCACCTCGATTTCAAGTTCGGAGATTGAGCTCAGTTGGCAAGAAAACACAGAAGCTGATTTTTCCAATTATAGTCTTTATAAAAGTACTTCTGAGTTCTCCGAAATCGCTCAAGCTGAACTGCTTGTAGATGGCTTGGCAGATAATTCGTTTCTTGATAGTGATTTAGATCCTGAGACCCGTTACTATTATGCCGTAGTTGCAAGTGATATTGCAGGCAATGCTTCGGAAGCGTCATTTGTAAATGCACAGACAGATTCGGAAAATCAGGGGCCGGTACTGTTAACAACTATTCAAATCAACGCAAATAAGTCAGGAAACTCTTCGGGCTTGACAGATTGGAATGATGTGAATTTTAACGGCATAAACAAATCAGTCACCTTCAACAACCTTAAGGACATTAGTGGGGATGGGACAGGGTATTCGATTCAAATCTTCAATCGATCCAATGGTTCTACCATAAATAATGTTGCAGATAATGGCAGTGCACTCAATGGGGGCATTTTGCCCGATGAGGTAAAGCGATTTGCTGCATTTACAACTGGGAAGGCAGTCTTTCAGCTACAGGGTCTTGATCCATCTCTTCTATATACCTTATCCTTTCATAGCGGGAGAAATGGGTCGGGAAGTCGAAATACAGAATTTGAAGTAAATGGAATAACTAAGACCATTGAAAGTATTGCCAACAATGCTGACACTATTTCTTTTGTAAATATCGTCCCTTCAGGATCTGGAGTTGTGGAAGTGGAATTCAGAAAAGCAAATAGTAACTGGGGATATATGAATGCCTTGATCATCCAGGAATACTCCGCTTCAAGTCCAAATGCAAGACTTGTTAGCACGTTAGTACCTGTTCCCGAAGAAGATGTACCAATACTTGATAATGGATTTTTTGTGTATCCATCCCCAGCGAGAGACTATGTTACCATTGAGGGTGATTATCCATCTGATCAAGACGTGGTCATGTCGATTTACGATCTGAGAGGTAACCTCGTAGATTCAAAGAAGTTCACTGGAAAATTCAGATATCAAAATAAAGAAGCGATGACTTCTGGTGTCTACGTAGTGAAAATGAAGTTCGCAGACAGTGTAGAATCAACTGTTTTCGTTATGAGGTAAGAAGGATGTCTCCTCAGGACTTTTTCCAATTTTCATAGAAAATGTTGTTCACCCCTTTTGTTTTGTGGTTCGTGTGAATAAATGATTGATCTGAGTTCTTCAAACCCAGCAGTGCTAGCACCAGGTTGAAAACTGTAGAAGGCAATTGGACAAGTGCTTGAAAAAATGGTTTTTGATAGTAGTATGAAGGTATACTTATGGCCATAGCACCTATGTACAGCAGCAAAAGAGACCACCAAGCCCAAAATAAATCAGATTGCAATACTGTAAGCAAAACACATCCAAACGCTAACGCAGTAAAAACCAGAATTCTGGGCTGCATAATCGTTGCCAGGAAGCTTAAATTGAAGTAGTTTATGTTACCTTTCAGTAGTGCCAAAAAAGACTTCTTAAGACTTTGAGAAAAGTATTTAAATTGGCTTGAGAGCCATCTTTTTCGTTGTTTTCTAAATGTTTGTTGCGATTCTGTCTTCTCATCAAAGACAATTGCATGTTCGTCATATTTGATGAAAATACCTTTTTCCACAAGTGATAATTGCAATACTTTATCGAATCCACCAATTGCTTTGTTTTCTAGAAGTAGGGTTTTAAGTAACTCTGACTTAAATGCCATTCCTGAACCAATCAAGCCAGAAGAGAGTCCAATGGCATTAAATCCTTTTCGATAAATATGGTTGTTGATCACCTCGCTAATCGCATCCAAAATTGCAAAATGAGTGTTAGTGTTTTTAGCCATACGTTGACCTTGAATGGCCTGAAATCCATTTGAAAACTGTTCGTTTATCCGATTTAAGAAGTTCTCTTCTGGGATGTTATCAGCATCATTAATCACAACAATATCATATGCATCCCCAATTTCTTCAAAGGCCTTATTGAGTGATTTAACTTTCGTGCTCAATTCAAAGGATACTTCTATTGTTTTGACAATATCTTGAAGCCTGAGAACCGTTTCCTTCTCCATGGAGTCTGAAATAATGAAAACATCGTAATGCGTATTTGGGTATTGGAGCTTCTCATAGCTTTTAGCCACATCGACAATGACCTCATCCTCTTTGTAGGCCGGAACAAGTATTGCAATTTTATGAAGCTTGCTTGATGACTTGGCAGAACTTTTTGTTCGCAGTCTACCAGCTAACGCTAAAATGAATGTGTAAACTGTTACATAGGTAAAATAGACCAAAAAGGCCTGTTCAAAGACGAGTGGTGACACAATTAGGTTCTTATTTATTTTGTGCTCAAAATAATATCTATTTCTATGATTCCCGATCAAATAGAGTCTAAATAATTGCAAAAATCAATATTCCAAACTTAGGACAAAGTCAAAGCCGCTCTGTCAACACAGATGAAAGTCATAGATCTATTATGGATTTTCGAAGGTTACGAGAGGATTTCGCAGTTCTTTGACAAATTCCCTAAATAATCTCGAATCATTGAGACTGTGGAAAAGATGAAATGCTTTTGTATTGTTTTGGAGATGGTGTTTTATTTTTGTCCAATAAAATATTGAATTAATAATATTCAGTGAGAAAGTCCGCCGCCGCCACCTTCGTCCTTTTTTGGACTTTTTTTTCTTCTTATTCGCAAAATGGTTCTATTACCAAGGTTCCAATAAATACCCGGAATGGTAATCCAGATGGTTACGTAGAGTACCTGCCTCCAAATTATGAAAGTCGTAATGATTGGCCCGTTTTTGTGGTATTACACGGCTTAGGAAATGGAGGTAATGGCTCATCTTCATCATTGGATCAGTTGCTGAATTGGGGCGTTGCAAATTGGTTAAAATCCAATGATGTGCCTTTCGTTCTTCTACTGCCACAAGATGGAAATGGTTACTTCGCCGGTTCGCCGTCTCGAATAGGTATTTACTATGAATGGGCCAGGCAGGAGTACGAAACCAAGACCACTGAATACAATTGGTCAGTGTCCTACAATTCGGCATCTGGAGTTGGATTTGATGAGTGGTCACAGGAGAATACTGCTGCTTTTCAAAGTGTGGCTGCCCACATTCCAAGTGCAGCCCTTACCCGTGTGGGAACATCTCAACAGGAAGCAAATTTGGTAAATTCCGGAGCCTCAGTATGGTTTCACCATTCGACGAGCGACAATACGGTGAGCTATGGGCAGACGGAGACATTCTTTAAAGGAATAATCGAGCAAGCCGGAGCCCCTGATCTTGATAAGTATAGGTATACCTTATACACAAATGTGGGTCATAGTACCTTCAATTCGGTTGTATTCAATGATTTAGGTCAGACAAAGAATCAAGTCACAGGGGATATTGGAGGCGGTGCAGGGGATTACTATCACTGGACCTCAGGTTCCTTTTGGGACTGGTTGCTTGCGCAAGACAAAAATCCGGTGATTGATGAAACCGCTCCTGTCTTGTCCGCTGCCTTTGATGAAGAACAAGGAAGTATTGCAGGAAGTGCAACAGTCAATACAGATGAGGGAAATGGTACCTTGTTTTGGGTCGTTTCGGAATCACCTATAACGCCAGCCGTAACGGAGATTAAGGCTGGACAGGATCATCTGGGATCCATCGCAATACGTAGTGGCAGTCAGACAGTAATTACTCCGGGAGTGCAAATGTTGGATTTTGATGGCTTGGAAGTCAGTACCACATATTATGCACATTTTGTTCAGACAGATATTTCAGGTAACAACTCCAATGCACTATCGGGTGATGGATTCACTACGGAAGAGGCTGATTATAGCTCAATAATAGCTGGAACAACCGTGGGCTCTCCCGACTTTACGTGGACATTGGATGAGAGCATTGTCGAACTTAATGGTCACCCTACACTCAGCACAGGAACTATTGGATACACCGCAAGCTTAGTGCCCGGCATACCCGGACAATCGTGGTTATCTAATGGGCCTGCAAGAATTAATCCGGATAATTCTGATTTAATCAATACAGATAATGCTACTGAAGTTCGCTCTATTTCGTTATGGTTCGAATCCACCAATCCAACTGGTTGGCAAAACATTTACGAAGAAGGTGGTAGCACGCATGGGTGGCATATTGCTTTATATGATGATTACCTCACATTCAGTATTACACAAGGTAGTGCTGCAAGAAACTCAATTCAATATCGAATACATGCTAACACAAGTTACCACGTAGTAGTGGTTTTTGATCTCGCAGATCAATCTTCAGGGAGTAATGCCAAACTGTTTGTAAATGGCAGTCTTGTTGGATCCACAAATTTCACCACGCAGAACTTTTTGAATTCACATAGCGGCGATATTCAATTCGGTGAGCAAGGGGATGGATTAACCTTGTCAGCAGATTTAGGGAGTAAGAATAAAACCAATTTTCAAGGTAAGATCCAAAGAATCGACTATTGGAGCGAAAAAGAACTAACTGAGCAAGATATTCAAGATATCTACATTTTAGGAGGAGAGGTCATTGTAACTCCCCCTGCAAATGTTATGCTAAGCAATGCAGAAATTGTGGATGGAGCAACTTCGGGAACTAGTATCGGCTTTTTTACTTCTGATGGTACAGAGCCAGTTTTCTTTGACTTCGCCCATGGTATCGGAAGTGATGACAATACAAGCTTTTCCATTCACGGTAATGAACTTATACTGGAGGAAGATGCGAATTTGCTTAGTAAAAGTTCTTATTCTATTCGTGTTGAAGCCTTCAATCTCAATGGAACTGTCGAGGAGTCCTTTCTTATTAGTGTGCAGGAGCCTCCCTTAACTGCGCCTAGTTTTTTAAGCCTAAATAGCAACACGGTTTTGGATGGGACCGCAGAGGGCTTCATTGTAGGGCAATTTGATACCGATGGCTCTGGTCTGCTCACGTATTCCTTGGTTAGTGGTGAAGGAGATACTGATAATGGTTCTTTTTCAATTGACGGAAATGATTTGATCATCGAAGAGACAGTTGATTTTTCCTCTAAAGAAAATTACAGCATAAGAGCATCAGTCTCGAATGTGGAAGGTTCCTTTGAAAATCAATTCTCTATTACCGTTGAAGAGCCAGTCACGCCTCCTACAGGGTTGATGTTGAGTAATACGGAGCTTGACGATGGTGTCAATGCCTCAACGATTGTTGGTACACTTACAGCAAGTGGTACAAATCCCATCTCTTTCGATCTGGTTGGTGGAGTTGGAGATACAGACAATGCATCTTTTTCAATACTTGGCAATGAATTGGTGATCAACTTACCTGTTGACTTTTCAGTTCAGAGCAGCTATGCAATAAGGATTAGAGCATCAAACGAAGGTGGATTCATTGAAGAATCCTTCACCATCACGGTGTCAGAACTA
>CAZQJU010000036.1:0-31972 GCA_964593185.1 uncultured Roseivirgaceae bacterium
AAGAAGTATTGATGTTGTACGCTCATTCTCCTTCAACCGATTTAAAGAAAGGCTATCATTTTAATATCGAAACCCTTGAAGAAATTATTGAAAAAGCAAAAAAGTACCATCTTACGTTTTATACAACAAAATCATTTTAAAGAAGCACAACAACAATACCACGCATGGCTTCCACTAGAGTTGCTAACACGTGTACACCTACTACTGCCTTACAAAATTCAGGGCAAACTTCACGATGAATCAGCCGCTGGAGACTAAACCGCCACTTGCCGCATCGTGCAGGGTTTTTCATCTTTTGAAACGCAGTGCTTTCTACAAACTTTGGAAGCACCTACAGATAAGCTACTTTTATCAAAGTTGATAAAGCTCGGAGGCCGCAGCACCTTAAACTCATGAGAATAAGCATGTATTCACCGGGGTATAAATCCATGTGGGATTCATTTGTCAGAAATTCCAAAAATGGACATTTCTTTTTTCAAAGGGACTACATGGAATACCATTCTGATAGATTCGAGGATTTTTCGCTCCTTATTTTTGATGAAAAAGACAGGCTACTTTCAGTACTGCCCGCAAACATTGAAGCAGGTATTCTTTACTCCCATCAAGGACTCACATTTGGCGGTTTTTTGATTGACGATAAGATGAAGACCGAAACCATGCTCGACGTTTTTGCGCTTGTAAATCAATTTTTGAAAGAGCAAAACATCACAAAATACATTTACAAGTGCATTCCCTTTATCTACCATACCAAACCCTCAGAAGAGGACCGCTATGCACTTTTCAGGAATGATGCAAAATTGATCCGACGAGACATTACCTCAGCCATTGATTTGCAAGCGCCCGTACGGTATCCAACTGGAAAAAAATGGTCAATAAATAAAGCTAGAAAGGAGTCTATTGAAATACTCGCATCAGCTGATTATGAATCTTTTTGGGATATCTTGACCCAAGTTTTAAAATCAAAACACGAGGTTGAGCCGGTACACACACTTGAGGAAATACAAGTCTTAGCCAGTCGATTTCCAGATAATATCAAGCTTTTTTTAGCGAAGAAAGAAGGAAAAGTACTTTCAGGAGCTTTGATATACGAAAATTCAACGATCGTACACACGCAATACGTAGCCAATAGTGAGCTAGGGAGAGCACTTAGGTCGTTGGACCTATTAATAGATCACTTGGTAAAAGAAGTCTACAATGGCAAAAAGTACTTTGACTTTGGCATTTCAAATGAAGAAGCAGGAAGACGTTTAAATACCGGCTTGATCGCTCAAAAAGAAGGATTTGGAGCGAAAGCTGTGGCACACGATTACTATGAGTTGACAATCAACTAAAGACCAAAAAACCTGTTTTCAGGAAATAACCTTTCAGAATTCGACTTATCCGTATACCATTGTTAAAATTGATATCATTATTGCATTATGGATAGACCTAAACTTCACATCGCACTAGACACCTCCGATTGGATCATGGAAATCGTAGGGGCTATTTTTTTGATTTTGATGGTTGGATTGCCAATGTACTACTTCAATGAGCTGCCCGACATTATTCCAAAACACTTTAACGCAGCAGGTGAACCAGATGGATTCAGTCAAAAGATCGTAATTTGGACCTTGCCATCCATTGGTGCTGTCACGTATATTGGGATGCTTTTCCTAAACAGATATCCGCACATTTTTAACTATCCGACTGAAATAACCAGCGAAAACGCTGAGCGCCAGTACCGAGCAGCAACTAAACTCATAAGGACCCTGAATCTGCTAATTTCAGCAAGTTTTTGCTACATAGGCTATTCTACCATTCAAACTGCGCTGAACAAAAAAGAAGGACTGGGAACATTCTTCATGCCTGTTTTTTTACTGGGAATTTTCGGTACGATTGGAGTCTATTTGTACTTTGCATTTAAGAAAAGTCGCTAGTCTGCATGAGACTGCCATCAAGCTTCCCTTGCACTTCCTACCCAAAGAAGTATTCTGCAGATCACCCTTGCAGGCAGCTGTTGACTCGTTTCTTCGCAACTATTGCCTATTTGATCTACAGGTTGTCCGAATGGTACTGATCGGTTAGCTTCGTACGGTTCGAAGGGTCTACGTAGCCCTAAGCATTACACTACTAATGAAATGATTGCCAATTCCCAACTTCACTACATACTTATCAAAAGAATAATTGAAGATGGGTATGCACCAAGCAATGAATCGTTGGCGAAGCACTTTGGCACCGATGAAGCCGAAGTGACTAAAGCACTTCATGCACTACAAGAATATCACGGAGTGGTACTTCATCCAGACCAACCTAAAGTTTGGGTAATCCACCCATTCTCGCTTGCACCAACAAACTTCTACGTTACTTCGGAACAAGGACAGTGGTGGGGAAACTGCGCCTGGTGTTCATTAGGCGTGGCAGCATTGCTAAATACGGATGTTACCATTTCCACAACAATTGGAGCAGAAGGCCAACCTATTTCCATCAACATAAAGAACGGGAAGATTATTGAAGAGAATTTATTCATACATTTTCCCATTCCTATGCGAAATGCGTGGGACAATGTAATGTATACCTGCAGCAACATGTTGGTTTTTGAGCATGAAGAGCAGGTCAAATCGTGGTCAAAACGTCACGATATTCCACTCGGCGATATCCAGCCCATACAAAGGATCTGGGAGTTCTCTAAAAAATGGTACGGCAATCACCTGAACCCGAACTGGAAAAAATGGACTTCCGAAGAAGCCAAAAATCTTTTTAGGGAATTTGAGCTAACGCATCCCACTTGGGAACTAGAAGCTTCCGAAAAAAGGTTTTGATGGTATACACCGTTGACAATTAGCTATTTTCATGAAGAACCTTCTCTCCTTCATCTTACCAATTATCACGTTCATTTCCTGCAATACCCAAGCAACAAAAAGCAGCGAACGCACGGAAAAGAGAGAATTTATGGAGCTGTTACGGGATGATTTTGAGCTACTTAAGCCAAAAGATGAATCGTACGTAGTCGTGGTGCTGTTCGGCGGCTATCCTGAAAAAGCGAAAGACATCAAAAGAGAATTCAACATTGCTGAAACTGCCAGGGAAAAAGGCATCGCCGTACTTTACATGAACTACAATCAAAGACTATGGCTAGAGGAACGTGAAAAACAATTGCTTGCGCAACAACTGTCAGGAATCTTCAGTGAACTTAGCCTACCATCGGATAAAATTTATTTTGGAGGATTTTCCAGCGGAGGAAATGTAGCATTGCTGATCAGCGATTACCTGGTCAAACATACGTACGACATCCAACCAAAAGGTGTGTTCGTTGTGGACGCTCCTATCGACTTGGCCGCCCTTTACAGAAGCGCTGAAAAGAATGTCGCTAGGAACTTTTCGGAACCATCCGTTCAGGAAAGCAAATGGATAGTTCAAAAGCTCGGTGAACGGTTTGGAACACCTGACAAAAATATCCAGGCTTATGCGCAATACGGAATTTACACTTCGCAGATTAAAAGTTTCAAGAACATTGTCAATCTGCACAACGTACCCCTCAGATTCTACTCAGAGCCAGATACCTCTTGGTGGAAAAAACATAGGAAAGCAGATTTTGACCAGCTCAACGCCTTTTACCTTGAGGAGCTTTCAAAGCAGCTGAAAAAAGCGGGGTTCAAACATGTTGAGTATGTGGCAACAGAAAATAAAGGCTATCGGGCAAATGGAGATCGACACCCACATAGTTGGTCGATCGTAGACATCGACAAACTCATGGACTGGATTACCAAATGAGCACCAAAACACCTATTTTGCCACTTGATCCGAATATTAAGCATGTGATTCAATGAAAATAGAAGAAAAAACCACGGAAAAACTTGAAGGAGAATTAAAAGCGCTAAAGGCGGTAAATGGAGCTTTAATTGGTGTATTAGGTCTGCTATTCGTGGTGTGCATTTACGGACTGCTACAAAAAAATGACAATGGAGTTTTTACTGCGTTGATTGTTGTCCCCATAGCATTAAGTGCAATCATTCCGTTGAATGTAGGAAATATGAAAAAAATTAAGGCGGAGCTAGATAATCGAAGGTGAGCAAGTCTCAAGCAGTGGTCTTCGCAACCCCATCCATTAAGTAAGCACCAGGTGTTTCCACCTGATGCATCGTAACTATCAATCCAACACATTGACAGGATCGTTTTCTTGTTTTTCTGCGGCGTTGGCATCACGCACATTCTTTTGAACTGCAATCGCAGCAAAAAGGCTAAGGATAAATGACATTGCATAAAAACCTTTTTCACTTAGTGCCAAGTCCGCATTCCAAAGCCCAATAATCAACAGAAGCACCGAAAGCAGGGATATTGCCCAGGCAAGTCCATGGTACACCGAAGTAACGGGTATGTCTTCCAATTGGTCCCTCACGGCTTTTTGTAATGAAATCACCGCAAAAAGTCCTAAAATGAGTACCGTGAAGTAATAGCCCTTTTCGTTCAGCTCCATCTCAGCATTCCACAGTCCTACATTAAATGAAATAACACCCGTAAAGAGTACGATCCAAGACACACCTACAAAGGCATTGGATGGTCTGACATTTCTCTCTTTAGTCATACAATTATTGTTTGATTCGTGGGCAAACTTAGAAGCGGGTCCACACTAATTATTTGACAAATGTCAAAAAGACTCAAACGGACTTGGCGCGTATACGACTCAGGGTTTCCTGACTAATACCAAGGTAAGAGGCGATCTGCCCAAGCGGTACTCGTTGCAGAATTCGAGCATGAGATTCCAGAAGCGCTTCATATCTCTGAGAAGCCGTTTTGAATTGACCTCGAACATACCGTTCTTCCAGCCGGTGATAATATTCTTCGCAAATTATTCGCCCCAAACGCTCGATATCTGGAAATAGATCATACAAGTCATACAAGTCATCTCTGGAAATCATCCATGCCTCCAAATCCTCACCCGCCTGAATAAACTCCATACTGGCAGACTGATCAATGAAACTTCGAAAACTGGTGACAAAGTCATTTTCGAAACCAAACCAATGCGTAACCTCCTTTCCATCAAGATGATAGTAGGACCGGACACATCCATTTTCGATGAAGTAAAGCTTGTGACAAACATTCCCTAGTGTTAGCAAATGCTCCTCCTTTCCAATCTCCACTCTACTCAGTTTTTTGTACAATGCCTCTTGTGCGGTTGGAGTCAATTGGTAGGATTTATTGACACTGTTTATCAGTGGATTTTGTGCAACTTCTGGATTCATCGGTGTCACTCGTTATCGGAAGGTAGTTCGAACACAAATATCTCGGTTATAAACAATTCGCATCCGCCAAAAACACAATATATCATATTGAATCAGCTGATATGCTCTAAGAACTGGAAAAAGTAGCGATTCAGAAAAGATGAAGGATGCCCTTATGACCAAATACTGGAGCAAATGACTAACTTTTGCGCCGGCAAAGGTTTTTTGTACAGTTCCTGACCAAAAATATGAAGGCGCTAAAAATTGATACTGTTACCAAATCCGAATACCCGGAGCTCCTCAATGTTTGGGAAGCATCCGTAAGGGCAACACATCACTTTCTCAAGGAAAAAGACATTGAGTACTTCAAGCCATTGATCCTAAGTACGTATTTTGACGCCGTCGAGTTAAGATGCATGCGGAACGAAGACCAAGCAATCGTAGCCTTTCTTGGTGTTGCAGATGGAAATCTGGAAATGCTCTTTGTTGACCCAGCTTATCGAGGCCAAAACATCGGAAGAACATTACTTGATTATTCCATGCTTCATCTATCTGTTTCCAAAGTAGATGTCAATGAGCAAAATGAACAAGCAGTAGGATTCTACGAGCACTGTGGTTTTGAGGTAAAAGCGAGATCTGAGCTGGATGGCACCGGCAAACCTTATCCCCTTCTTCACATGGAACTAAAGAAGTGATGGTGGATTACTACTGACTACCTTCCAGAAATGTACCTAACCATAGAGACTGAAAGACTCAAACTCAGACCGATTGCGCAGCAAGATGCGGCATTCATGGTACAATTACTCAACTCCAAAGCCTGGCTAAAGTACATCGGAGACCGAAACGTTTCGAATAAAGAAGAGGCTAAACATTATATTCGACATATTCTCAACACCGAGGATTTCTACTACAGCGTTTTTGAACTAAAAGAGACGCGACAGGCAATTGGAATCATCTCCTTCATGAAACGAGCAGATGAAAAGTTTCCCGACCTTGGATTTGCACTACTCCCAACCCACGAGAAGAAAGGGTATGCATTGGAAGCTGCCAAAGCATACTTGGAACACCTTACCAGCACAAAGAAATACAAGCAGATCATCGCTATTACACTTCCGAACAACCAACAGTCCATTGCACTTTTAGGAAAACTTGATTTCCATTTCATAGGCGAGTCGCAAAAAGAAAACAACCTGTTAACCTACTACGGCTTGAAACTAGACAATGCTCCTGGGTAGCAGCTACGTTAGCATTCCAAAAACAAAGAACCCTCCACTCCCATCATTTGCACAGCGATTTAGAAACCGATACTTTTAGGAAAGTGCTGCTGTCATGAAGAACGATCACTTTTTATACACGATTTTCAAACCCGAGAATTTTCATCTTGAAGAGCTGGAACTGATTTTAGCGCAGTTCAATGAAGTGACGTTTAATAAGAACGACTACCTGATCGAGATTGGTAAATCATCTTCCTTCTACTTCTTTTTGGAAGAAGGATTTTTGAGGTCTTATACCATCGACCTTGACGGAAACGACATCACCTCTAAGTTCTTTGTCTCCGGTGATATTGTTATTGACTGGCACTCCTATTTTCTCAAGAAACCATCGAGAGAGCCTGTACAAGCGCTAACTTCCGGTAGGTGTTGGAAAATTCGATTCTCAGATTTCATGAAACTCTTTCACATCGAAGCTTTCAGAGAAGTGGGTAGGACCCGTTTAGTACAGAACTATTTCGAGCTGAAAAATCACTCTATTTCCGTGATCGCGGATCATGCAAAAGACCGTTACCTAAACCTACTGAAGGATAAACCCCAGCTTGCCAACAATGTACCGTTGAAGCACCTTGCAACCTACTTGGGGATCACCGATACCTCCTTAAGCAGAATACGAAACGAACTCGCCAAAGCCTAGCACCTTGAATCCACAAATTCCACTCCCCATTTCTCTGGCCTTTCTGGTTGCATTTTGCTTTCCGATTTATATGATCGCCAACCTAGCTAAAAAACATGTACCGACTCCACACTCCAGAAAGATATTTTATGGCATCATCATCTTCTATCTACTTTACCTGCTGTATGTATCCATTGCTTCGTTCCGCGGAGTTTTCGATGACCTCACGCTACCACCAAAAATTGTCCAATTGACCACCTTTCCATTGGCACTCTTCCTCATGGGTGTCGTTTACAACCTGCGCTTCTATAAGCGGATTTTGAAAGTGGTTCCAATAGAACAGTTGATTGTACTTCACCGATTTAGACTCATCGGTAGCTTTTTCATTGTGCTACTTATTTTGCAGCAACTCCCTCCTTTTTTCGCCTTGATTGCGGGCATTGGAGACATTATCACAGCCCTAAGCAGTGTCTGGATTGCGAAGAACCTAGAAGACACTAGAAAGTATGCCAGAACGTTTGCCATCGCATGGAACACGTTTGGATTGGTAGACATCCTATTTACATCCGTCACAGCGATCATACTGACCAAATTAACCATAGACACGGGGGTTCAAGGTGTCGAGGTACTTGCCAGCTTCCCGTTTTGCTTCATCCCAGCCTTTGCTCCGGCCACGATCATTTTCTTGCATTTAAGCATCTACAGAAAGCTTTTTGTGAAAAAATTCTCGTAGCTATCCTTTCTTGTCATATGCCAAGATTTTAGTCTTTGGGCCCAAATACTTTTGATTCATTGTTTAACACTAAATCGAAAATACAATGAACAAGGAACAGATTTTTATGATGCTCTTCAGGTTTAAGCCAGATTTTACACGTCAGCCAACTGAAGAAGACTTGGCCAAAATGAAAGAACAATGGGGAGCCTTCATCGGCAACATTGCGATCTCCGAAAAGCTTGTTTCTACCTACCGACTGGGTTTTGAAGGTAAAACCATTCAAGCGGATGCTTCAGTCACAGATGGGCTGTTGATCTCAGACGAGAAAATTGTCAGTGGTAATATGGTAGTGAAAGCCAATTCTCTGGAAGAAGCCTGTGAATTAGCCAAGGACTGCCCAGTCTTAAGAATGGGCGGCACTGTGGAAGTACGCGCCATCGCACCGATGGAAGCCTAGGGAAAATCAGACTATAACAACAACTAAAATGAAAACAAAAATGATTTATCTGATACTGTTGGTGGTTCTGACTGGTGTTGGGATCAGTATCGCCTCTGCGCAAAAACTAAAGGAAATACACATTCAAAAGAACGTCCTCATTGCGGGATCGATGGAAGAGGTTTTTGATCAGGTCGTGCTTTTGAATAACTTCCCAAGTTGGTCACCTTTTTTAGAAGCGGATCCTTCGCAGGAAATCGAAGTAAAAGGAACCGATGGAACTGTGGGAGCGCAATATCACTGGATTGGCAATAAGGGCAAGGATGTTGGCTTTCAAGAAATCAAAGAGATCATACCATTGGAATATGTGAAAATGGGATGCGAAATTCAAAAACCCTTTACTGCTAAGCCGACTTTTGAATATCGTTTTGAACAAATCGGTTCAGAAGTTAGGGTCACGCAGGACTTTCACTTGACTTCTGGAGGCGTTGACGCATTTTTCATGTGGCTCTTTGGTGCTAAGAAGAATATGGAGAAAATGAATCAACGGGGATTGGAACTTTTAAAAAAAGCCGTTGAGTCATAGGTCCTGAATCACTACTTGTACTAAGCGACCTGCCGTACGCGTGGGCAGGTTGGCAAAGTACCACCAAAGACCGGTTTGGCGTAGGTGCACGGTTGGGTGCGGCTAATTCTAATTCTTGGTCAACAGGAGATTCTTTGATCGACTGAATTTATTAGCAGGAGCTTATCACATCCGAAATAGCACTATGTTTAACCCAACATATCAACAAAAAGCCTGAATACTTGAAAAACCCACTACTTATCTGCGTCCTAAGTGTCATGCTCGGTTGCACTAATCGACCCAACGAAATGGAAACCCTTTTCCTCGTTGAAAGGGTACCCGAAGGCCTTCCAATGCACTATGCGCCTACTGATATTCAACCGGGCTACATCATTCACCGAGGTATATTCTCAAACGATCTAAGCGAATTTTACTTCACGATTTCGGATACGTCCTTTTCAAACTTCACTGTGCAAGTCACTTCGAAAATCCAGGGTAAATGGTCCAAACCAAAAGAAGCTTTTTTCAACAGTAAATACGATGATCATGGAATGAGTTTTTCTCCAGATGGAAATACGCTGGTTTTTAGCTCAACAAGACCCACCCCATCGGACAAAGTACCTCAAACATGGCACATCTGGAGGTCTGAACAAGATGAAGAAGGATGGAGTACGCCAGTATACGTGGAGATACCTAATTTACGCTCGAAGCTCATTTCTCATCCTACACTAGGCCCGAATGGCACAATCTACTTTCAGGCCAGCAATCTCGATTACTCAGAACTCTCGATTTATTACTCCAGATTAAGCAACGGGAAGTATCAGGACGCAGAAAAAATACCTTTTGATTTAAACGCTTACGGGTACTGTACCCCGTACCTTTCAGCTGATGGAAATCATCTGGTCTTTGCAGCGGTAAATGAACATTTAGATCTTTACATCTGTGACAAACTCAAGAATGACCAATGGTCGACCCCAAGGAAATTGTCAGATGAGATTAATCGTCATGGACAAGGAAACCCGTACCTGACGCCAGGCGGCGATTTCCTTTTTTACGCCATCGAAGATAAGAAAACAGGTCAATGGCGCATTAACTGGATCTCCACCGCATCTTTTTTGTAGAATGACGTCTTCACTACTTGCCCGGCACCAGCAGCATTTTACTCACGGTTACCTCCTCAATTTTCGCTCTGCTGAAGAATAATGGGAAGTACTCGTCCTTTGCCCAACTTTCAAATAGGTTGTTGTAAAATGGACTTGCGGGATCGCCACTTTGACCAGGACTGTTGGTCCCTACACTTGCATCCCAATCTCCTGTATTGACAATAACCCTAAAAGAGGCCCCTGTGCTTTGCCGAAGGTTACTCCCCGTGGACCCGGGCGTGTACGCATTACCTCCCCTTGGCAGGGGTCCTACATCCATGACGTCCTTCATTTCATCACTCACCGCTGTACTCATGGCATGTGCTATTTGTGTGTGCTTGTACTTATTCTGACCGTATTGCCACTGATCTTGATTCTCACCAAGCGTGGCAGTAAGCCACTTAACAGCGGAAGTAAAAGCCCGTTGCATAAAAGCATTGCGAGTGGCCTCCGTGCTAAAGGAACCCTCCCACTGTGTCAACCACTGCTCCACCCGATACATTTGGATCCCCGTAATCAATTCCTTGCCTTCTTCCGGCACAAAAGTTTCGAGTGCGAGCTTTCGAAGTTCATTTTCCCATGCCACATAAATTCCAGCAGCGATGGATTCGGGATTCAATTCATAGTTCCAACTGTCAAGACGTTGCTGAGCCTCCTCTTCGGCACCTTCAAATTCCAGCTCCAACAAAATCGGGAGCAAAGCTTCTGCCGGTTTTGAATAGTAATCCAGCTGCAGTGCCTTCATGTCTTCCAGGGTCAGCGCATCTGAATCAGCCAACACCTCGTTTACCCGATCCCCCCGATAAGGATCCGACCAGGAAAATCCGATGGCATCCCATCGATCATAGGTATCTGGTGTCACATTCTGGTTTGCAGACGCCCAAAACCCCTCTTCAGGATTATAGACATTAGGTTTATCAATGATGGGCAAATAGCCATCCCACTCAAATCGTCCATCACCCGGAACCGGAACCATTCCACTGTGATTGGGCCGTACCGGAGCGATTCCTACCGACTGCCAACCGATATTACCTTGCTTGTCCGCCCAAACCATGTTCTCTCCCGGGATATGTGAGTAGTTGCATGCTTCCCTGAATTCCTCCCAGGTTTGAGCTTGATCCATGCGCAGCGAAGCAAGATAAGGTGATCCTCCCGGCTCCAACCAAGCGCATCGTACCGCAAAAGCCTTCCCTCGTTCCCGATCTACAAAGGTCACCGGCCCGTGATGCGAATAGGTAAGATCGACAATCATGTCTTCCTGGCCCTTTACGGGAATGGTGTCTTTAATCACCTTAAAATCTACCCACTCTTCTTGGTATCGATATTGATTGGAATTCTCAGGGTTTAAATCATACACGTACAGATCTTCGCCGTCTGTTCGAAATACCGTAAGTCCCCAGCTACCCACTTCATTGTGTCCAATCGAAATGCCGGGTATTTCGGGTTCGCCTCCGCCGATTACGTTCCATCCCGGCGCCACCAAATGGGCCATGTATCGAAGTGAAGGAATGGCAATGGTCCGATGCGGGTCGTTGGCCATGTATGTATTGCCGTCTTTGGTCTTTGAGCCCCTCACTACCCAATTGTTGCTCCCCTCTGATAGTGAATCTTCCCGGATTGCCTTTAGCAGCAGGTTCATGGAAGCGTCGGCTTGGTACTCCGGTAGGATGTCCTGTTTTACAAACTTCACGGGCTTTCTATAGGCATTGTATAGGCCCAAAATATCCTGGGAGAGCAATTCATACGTCAAGGACTCATCCAGCGTTAAGTCCGGATCCTTGGGATGGAACCAATACAAGTCACGAACTTTTTCTGCGCCTAGTTTTGCTACTGCTCTACCCACCTGCAGCTCACTACCAATGTTTCCCAACAATCCTTGGTGTCTCGAAATCACCACCTCCGGCGTCCATTTTTGCGGCCTTATCCCTAACAACTTGAACTCAAGGGGCAGGCGGTCAGGATCGGCGTTGATTTCTTCGATATACGCATTTACGCCATTGGTATAAGCGGTAATGATCTCTTGCCCGTCCTCATGGTAATGGTTCATTTCCACGGTCATGTCCCCGCGGAACTTAAACAATCGAGTCCCAATGTCACGTTTTAGCTCACGCTCCCCCAGAATCTCCGCAACTGTTCCCGTAGCCTGTCGTCTCCAGACCTCAAATTGAAAGAGTCGATCCATCGCTGCGGCATAGCCCTGGGCATAAAATAAATCGTACTGGTTTTTAGCGTAGATGTGATTAATTCCCCATTGATCCCGAAGAATTTCAACCTTGTCACGTACACCTACCCGGGTCTCCTGAACAGATTGGCATGACGTGAGGATTCCTATGACAGTCATTAAGTAGATAGAGGAAAGTAATTTCATGATCGGTTAGGTTGTTAGGAGTGAACAAGATACTAAAAAGACCACTTTGATTGAATTATCCGATGATCCTCATCGAGCTTATATCAACTGCATTTATCTTTAGTTCTCAAACAAGATACATTCCGCATGAAACGCATTTACTCATCCATCCTTTTGTTCTTCGTCATTTCCCCTGTCGCATTTTCCCAACCAACTTTCGCTGAGGAAAACTACACAAAGCAGGAGTTCGAAATTCCAATGCGAGACGGGACCACACTCTTTACCCAAGTTTACAGCCCAATCGATCAGTCCAAGAAGTATCCCATGCTGATGAAAAGGACCTGTTACAGTGTACGTCCTTATGGAGAAGACAAGTTTCCCAAGCAGTTAGGTCCATCACCTACCTTGATGAAAGAAGGTTACATTTTCGTGTATCAGGATGTAAGAGGTCGGTACATGTCCGAAGGTACATTTGACAACATGCGACCGAATCTTCCGGGCAATAAAAAGAAAGACATCGATGAGAGTTCGGACACCTTTGACACCATCGAATGGCTTTTAAAAAACGTCAAAAACCACAATGGAAAAGTAGGTCAGTGGGGTATTTCCTATCCCGGATTTTATACAGCCGCCGCGATACCGGATGCTCACCCCGCATTAAAAGCTTCCAGTCCACAGGCACCTATTGGAGATTTCTTCTTTGATGATTTTCACCACAATGGCGCAATGCTGCAGAGTTATTTGAGAGCATATCCTGTCTTTGGGAAACAAAAAACCGAAAAGACGACTGAAGCCTGGTACCAAGATCAAATGATCCAAGACAAGCCAGCGGACGGGTATGCCTTTGGTCTTGAGCTTGGGCCACTAAAGAACGTTACGGAAAAGTACTACGAAGACAATTTCTTTTGGAACCAGATGGTAGAGCACCCAAATTACGATGCATTTTGGCAAGAACGTGGACTCATCCAGCACATGAAAAACGTAGATCACGCTGTAATGACCGTAGGAGGACTTTTTGATGCGGAGGATCTTTACGGTCCCCTCAATATCTATAAGAACATTGAAAAGACCAGTCCCAATGCCTTCAATATCCTGATTATGGGTCCATGGAGTCATGGAGACTGGGCTCGGGAGCGTGGTTTTCAGGCAGTGAACCATATCTATTTTGGCGACAGCATTTCAACTTTCTACCAAAGGGAAATCGAGCGCGAGTTCTTTCACGCCATTTTGAAGGAAGATCGAAAACCAAATCTTCCGGAGGCCTTTGTTTTCGATACGGGTAGTAAGAAATGGCAGTCATTCGATGAGTGGCCTCCCAAAAACATTCCTCCGGTAACGCTCACCTTCCATGAAAATGGCAAATTACAGCTTGACGGGGATGCCGATGAAGACCTAGTCTTCGACTATATCAGCGATCCCATGAAACCGGTAGCATATCGTTCAGTGACAGAGGGATTGACGTTTACTCCCCGTGCCTTCATGACGGACGACCAACGAAATGCTTCCATGCGACCGGATGTGCTGACCTTCACTTCCGATATTATTGAAAATCCCGTGACACTCGCTGGTGAGATTAATGCAAAACTCAAAGTCATCCTAAGCAGTACCGATGCCGATTTTATTGTGAAGCTCATAGATGTCCACCCCCAAGATCATCCGGATTACGAACACAACCCAAAAAACATTAAGATGGGAGGTTATCAGATGTTAGTACGAAGCGAAGTGATGCGTGGAAGATTTAGAGACAATTTTGCGGAGCCCAAGCCATTTGAACCGGGTACGCCAACTGACGTGAACTTTAGACTGCAGGATGTGCTGCATACGTTCAAGAAAGGTCACAAAGTAATGATTCAAATTCACAGCACATGGTTCCCGTACATTGATCGCAATCCGCAGAAGTATGTCGAAAATATCTATAAAGCAGACGAATCAGATTTTCAGAAAGCAACCATCCAGGTGTTCGGATCCTCGGTAATAGAGGTGGGCGAAGATGCGCTGGAGATCAATCTTTTGCCTGAAGATCGGTAAGGAAGAAAGCGCACAAAATTGCAGGACTGCAAATTGGGATTTTCTACTCGAAGTGCGGGAAGTGTAGTTGGAAGGTATTATTAAGGATCCTTAGATATGAAGTAAGATCCGTTGATGCAAAGCGGGGCTAACGTTTAACATGTATACTGCAAAAGCTTGAAGTTTTGTGAGAAAACTGTGAGCATATTAACTTGACGTATCCACAGAAAAATTCATCACAGAACATGAAAAAGCTTGGCCTCATTGGGGGTATTGGACCTGAATCAACGGTCAAATACTATCAACAAATCATCAAGTCGTATCGGACACGACTTAGCACGGAGGCATACCCCGATTTTTTGATCCGAAGCATCGATATGACGGAGATGTTGCGTTACGTATTTCAAAATGAGCTTGATGGACTAACTGAGTTCTTAGGTGGCCACCTAACAGAGCTAGAAAAATCCGGTGTTGAAGTTTCTGCATTAGCCTCCAATACACCGCACATCGTATTTGACAGATTGCGGGGCTTGTCCGGACTTCAATTGATTAGTATCGTGGAAGAGACGTGCAAATCGATTCATTCAACCGGTGCTAAGACTGTTGCGTTGTTGGGTACTAAATCCACCATGACGGCTGGATTCTATCAAAAAGAAGCCGAAAAACATTCGTTAAACATCATACTACCAGATGAGGAGCAAATGGATTTTATTCACAAAGTGTACTTCGAGGAATTGGTATTCAAAAAGATAGACCCCAACACCAAAGCCAAGCTGATTCAGATTTGTCATGACATGAGCAGCAAAGATGAGATCGAAGGCCTCATACTGGGAGGAACAGAACTCTCATTGATCCTGGAACAATCGGACTTTGAAAACCTTACGGTTTTTGATACCACCCAGATTCATGTAGAGGCCATTGTAACCGAGATACTCAAAACATGATTGGCTTTGGAAGTATGGTTACTACTTTTTGCTCCGAACGTCTCGAAGAACACCTATTTGCTCCTGCACAAAAAATCAAAAGTATACGACAATCGACTTGGATACGTTAGCTCATTCAGATGAAAACGTTAGTTCCTCTATTAAGTCTCATACCGACTTTCCTGCTGGGGCAAGTAGATTTCTATGATCAATTAGCTGACTCAGCCGAAACCTTAGCTTTTGACGAAGTCAGCTACGATCCAGGTTACTATAGTATTGAGTACCCAAATGGAGATGTTCCCGAGGGAAAGGGCGTCTGCACAGACGTCGTGATTCGGGCCTATCGGAAATTCGGCATTGATCTTCAAAAGGAGGTTCATGAAGACATGAGCGCAAACTTCGGACACTACCCCAATCATTGGGGATTGACCACAACTGACAAAAATATTGATCATCGTAGAGTCCCCAATCTGATGAAGTACTTCGAACGTCATGGGAAGATGCTGCCAATTTCTTCCGAGCCAGAAGACTATCTACCTGGAGACATTGTCTGTTGGAATCTAGGCGGAGCCACGACACACATTGGAATCGTAACCAATGAACCGTCTAATGATGGTAAAACATTGAAAGTAGTACACAACATCGGAGCAGGCCAGGTGATCGAAGATATGCTCTTCGACTACCGTATCATAGGACACTACCGATACCGACAGTAGCTTCAAGTACCCGTAGGCAAACAAACAACCAAGACGTCAAGTTTGTCTTTTCATTACTTTAGTCGACAGAATGGAAAAGCGTCATGAATTGCCGACCGAGTGCCTGAATTGCGGCGCAGCAGTAAAAGGAGCATATTGCTACAACTGCGGCCAGCGGGTGCGCGACAATACTGATAGATCACTGAGCAGGCTTTTCGGTGATTTCTTAACCAACGTGTTCTTTCTAGACAACCGCTTTCTGCTGAGCGTTTGGTACCTCATCCGGTTTCCCAGTCGCATGACTGTCGAGTTCCTGGAAGGAAAACGCAGGAAGTTTATCTCTCCTGTCACCCTCTTCTTGTTCATCAACTTGGTGTACTTTTTGGTAAGCCCGCTATCGGATTATTCCCTGCCGCTTGAAGATCAGCTGTACTCTCAGCCCTACAGTAAATGGATGCAAGGGTGGGTAGAACAGAAGATGCAAAATGAAGCACTTAGCTGGCAAGAATATAGCGTAACATATCAGAACGCCAGTGACAACATCTCCAAGTCTGTTATGATCATAAACGTTCCGATGATCGCCATTTTTGTCTACCTAATGGCTTTCAAGCAACGTCGTTTCTACTTTGACAGCCTCATTTTCTCCTTCCACTTTTTTTCGCTCTTCATGATCAGTTGGATCATGCTAGACTGGGCCGGAAAGCTCATCGATTACGTAGCTGAACAAAGTACCACCCTCTCCACCATCTCATTCAACTTCTTTGTCCTGATCGTACCCTTCCTTTACGCATTGCTTGGGACCAAAAACTTTTTGAAAATTAAATGGTACTGGTCCATTCCGGCAGGATTCGGGGTCTTACTAGGAGCACTTCTGGCAAATCTCATCTATCGGTTCATCATTTTGATTTTGACCGTCTGGACCACATAACCATGGATTGATCTGCTTTGAATTCAATTTCATTTGTAACCAAATCCAAAAAGTGAGAACCTAGGTACTTGATGTCACAAATTGATCCAGAATATTTTGGACCGCATTGGCTTCTTCATCTCTTCCTAAAGCCTTCAAGGCTTGCAATTTCCCTCTCAAGGCGTTTGAGCGGTTCACTCTATTTTCCAATGAACGATCAAACTGAATCAACGCCTCTTCGTACCGCCCTTTCGTTAGTAGCCAATCTCCGTAGTGCTCAAAAGAAGGATAAGCAATAAAGGGAGGCCCAGGATCATACCCGGCATCTTGCTCCATCTGCGTTGTTTCTTTGAATAAGCTATCCATTTCCGTCTCGTCTCCCTTTAGTTGTGCAATCAGTATCTTCATCTGATTCAGGATGATATTGGCTTTATCAATTCCATTTTGCGTGGGTGCGTAACGTGTAGGTCCGGCACTGCACAGCGCAAAGCCTTCGTCCCCAATCAACAATTTAGCTGACGCTATCTGATTACCAAGTGTATCAATCTCTGCTTGGATTGCCTCAATGTTGTTCTGATCAAAAGCGAGCAAACCTCTAAAGAAGTGCAACTGCGATTTCCGCTCGAGACCTAACTTGGAATCGTCTACATGTTGAACTGAAATATCTGTGGGCCACTTCCCAGACTCAATCCGCTGCTGATTTTGCATGTTGATCATGTATCCATCTGAGCCCTCACCTGCCTCAAAGTAGGAGACCTTTTCCCGCAAAAGCTCAGCAGCTTCATCATATCTCCCTTGCTGCAACAAGCCATAATGAAGCCACGCCATGGAGTGGTAGCCACGGTCTTTTCCATGTAGCCCCTTTCGTTCTACTCGGCGGATACTGGCCCCATACGAAGCAGTGTTTGAGCTTACCACTTCATTCCACATGCCAAGTGCCACATAAATATGAGACGGCATATGCAATGCATGGGCAGCATCGGGGGCAACACCCGCATAGGCGTCTGCTGCATTAATCGCGTACTCCGCATATTCCGGATCATCATTTGCGTGAATCATGTAGTGAAGTGCTCCGGGATGATTCGGATTCTCCTTTATTACCCCTGCAGCCACTTCAGCTGACTTTTTCAGGGCGTCCCTGTCGGAATAATCTGACCACATAAGACCCAAAGCGTAAAAAGCTGCCACTTCTAAATTCTGTGGATTCTCTTCGTAGAGTGTCGCCATATGAGCCACGTAGGCATCGTTTCGTTCTCTTAATTCCCCGTCGCCATACAACAACTTTACACCTTTCCAGAATTCAGCTTCCAACTCGGATTGCATCGTTTCTTCCTGGTGCATATCTTCCCACTCCGTAATTATTGCCCGCCCTGCTTCCAGGTCTTGAAGGCCCCACAACGCCTTGTAGTGGGTCATTGCCAGCCCCCAATAAATCATGATTTCCGTAGAATCCTGGGCTTGTGCTAAACGAAATGCCTCTCTGGCATCCTCGTATTCAAAACTATGCAGTAGCAATAGCCCTTCATCAAAAAAGGGTCTGGCCGCATCAGCAATGGAAAAGGAATGGTCAATGTCACCTAAGTTTGAAACTGCCTCCGTGGAGGCCTCTTTTGGCGAAGTGCAGCAAGTAATAGCTGCAAACAGTGTAATCCAACGAACTTTATGCATGAGACTAAGATTTCAGAAGGAAGTTATAAAATCTAGAGCAAAGATGGGGTGCGAACACAAGGATCAAGCATGTTCAACATTGTCGCTTGACCATTGAACTGATAACTTAGTGCTTATGAAATTTAACTGTCTACTTGGTCTATCGGGCCTGATTTTAATTGGTTCGATACACCTCTCCTATGCACAGCAATCCGGTGAACTCTATGAAGCCATTTTCAAAGTGGATAGCTTGCTGATCTCAGTTGCGCAACGAGATTGTGACTTAGAGGCATACCGCTCTTTCTTGTCTGAGGACTTTGAATTCTATCACGATAAAGCTGGCTACACCGCCTCCAAAGATGATGAAATGGCGGACATGGCCATTTTCTGCGGCAAAGAGCAGCGAAGTCGTCAACCTCTTCGGAGACAGTTGATTAAAAATACGCTTGAAGTGTATCCAATGGACAACTACGGTGCCTTGGAATTTTGCGACCATCTCTTCTATTTACAAATCAGCGATGGAACCGAAAAATTGATTGGGTCAGGAAAAATGACTGCGCTGTGGAAAAAAATTGAAGACCAATGGAAACTCACCCGCATCATTAGTTACGATCACCAACCTTTGGCAGAAATTGAGTTGCCGCGGGAGATATTGAATCAGTATGCAGGCGACTACCTTCTTCCTGACCGGGTTGTGAATATTAAAGTGGAAGGCAAGTTCTTACGCGTTACCGACATCGCGAATGGTGAGCCTGGCTGGACAAAGAAGCTGTTTCCAGAAACGGAGAATACCTTTTATCTCAACTATGAAAATGTGGTGTACGAGTTTCTTAAGGAAGGTACCCTTGTCTCTACGCTCAAGATCTATGAAAATGGCAAAATCTTCGAAACAGCTACCAGAAAGCAATGAGCTTAACGTAGCTTTATTGCCTCTAAGTGGTTATTGAGACCAAGTACGGTAAATGTCCATTTTGGCACCTAATTAGCTAAATACAGGACAATTACTATTTCATCCACATTTATGAAATAAATATGCAACCTTTTCCATTTCAAGGTGTCTATCCTAACAGATATTTGATTTACATTTATGAATGTAATAAATACGTAAACCGTGAAAAACGAATCATATCAACTAGGTGAACTTGAAGAATTGGTACTCATGATCGTGGCCATTCTCAACGAAGAAGCTTATGGGGTTAAGGTCATGGACGAAATCCTTGAACAGATCGGTCGCAAAGTGAATATCAGCGCAGTTCATACGGTACTAGATCGATTGGAAAAGAAAGGCTTTGTGAGGTCGTTTATGGGGGGTGCCAGTGCCGAACGAGGAGGCCGTAGAAAGCGACTTTTTAGGATCACTGCAGAAGGTTCTCGCGCATTGAGCTATGTGCACACCACGCGCAATGTTCTGTACGACCAAATTCCTAAAGCATTACTTGGATGAAGCAAAAAAATCCACCTCGTTGGGCCTTGCGCCTCATTCGGATTTTTATCAAGGATCACTACTTTGAGCAAATTGAAGGCGATCTATTGGAACTGTTTCACCGCAATCCTTCACGATTCAGATTTGCCTGGAATACGCTTCGTTTTTTTCGACTTAGATACTTAAAAGGATTAGATGATTTCGAACAATTAACCACTTTAGCCATGGTCAAAAACTACCTGAAAGTTGCGTTTCGCACACTCATTAGACAAAAAACCTATTCATCCATTAACATCATAGGCTTAGCAATCGGCCTTGCTTCGTGCTTGCTTATTACGATTTACGTAAATCATGAACGGAGCTACGACGACTTCTTCCCTGAATCGGACAATATGTACCGTATCTTGAACGGTCGAACCGGAGGTTGGACACCACCACTTTTAGCAGAAACACTAATAGCGGACGTAAGTGAAATAGCAACAGCCACTCGTATCAATGGCATTTGGGAAACCCTTTTCGAAATTGAAGAGCGGAGCTTTGTACAGGACGGAGCGATCTGGGCTGATCCACAGTTCTTTCATGTCTTTCAAACCACGTGGATTCAAGGCGATGAGAGGGCGCTTTCGGAACCCAACACCGTGGTACTAACAGCCTCTGTTGCCAAAAAGTGCTTTCCGGATGAATCCCCCATTGGCAAAACCATCACCATCGATGAAGAGAATCACAAAGTCACTGGAATTGTGAGTGACCCACCCAAGAATACGCACCTGCCGTACCAATACATCATTTCAAGTACTGAAGTAGGGCACCGCAACTGGACGGGAAATAGCGTCAATACGTATGCGAAGACAGTTCCCGGAGCAGATCCAATTGTGATCGAAGATAAACTCATGGACTTCTATCAAAAGTACGTGGGGCCAGAGGCTTTGGAATGGAGTGGCCACGATTCCTTTGAGGAATTAATTGCGCAGTTTCCAGACCGTCATTTTGGCTTCACCCTGTTCCCGGTAAAAGACATACACCTTACGAAACCGTACCTATCTAAGGGCAATGGTGGAGATGAAAAGAACATTGTGATTTTTTCTGTGATCGCCATTTTTATCTTAATTCTTGCGTGCGTCAACTACATCAACATGACCACCGCGCGATCGGCCATTCGGTCGAAGGAAGTCGGAATTCGAAAGGCCCTGGGCTCGTACCGAAACAACATCATCACACAGTTTATCGTGGAGTCTATCGTAATCACGTTGATCGCTGTGGTGATCGCCCTACTCCTTGCCATCAGCGCAATACCTTACTTCAATGAACTTACAGGCAGGGTCTTTGAGGTTGGAGACCTTTTCGCACCTCTCAACCTGTTGTACGTAACCATTCTATTGATCGCATCAGGCTTTCTCGCAGGATTGTATCCCGCCTACGTGATGTCAGGATTCTCCCCCTTGAAAGCGCTACGAAACCAAAAACAGCAAGGAGGTAAAACAGGGCTAAGAAGCGTGTTGTTAACCTTCCAATTTGCTGTTTCTGTATGCTTGATTGCAGCAACCGTGGTCGTATTTCGGCAATTAAAATTCATGCAATCCCAAGAACTTGGACTCAATATCGACCAAACATTGATCATCAGTGGAGGAAGAGTCCTGGAGGATAAATACGATGTATTCAAGAACGAACTGGAAAAGTTGCCGGGTATTGATAAAGTTGGCAAAGCCAGCAACATTCCGTTTCATGGATACGGCGATTGGGGATACATCGTGCCCAATGAAGAACGCAAGAGCATCTCGCCATACAATGCTTTTACCTCCTCCGAGATACTTGATGTCTTGGACATAGAGCTTGTGAAGGGACGGTTCTTTATGCAAAATCATCCAAACGACACCAACTACGTGGTGATCAATGAAGCATTTGTAAAAGAGATGGGCTGGGAAGATCCGATTGGAAAGGAACTTACGCGAATGGATGCCTTGGATTTCAAAGTTGTGGGCGTCATGAAAGACTTTAACTACACCTCCCTTAAACATGAAATAGCACCCATCATCTTTCGGTACGGGGGTATTGCAAGTAGTGAGATTGGCATTCATCATCAGGTGTACGTTCTGGTAAAAGTGTCTACAAATGACCTAGTGAATACCTTGGAACAAGTTGAGATGGTCTGGAACGAATATGCACGAAGCTATCCACTGGACGCATTCTTCATGGATGATTCTTTTCAAAGGCATTATGAATCGGAGCGTAAGTTTGGTAATGTTTTCACCACTTTCGCATCCTTAGCAATCGTCATTGCGTTCATGGGACTCTTTGCCTTAACCACATTCGTTTTGCAAAAGCGGATTAAGGAGATTGCGATCAGAAAGGTGCTTGGAGCAACTACGCCGTCACTCTTACGCATGTTGATTCGGGATTTTACCAAACTGGTGACGATTGGTGGAATCGTTGGAATTGGAATTTCCTTTTACTGGCTTAGAGAATGGCTTTTGGAATACAGTTACCGCATTCAATTGTCATGGTACCTACTTGTATTCCCCATTTTACTCGTGCTTGCGATGACGTGGATGGTCGTTTCTGTTAAATCGTACTACGCAGCAACAGCAAATCCATCAAATGCGCTAAAGGAAGAGTAATAATTTAGATTCTCTTCGTAACTTCATCGGTTATGAAGAAGACACTAATCCTAACCCTATTATTATCCTCGTTCTTTTTTGCAGCGGGACAAAAGAAAAAGCAACCTGTCAAAACCACACCGCTTGATAGCATTTATCAAGGGCTAAAATGGAGAAACATTGGACCCACCAGAGGTGGCCGCAGCGTTACCTCATGCGGTGTGATCAACGATCCCATGACCTACTACATGGGAACGACCGGAGGCGGCATTTGGAAAACCAATGACGGCGGCCTAAGCTGGAAAAATATTTCCGACGGCCAGCTAAAAACCGGTACCGTTGGCGCAATAGCAGTAGCTGAGTCGGATCCAAACGTGATTTACGTTGGGATGGGTGAGCATGCTGTGCGAGGTGTCATGACCTCGAGTGGTGACGGAATGTACAAGAGTACAGATGCTGGAAAAACGTGGCAACACATCGGATTAGCTAAATCCATGCACATTTCAGATGTGATCATTCACCCCAGCAATCCTGATATCGTTTTTGTCGCCGTACAGGGGGCGCTTTACGGTCCTTCACAAGAGCGGGGAGTATACAAATCAACCGACGGGGGTACTACCTGGAACAAAGTATTGTACAAAGCAGCCAACGCGGGAGCTTCTTCGCTCTCCATGGACATGAACAATCCAAGGATATTATACGCCGCGCTTTGGGATCATCAACGCTACCCTTGGACTGTGCGATCCGGAGGCCCAAATTCAGGACTCTATAAATCCACAGATATGGGAGAAACATGGGAGCCAATGAAAGCAGGGTTACCGGAAGAATTTGGAAAGTCCGGCATTTCTGTCTCAAGGGCAAATTCAAACCGGGTTTTCGCCATCATTGAGGCGGAGGGAAAAAAATCAGGGCTTTATCGTTCGGACGATGCCGGAAAAAAATGGACCCAAGTGAATAGCCAGCGAGTGCTGATCACCAGGTCTTGGTATTACATGGAGGTCTTCGCAGATCCGGTCAATGAAAATATCGTGTATGTGCTCAATGCGCCAGTCATGAAATCGATTGACGGAGGTAAATCCTTTTCCAACATCGCTGTACCGCACGGTGACAACCATCATTTATGGATCAACCCAACCAATAATCAGTACATGGTCAACTCAAACGATGGGGGTGCAAATGTGTCGTACAATGGAGGTAAAAGCTGGTCTACACAACAGAACCAAGCCACCGCCCAGTTTTATCGTGTCATCACTGATGACTTGGTGCCCTACAATGTATATGGAGGTCAACAAGACAACTCTGCCATTGCCATTCCTAGCCGTACCAATGGTTGGGGTATCGGTTGGAAAGACTGGTATTCTGTTGCCGGCTGTGAAAGTGCCTACCTTGCCTTTGATCCCAAGAATCCAGAAGTGGTTTATGGAGGATGCTACCAGGGTATCATTGAGCGGTGGGTAAAGTCGACGAATGAGGAGAAACCCATCATGCAATACCCGGAGCAACGCCTAAGTGGGATCCCAAAGGATTTCAAGTACCGTTTCAACTGGAATGCCCCTATTGTGGCATCGCCGCACGATCCGAACATCATTTACCACACGGGTAATGTGGTTTTCAAAACCACAGACGGTGGCATCACCTGGGATACCATTTCCCCCGATCTCACACGAAATGATTCTACAAAGCAGGGTCCGGGTGGAAGACCCTATACCAACGAGGCCGCGGGGGGAGAAAACTACAATACCATCATGTCTTTTGCTGCATCTCAGCATGAGAAAGACGTGCTGTGGGTTGGAACAGATGATGGACTTGTGCACGTCACTCGAAATGAGGGTCAGAGTTGGTCTAATGTCACCCCTAAAGGTCTTCAGGAGGGCATCATCAACTCGATTGAGGTTTCTCCACACGATGCAGCCACGGTCTATATCACGGTCATGCGGTACAAGTTCAATGACTTGACGCCGCTGGCTTTCAAAAGCAACGACTATGGTACCACCTGGACAAAAATCACCAATGGATTTGATGATCCCAATGGTTTCCCACGTGTCATCAGAGAGGACCCAAAAGTCAAGGGGCTACTTTATGCAGGCACCGAAACGGGCTTGTATGTTTCTGCAAATGATGGAGTTACATGGAAAAAAATGCAACTCAATTTACCCATCGTCCCGATCAATGATCTTACGATCCGTCAAAACGATTTGGTAGCCGCAACTGCCGGTAGGTCATTCTGGATACTGGACGATTTAAGTGCCATCCAAGGAATCGGAGCCACTGAAAGCAAAAACGTGGAGCTTTTTACCAAAGAAAATCATTACCGGATTCTTGGGGGAAGTGCACCGCTCGAAGCAGGTAAGAATCCTGAATCTGGTGTCACGTTCGATTACTACTTGCCAGAGTCGTTGCCAGATAGTGTGGATCTTACGATCGAAATTTTGGAAGGTGAAGAGGTAATCCGTACGTTCTCAAACCAAAAAGACGAAAGCTTCAAATCCTTTCAAGGCGGACCTTCGGCACCAAAAGTTCTTCCCGCAAGAAAAGGCATAAATAGGTTCACCTGGGATTTTGCCCGACACACACTACCTGCTGTGAGTGGTGTATTCGCATTTGGTGACTATTCAGGCTCTACTGTCGGCCCAGGGAACTATCAAATCCGGCTCATGACCGCTCAGGATACCCTTTCGAAGGAGGTAAAGGTGCTGGAAGTGCCCGGCCAAACGTATTCTGCAGGAATCTGGAAAGAACAACAGGAGATGATGAAGTCCTTAGAAACGATGGTGAAGGAAATGCACGAAAGCGTCAACCAGATGCGAGGAGCCAAGAGTCAATTGGCAGACTATCAAAAGCGATTGAAAGGTAATGAGGAGGCAAATACACTTTTGGATACTGCAAAAGCCTTGGTGAAAAAGATCGAAACATGGGAAAACAACCTGATTCAACCGAAGCAGGAAACCTTCCAAGACGTGATCAACTTTCAGAACCAACTCAATACACAGCTGATGAGCTTAAAATCTTTCATTGACGTGGCAGATCCTAGAGTTACTGAAGGAGCTAAAGATCGGTATGCCGATTTAAAGACACAATGGGAGTCCTTTGCATCGGAAAAAGCCCAGCTGATCGATGTTGAACTCAAGGCTTTTAATGACTTGTACAAGGAGCTTGATTTACCCGCTGTGATACTAAATGAATAAGCCATGAGAGCAGTTTCTTTTCTAGCGTTGAGCTGCTTGCTGTCTGCCTGCGGCTCAAACAACAATGCAACCTTGAAAAAATCCTTTGCTGGGCAGGCGAGTGGGTTTTCACAAGCAGTCGTCACAGAGTACAATGGCCTCAAAACCATTCATATTTCCGGGCAGGTAGGCTCGGGCGACGACTTGGCAACGCAGATGAAAGGTGCATTGAAGAATATTGAACGGATTCTGAAGGAGAACGGGGCCACATTTGATGACATCGTGAAGATGAATCACTACATTGTAGACTACCAACCTGCAGATTTAGAGGCCTTCAGAAACACCAGGAAAGAGGTGATGGGCGATGAAAATATGCCCGCAAGCACACTTGTTGGAGTTACAGCTTTGTTTGCCAGCGACTACCTCATTGAAATCGATGCCATTGCCATCGTCCAAGTAGGCGAGGTAGTACCATAGAAGAATATTCGTTAAATAGCGAGATTTTCAGAATATTAAAACGAGAGCGGATGGAAAATTGAGTGTCTATTCAGATACATGCCATATTATTCATTTTTTTTTGATGAAATGGCTACTTTCGTCATTCGCCATCAATGAAAACCAGCTACTTCATACCCCCGTTAATGATCATTTCAGGGTTTGTCTTGGTGATTGTTATCCTGTGGAATCAGGAATTCAAGTACTATTTGCCCTCTGGAGATCATAGCAAACTAGCAATTAACGCTAAGCTTGATTTGGAGTTTCTCTCAGGGGATCGTCCCGCCTACCTCCATTTCTTCGCTGAGAGTTGCAAGAACTCAAGGGTCAATATCCAGCACCTCGAACGCATCATCGAAGCATACGAAGACAAAGTGGATTTCTACATAGTTAACAATAGTTCGGCCAACGCCAACACCATTCGATCAAAGTACAACATACCAAATAAGGTGAACATGATTGATGACAAGAAGGGAGAGCTTAGCCAAATGCTACACGTAAAATCACAGCCCTATGCTTTGATTGCTACGCGCGAAAACCAGCTCTTCTTCGGGGGAAATTATAATAACAAAAACGGACTTTGCGGGGCCGGTGATATCATTTGGTCTTCTCCGGCAGTAGCACTTAAATTTTTAGTCGAAAGGAAACAACAACCACCACTATTCCCAGCCTATCAACTAAGCTTCTTGGGCTGCGAAGTAGCTAAATACTGAATCTCATGAATACGAAGACGATTGACGAAAGTACCTATCTGGAACACGCTAAGACGGATAAGATAGTTAGTGCCATGATTGTAGGACTCTGGATTTTTGGAATACTCATTTCATTGCACTATGATACATGGACACTAGGCTTAGGAATGGGGACCATCCTTGCGGCTATTTTCTTTATCGCTGTAAGATTCTATCCGGCCCAGCTCATTTCCAGGCTGGTTGCAGCCACTGTGATGGCCTTCTACATGGTACAATACCTGGCCCAACTTCAGGGTCTGTACGAGATGCACTTCTGGTTCTTTATCATGCCCATGTTTTTGATCATCTACCAAGACTGGAAAGTATTCATCCCATTCGCGGGCATCATCGTTGTACATCATGTTGGCATATACATTCTGGTTAACCAAGGCCAAGAAGAATACTTGAGCTACTTCATAAACATGAGCGTGCTGACCGACATGACGTTCTTTTACCACATGGGGCTCGCTGTTCTAGGGGTGGTCACCGCGGGATCGGTCTCCTTTAAGCTCCGTGTGGAAAGTATCAAGCAGTATAAGAGTGCAAATAAATTGGAGGCGCAGCTTAGTGAGATGCAAAACATGGCTTTGAATGTGAAAGAAGTGGCTTCCAAAATCACTAGTCAAAAAGCTGAGCAGGAAGACCAATCCGTAAGCGAAGCCTTGACTTCCTTAAGCCAGGACTTTAACAACATTGTTGACAACATCATCAGCGAAACACAATCGGTCGTAAAAAGTGCAGGCAGGGACGGAAAGTTGGATGCAAGGATGGGTACGGATGACAAGTTTGGTGTTTGGAAAGACCTTTCCATCTCCATCAATGAACTCCTAAATCTGGTATCTAAACCCGTAACGATCATCAATGAAGTTGCTGAACACATGTCCAATGGTATCCTAACAGATCAAATCGACACGGATTCGAAAGGCGAAATTCAGGAACTTTTTGACAACATGAATGGTGCCCTGGGTAGTCTTCGCACCTTGCTGATTCAGGTCGACGAAGGGGTTAGTCAGATTGACCAGGCCACCACGAACATGCTGACATCAAGCAATGAAATGGACATCAGTACCAATGAGATTGCAAGTGCAATCGCCACCATGAGTTCTGGCGCACACGATCAGCTTCGAGAAATTGAGCAAACTTCGCGCACCATCGAAGAAGTCTTAGCTAGCGCCAAAAAGATGCAAGAGGACGCGGAGATGATCAATGGAGCAGCAATCGAAGGATATGAAATCAGTGAAAAAGGTAAGAAGACGGTTGAAGAAGTGGTTAACAATATTGAGCTTGTAAATGAATACTCCAATAAGACAGATGAGTCCATCAAAGTGCTCTCCGACAGATCTAAAGAGATTCAAAAGATCCTGAGCGTGATTACGGAGATTGCATCTCAAACCAACCTCTTGGCACTAAACGCGGCTATCGAGGCCGCACAAGCCGGTGAAAATGGGCGAGGATTTGCAGTCGTTGCGGACGAAATCAAAAAGTTGGCTGAAGACTCAAGAAGATCCGCAAGTGAAATTGAAAAAATCATTAAGGATGTAATGGTGGACACCCAGAGTTCTGCGAAGATGATATCAGAGATGAAGGAGTTTGTGGCAAAGGGTGTGGCTTCCACGAGGGAGACGCATGAAATGTTCAACATCATTTCTAAGGGGACCAAGAATACACTTGACGTCTCCAAAAGTGTACTAGTGGTGTCCAGCTCCCAAAATGAACGGATTACTGAGGTATTTAATTCCATGGAATCCGTCGTACAAATTTCGGAGCAAGCAGCGACGACCACGGAAGAAGTGGCGAGTTCGGCTTCTGAACTATCTTCAGGAATGAAAAATTTTAGTGAAAGTTCCGGCAACTTGAACAGCATGGGGAAAAACTTAAAGGCTTCCATGAATAAGTTCAAACTCCGAAAGGAATAAAAAAGGGAGCCCAGGCTCCCTCTTTAACTACCACAAACCAAGCGCTAATTGCCTTTTCTAGGTCTCCTTTTCGGTTTCATTTGCTCAAATTTTTCCCATTGCTCTGTAGTCAGGATTTCTTTGATCTCCGCCTCCATTTTAGGCATCGTAGACCTCGGATCTGATTTCATTTGCTCACCATACTTTTCATGAATGGCCTCCCATTCCGATACCTGCGTCTCATTGAGACTCAGTTCCTTCGTGACTTTTTTCAGCATTTCATCTGGTGAAGGGCGCTCCGGTCGCTGTTGCGCGTAGCCTGTCAATACCATAATCGCCAATCCAATTCCTAATACTAGTTTCATTGTCTTTTTCATAATTAGCTCATTTTTGGTTGTAAGACGTGGACATTCGAAATTGCCCTCTTTCTCTGCTGAGACTTTAACTTTTGTTAACAAATGAAGATAGAGACGGCCTGAAACAGTGGGATTACTGTGTGAGCAAACGCTCATTGATATCCAGATATGCATGCCTCAAAAGCGCTACCATCGCAGCATCATCGCAGCCGGTCTCAGGAGTTATTTTAATGTGTCGCATTCGTTTACCTGTCCCTTGCAGTAAATGCGTTGGATCTGGAAGATCAGCCCCGTAAAAGAATCCGAGATTCAAATGGAGCTTGAAAACATTTAGATACGCAAAAGGGGCATCTTGCACACAGCCAATAGGATGGTTGTCATGAAAAATCATCACTACCTCCGGACCACAACGCTGGATCATTGCATAGCATCTTCTCGCTACGTCCTGCAGCGACCCAGGTTTTTGTTCGAGCCAGTGTTCGAAATCAATTTCTTGAAGGTCTTTACCGTAGTATCGCAGTATCTTATCCATCCTACTTTCTTTGTTGTAGCTGTCGATGTATAACAATACGAATATACCTGCGTTGCATTGGTGTGAGCCGACTTAAAGACTTTTTCTGGCAATGCGCCGGAGCTAATCAATCTATTCTGTCCAACTGCCCATCCGAATCAAGTAAATATGTCGGAATTGGAGCTACGATATTTTTCACAGGTATTTTCGCTGCACTTGCCGGTGGATATGCACTTTACACTGTCTTTGACAATTACTTAGTGGCTTTTGTCTTTGGACTGCTATGGGGCTTGATGATCTTCAACTTGGATCGATACATTGTTTCATCCATGCGGAAAAACGGTTCACCGCAACAAGAGTGGTTGACCGCCTTACCCAGGCTCGTTTTAGCCATTATTATTTCAATCGTCATTGCCAAACCACTTGAGTTGAAGATTTTCGAAAAGGAAGTCGAAAGTGAAATTGCGCTGATGGTTCAAGAGGACCTGAACGCAAAGGAGCAGACGGTAAAACGACGTTTTGAGGGTAATCGAACCCAATTGCGTGAACAAATACGGGCTTTGAAATCGGAGATCGAAGCCAAGGCCGCAAAGAGAGATGAACTACGGAAAATTGCTCAGGAAGAGGCGGATGGCACAGGAGGTTCCAAAAAAAGAAATGCGGGACCAATCTATCGCATAAAAAAGGCAGACGCGGATCGGGTCGAAGAAGAGTTAGCGGAGCTGAGGACAGCTAACAATGCGATCATAAATCAATTAGAACAAGAACTAACGACGCTCAACTCGGACCAAGCAATAGCATTAAGCCGAGTGCAAGAAAGCCAGCTTACAGGGCTAGCCTCACGGATAGAAGCGCTGGACCGACTTACGGACAGGAGTAGCGCAATCAACACTGCACATTGGTTCATTCTTTTGCTTTTTCTGGCGGTTGAAACCGCACCAATTTTTGTCAAACTAATATCTCAAAGAGGGCCCTACGACTTTGTGTTAAAGAAAGAGGAGTACGGTGTTGAGGCAGCCTACTACGAAGACCTCGCCAAGGTAAATGCAGCGATCAAGAAGCGATCAAGTCGACTAACAAAAGAGGAGATCGACTACGTAACCAATCGACTGCAACTGAGCTTGGATAAGACTTAATCCACTAAACTGCTTCAACGGAATAGATCTTGACGTTTTGTTGCTTCCCTCGAAGCTGTACATCACCAAGGAGTTCGGTTCGCTCTTGAAATGCCTCTCCTAGCGTTTGTTCAATGTTTTCGGAAATTAAAATGCTTTTTCCGTACGTATTGCAACACCCCTGAATACGCGCAGCCGTATTTAGTACATCTCCATGATAGGCAATTTCGCGTTTCAGATCCCCTACCTCAGCTACCATAACCAATCCCATCTCCAGTCCGGCCTTAAATTCAGGGACCAAGCCGTATTTTTTCTCATAATACGTCCGTTTATTCATTAGCTTTTCTTTGTAGGAAAAGAAAAAACGGATGCAGTTTAAGTTTTTCAGACCTTCCTTGATCGGCCAAGTGAGGATGATTTCATCTCCAACGTACTGGTAAATGCTAGCCTCGTATTGTAAAACAATCTCGGACACATCCATAAAACAGTCCTGAATAAGCCTGCTGTACTGCTGATGGCCTAACTGTTCGGCAATCCCTGTGGAGTTCTTCAAATCCACAAACATAAAAATACGTTGCTCCTCCTTTGGTGAGTAAAACTCCCCTTTCAACATTTTCCACAGGTTACCCGGTCCAAATTTTTTGTCTATTTCACGGAAGAGATCGATTAGAAAACCCACAAAAAAGCAATACCCAATAATTAGAAGCATCTCCCCTGAGAACACGAAGGAGGTATAAATGTCTGCACTCAGTTCCTGACCCACAATTCGCGTAAAAGCACGAATACCAAAAGACACCAACAAGATGATTGCGATTAGATACGAGAATGCACCCAATAAGACAGTTCTGCCAAAGGACAATTGCTTGTAGATGTATTTGTCAAATACGTACTCCAGGCTACCAAAAATAAATCCGGATACGATTCCTAAGATGATGTGAAAGACAATACGCTGTACCGGCAGCATTCTTGGCCTTCCCGCCTCTTCAACGATCTCATGCCCAAATTCACGCATGAGTACGAAAAAAACAAAAGCAAAAAACCAGATGATGGCATGTCGAAGTACTTTTTTGAAATACGTATTCATGCGAACGTTAGAAAAACAATTTGATTATAAAGTTACCATTCACGTTCACCTGACCAAAATACCCGTGCTTTTTGTTAATAATAACTGCAATTACGAATAAAATGAAACTATTTTTACTGCAATTACGAATAATAT
>CAZQJU010000037.1:0-31941 GCA_964593185.1 uncultured Roseivirgaceae bacterium
GGTGCCTGTGTTATTGTAGTTCTGCGATTAGATGAAAATATTTGCGGTCTCGTGTTCGTTTCAATGCACACGAGTAAACAATCAGATACTTAACTCGATTTTACAGCAATAGTTCCCAATGTCCATCATCGTCCAAAATTTGACTAAAATCTACGGTGCGCAGCGAGCCTTGGACGAGGTGACATTCAGTGCCGACAAAGGGAAGATCACGGGGTTTTTAGGCCCAAACGGAGCAGGTAAATCTACCACCATGAAGGTTGCAACGGGTTATCTCAAACCTACTTCAGGAACGGTCTTTTTGGACGGCATAGATGTTTCAATAGAACCATTAAAGGTTAAGAAACTGACAGGGTATTTACCTGAGCATAATCCGCTTTATCTGGAGATGTATGTCAAAGAATACCTCAGATTCATTGGTGCTGCGTACAAATTAAAGTCAATCAATAGGAAAGTTGATGAGGTTGTTGAGCTTGTAGGACTGACTCAGGAGCAATCCAAGAAAATTCAATCTTTATCAAAAGGATATCGGCAACGCGTTGGGTTGGCTCAAGCACTTCTTCATGACCCGGAAGTTTTGATTCTCGATGAACCCACCAGCGGTTTAGATCCGAATCAGCTTGTGGAGGTCAGAAAAGTAATCAAGCAAGCCAGTCAAGATAAAACTGTCATTTTTTCTACGCACATTATGCAGGAGGTAGAGGCATTGTGCGACAACGTGGTCATCATAAACAAAGGAAAAATTGTGGCTAATGATGAAGTAGCCAATTTAAAGTCCATGCAATCTGCTGCCATTTCTTATCGCGTGGCGTTTGAGAAAGAAGTCGATACGAACTTATTTGAAAAGGAGGGAATAGAGGCTCGACATGAACATGACTTTACCTACGTTTTTGCATCGAAAAGCAATGACCCCAGAAAGTCGATAATGAAAATAGTGGGGTCCCATGAATTACCCTTAGTGACCATCTTAAAAGTGGAGCAGTCGTTGGAAAGTGTTTTCCAGGATTTGACAAAGGAAGCATGATTGCAATTCTAAAAAAGGAAATAAACGACTTTTTGAACTCACTCATCGCGTATGTGGTGATTGGAATTTTCCTGATTGGTATTGGCTTGCTTATGTGGGTCTTTCCGGATACGAACGTACTTGACTACGGGTATGCAAGCATGGAACCCTTGTTTAGTCTAGGTCCTTTTGTTTTTATGTTTCTCATCCCCGCTATTACCATGAAATCCTTTGCGGAAGAAAAACGATCTGGCACGATTGAGTTATTATACACGCTTCCTTTCAGAGACATCGAAATAGTAGTCGGGAAATTCCTGGCAGGATTCCTCTTAGCGCTTTTTGCAGTACTGCCTACAATCGTATACTTCTTTTCCCTTTCGCACTTAGGGAATCCTGCTGGAAACATAGATACAGCCGGTATAATCGGTTCGTATATTGGTTTGATTTTACTGGCGGGTGTTTTCACCGCACTTGGGATACTTTCATCAGCATTGACGGGTAACCAGATTGTTTCATTCATTCTGGCTGCCTCACTCTGCTTTGTTTTCTATGCAGGATTTGATTCCATAGCTTCCGTAGATACTTGGACTGACGGATCCTATTTGGTAAAGCAAATTGGTATTCTGGCCCATTATGAGTCGCTTAGCAAGGGGTTGATTGATTTCAGTGATGTGGTGTACTTTTTTTCAATGATCGTACTAGCGTTGTATGTTACTCGCGTGGTCTTATCGGTGCAAAAGGGATGAAGGAACGGAGCCTGCATATCATCTTACAATCCATCATTTTGGTCCTTTCGCTGTGGTTAATCAATCAATTGGCTGAAAAAAAACCGTTGCGGATTGATTTGACAGAAGAAGGTCGCTATTCGATCACTGATGCGACCAAGCAGATACTTCAAAATCTTGATCAGGAGGTGTTTTTTGAGCTGTATCTTTCCGGAGACTTACCCTCTAATTTTGATCGTTTTCAAAAGGCGATAGGAGAGATGTTGGACCAGTTTCGGGAGGAAAGTGGGAATAGGGTTACGTACCGATTTACAGATCCATCCCAAGCCAATACCACAAAAGCTCGAAATGAGTTTTATCAATTCTTAATGGAGAAAGGGATAGAGCCGACAAATCTCACCTATAAAAATGCGGATGGTGATCAAATGCAGAAGCTTATTTTTCCGGGCGGCATTGTTTCACAAGGAATGACCGAAGTGCCTGTAAATCTGCTGAAAGGGAACCGAGCCTCAGGCTATGAGGAGCAGTTAAATCAGGCTATTGAGGGATTAGAATACCAGCTAGCAGCAGCAGTAGTTGCTTTGAAAGACAGGAGAAAGGGCAGGGTCGGGTACGTAACTGGACATGGATCTCCCGACTCACTTGAAATTGCAGGTTTTAAAAATGCGGTACTCTCAAAGTACGACCTATTTAATGTGAATTTGGAAGGGAGGAAGGAGATTGTCGGTTACGATGCACTTGTGATAGCCAAACCAAGCCAACGGTTTACAGAGAAAGAGAAGTATGTATTAGACCAGTATTTGATGAAGGGAGGGAGTCTCTTGTTTTTCATCGATGCCATGAGTGTAAACCTCGATAGTGTTTTTGGGGAAGGTACGGTCGCAATTCCACGAGAATTGAATCTGACGGATCAACTTTTCAGATACGGAGTTCGATTCAATCAAAACTACATTCTGGACGTCAATTCCGGTCAATTTCCTGTGGTCACCGGAAACATTGGTGATCAACCTCAGATTCAAATGATTCCATGGCCATTTTATCCTGTGTTGACCAACTTTTCAGATCATCCTGCTGTGCGCAACTTAGATGCGATTCTCGGTCAATTTATTTCGGAGGTTGACACCGTTAAAGCACTCGGAATCAAAAAAACGCCGTTGCTTACTACCAGTCAATATACCAAAGTGCTGGGTCCTCCGGTTCGAGTTGCTTTCAATGATCTACGGGATGAGTTACGGCCAGAAAGGTTTACCGATGGAGCAAAAACGATTGGGTATCTCTTAGAAGGAAATTTCACTTCGCTGTATGCAAATCGATTGGTTCCTCCAGGGTTCGATAAGGAAGATTTTATCCCAAAGGGGAGCTCATCGAAAGTGATTGTTTTTGGGGATGGAGATATTATCCGAAATGAAATTGATCCGGAAAGCGGAGATCCAATGGCTTTGGGAGTAGAGCCCTTTAGCGGAGCAACCTATGCCAATGAAGATTTTCTACTTAATCTGATCGACTACGTGGTTGACGATTCTGGTCTATTGGAAGCACGGTCGCGAGAAGTGAAAATTCGGCCGTTGGATCGGGTAAAAATTAGGAATGAGCGTCTTAAATGGCAATTGATCAATGTGGTATTGCCTGTAGTTATTGTCTTGATCCTAGGAGGTTTAAAGTGGTACTTCAGAAGAAAAAAGTTCATTAAACCATGACAAAGACCACTTCCTATATCGTTGCGATAATCGTCTTACTGGCGATGAATCTGGCCCTCTTTTTCAATGTGGGCGGAACTAAGCGTAAAACTGACGTGACTTTTTTAGATGCAACTGCCCTTAGCCAGCTTGAAAGGATTAGCATTCGCAATAACCAACAAGAGATCGTGCTACAGGCATCCGGCGAAGGGTGGATACTCAATGACAAATACGCTGTCGATCGAAGTTTTATGAACACGCTGCTCTCGGTTCTTGAGCGTATCCAGGTAGTGCGCGAAGTGGGTAATTGGGAGGAGTCAGAGCTTGGCAGTATCGAGCTTGGATTTGCTTCCAATACCAATTTTCAGTTTCATTTTGCGGCAAATGGGACAAGAACTAAGTCCTACTTTATTACCAACGGGTTAGCAAAAGAAGTGGTGGTGCCCGGCTATCGTGACAATGTGGTGGATATATTTATGATGCATCCTGATCAGTGGAGAGATAGGCTTGTTTTTGATGGAAGTTGGCGATCTATTCAAAAGTTGGAGGTGAAGAGGGGGTCAGAGGAACCACTCAAGATAGTTTTTGAGGATCAGTTCTTTATGGTAAATGGTGAAGCACCTCAGGACAGCTCCGCAGTGGTCGAGTACCTCAATCAGTTTCAGTATTTTGAAGCCAATGAGAGGATCTCAGACGGGAGGTTTCCGCGCTTCGATAGTCTGGCGCAGACGACGCCGGGAGCGGTGATAACCATTGAAGATATTAAGGAAGAACAGCCAGTCATTTTGACGATTTTTCCAAACTTGAAGGGGCAAGCCTATCATCTGGTAATGAGAGAAAATCAAATGATGGTAATTGATGCTCGAAGAGTACAGGGATTACTCCCTACACCACAGGATTTTCTGCGGAAGAATTGACTCCTTCGTCTCATATTTTGTGATTAATTTAGCGATCCAATTTTGAGGTTACGCTCACTCACTAAGCTTTACAGATTCATATGAAATTTATAGTATCATCATCCTACCTTTTAAAGCAACTTTCAGCTATAAATGGGGTAATCACCACAAATCCTGTGGTTCCAATTCTGGAAAATTTTCTATTCGAGATTCAGGAAGGAAACCTTACCGTAACAGCATCGGATTTACAGACTAGCATGATCACCGAGTTGCAAGTGGAAGCGAAGGAAGATGGCAGCATTGCCATTCCTGCAAAGATTCTCTTAGAGACGCTACGAAACCTACCTGAGCAACCCGTGACATTTTCCATCGATAGCAATACCTACAGCATTGAGATCAACTCAGATAATGGACGATACAAGCTGGCAGGTGAGAATGCTACAGACTTTCCAAAAATACCAACCGTTTCCGATGGGTACTCGGTGAATATGAGTTCTGATGTATTAGGTAAGGCCATCAACAATACGATTTTTGCGACCTCCAATGATGAGCTTAGACCCGCTATGACGGGAGTTTACGTGAAACTTGACGAAACCAACACCACATTTGTGGCAACCGATAGTCATCGTTTGATACGCTACCGTCGGGTGGATGTGGCCTCAGACATGTCACACAGCATGATCATCCCCCGAAAGGCACTGACGTTGCTCAAGACTACACTTCCATCCGAAATGACCAATGTGAATGTTGAGTTCAACGCTTCAAATGCATTCTTCAATTTCAATCAGGTTAAAATGATTTGTCGACTGATCGACGAGCGTTTCCCGGATTATGAAAATGTAATACCGCTGGACAATCAAAACACGGTGGTGGTAAAGAAAGATGATCTACTTAGTTCACTGAAGAGAATTGCCATTTATGCAAATAAGACCACACACCAGGTTCGATTAAAAATCACTGGAAGTGAACTAATGGTCTCAGCTGAAGACTTGGATTTCTCCAACGAAGCCAATGAGCGTCTATCATGCGAACATGATGGTGAAGATTTGGAAATTGGATTCAATGCAAAGTTCTTGGTTGAAATGCTGAGTAACATCGATTCCGATGACATTACCCTTAAGCTAAGTGCTCCGAATAGGGCTGGGATCATCACACCGAATGACAAGGATGAAGAGGAGGATATCCTGATGCTAGTCATGCCAGTGATGCTAAGCAATCAAGTGTAATTGGCTGAAAAGAACGCGGCCTGGAATGGTCGCTTCGTCACTATTCTTCGTTCTCTAGGTCTTTGACCATTCTTTTCAACCTACCAATCTTTCGGCCATAGATAAGGTGAATGACTAATGTAAATAGTCCACCCACAATCCCTACCAAAACGACAAGAACGCCAACGAGAATCGCCCATTCACCTGTGGTTTGGATTGTTGTTAGTGTTTCTTTATTGTCAGGTTCAAACATTCCAAGAATTGTCCCTGCCACCAGGGAAACCCAAATGACGACCTTGTAATGCAGTAAGTAGAAGCGAAGGTATCCGTAGACTTTTCGGAGACTTTTAACTACATTTCGATCATACTGGAACCTGTTAATCTCACGGATGAGAAATTGGTAATACACGAGATAGATACACGTCAGAATTACGGCAAAAACTTTAAAGGAAAGTGAGTCATATCCTTCGATGTCGACCAGAAGGTAAATGGGAATCCCAACACAACTGATCCAGAACTCAATCCAAAGGATCGTTTTAATCCAGTAGAGCGTTGTTTTAGTGCCCTTTAACTCCACTGGATTAATTTCCAGTGCTTGTGGGTCTTCCCGCTCTTTGCTGTTGTTCCAAATTGATCGTATGTCCAGTTCTTCAGCCATTGATCATTTGTTTTAGTCTTTCCTTCAATCTATTCACCTTCACACCTACATTCGAAACCGTAATTCCTAAAATGTCACTCATTTCCTTATAACTCTTGTCTTCCAGATACAGCAGGATGATTGCTCTATCGGATTCCTTTAACTGTCTTATCCCATGATAGAGTTTTTCGATCTGTTCCTTCTCCGGGTCTATCTCCTCTGACTTGGAAATTCCATAATCGAGCGAAATAGTATCTGGCTTTCTTTTTAATTTTTTTGAATGTGATAAACACACATTGAGCGTCACACGATATACCCAGGTAGAAAGTTGAGAGTTGCCCTTAAACGATTTATGCGAACGCCAAAGTTGCAATGTCACTTCCTGTACAAGGTCCTTCAAGGATTCTTCGTCTCTTGAGTACGCTCTGCACAAGTGCATGATGAGCGCCATGTTCTCTTCGACATACGATTTGAAGAAATCTTGCGACACGTATTTTTGGTTGGTTAAAAAAAGCCTCGATTTATAACATCAAGACACTACTTTTTTTTCGCAGGGGCCCTTCTGCCGCCTCGTCCTTTCTTTTCTGGAGCCTTATCTGCTAATTCCTTGCATTCTTCGAAGGTCAGATCCTCTGGCTTTTTGTCTTTTGGAATCTTAACGTTCTTTTTCCCGAACTTGATATAGGGTCCATAGCGCCCGTTCAAAACAAATACTTCAGGATCTTCGTCAAATGTTTTGATGTATTTGTTGGCATCTGCTTCTCGCTTTTCATGGATAAGCTCAATGGCTTCTTCCGCTGAAATTGTGTGGGGATCTTGTTCCTTCTTTAAAGATGCAAACTTTCCATCGTGCCGAATGTAGGGGCCAAATCTTCCTATTGCAGCAACCATGGGTTTATCTTCGAACACACCTACCTCCCTTGGAAGCTTAAACAATTCAAGTGCTTCCTCAAGTGTAATTGTGTCCATAAATTGCCCATGCTTCAAGCTAGCGTATTGGGGTTTCTCTTCCCCTTCGATCAATTCTCCTTTCTGCACGTAAGCTCCATACTTCCCATGACGAGCATAGATCGTTAGATTGGATTGAGGGTCTACACCAAGTTCACGGACCTGATTCACCTCCGACCGATCGAGATCTTTTGACTTCTCTACGGTCGAGTGAAAGCCTCCATAGAACTGATCAATCATACTATTCCAGACGGTCTTTCCGCTGGCGATATCGTCAAATTGCTGTTCTACATCTGCTGTAAAACTGTAATCAATCACGTTGGGAAAATGATCTACCAAGAAGTCATTGACGACCATCGCTGTGTTCGTCGGAAATAGTTTGTTTTTTTCTGCGCCTGTTATTTCCACAGCTTCGATTCGCTTGACAGGACCATCGCTTGACAGCTTGAGTTCAATCGAAATTCGCTCATGGCCTTCTCTGGCGTCTTTTTCTACATAGTTTCTTTTTTGCACCGTGGAGATTGTTGGAGCATACGTGGATGGTCTTCCAATACCCATCTCTTCAAGTTTCTTAACGAGGCTGGCCTCTGTGTATCTTGGGGGATGTCTGGTAAAACCTTCCTTGGCCATCATTTCTTTTAAATTCAGCACCTGTCCCACGGATAAGGGAGGAAGCATGTTGGTGTTTTCTTCATCACCTTCGCCCTCGTCTTTTGACTCGATATAGACCTTCAAAAAGCCGTCAAAAACCACAACCTCTCCCTTCGCAGCAAGCTTTTCAGGTGTGGTGGAGATTCCGATCGTTGCGGTCGTTTTCTCAAGTTTTGCATCGGCCATTTGAGATGCAATAGCTCGTTTCCAAATCAAGTCATATAATCTTGATTCGGCATCGTCCTTACCTGCAGTTTGCACCCCGAAATTGGTAGGTCTAATGGCTTCGTGTGCTTCCTGTGCTCCGGAGCTTTTCGTTTTAAAGGTTCTTCGATTTGCATACTCGTCACCGAATGAAGAAGTGATTGCGGCCGCAGCACCATTAAGCGCTTCTTCAGAAAGATTCAGTGAGTCAGTTCTCATGTAGGAGATCTTTCCTGCCTCGTAGAGTTTCTGGGCAACGGACATGGTTCTAGCGACAGAGTATCCAAGTTTTCTGCTGGCTTCTTGCTGCAGGGTAGAAGTGGTAAAGGGAGGAGCAGGTGATTTCTTTGCTGGTTTTGTTTCAAGATTCTCAATGGTGAATTCTGCGCCAATACACTTGTTTACAAAGGTTTCAGCTTCCTGCTCCGTTTTGTATTTCTTAGGAAGTTCTGCTGTAAGTATTTTGCCGCCGTGAAGGCTGAAAAGTGCTGTCACTTTAAAACTTGATTCAGGTTTGAACTTCGCAATTTCACGTTCTCGTTCGACAACAAGCCGAACGGCAACCGACTGCACCCTTCCGGCAGAAAGACCACCTTTGATCTTTTTCCACAACACAGGTGACAATTCGAAACCAACCAGACGATCCAAAATCCTTCTTGCTTGTTGGGCATTGACTAAATCAATATCGATTCCTCGTGGATTTTGTATTGCGTTTTGAATCGCGTTTTTTGTGATTTCCCGAAAAACAATTCTTCTTGTTTTCTTGTCGTCCAGATCAAGTGCCTCAGAAAGGTGCCAGGAAATGGCCTCTCCTTCACGGTCGTCATCCGAGGCAAGGAAAATGGTCTCTGCTTTCTTCGCCAGTTGCTTCAGCTCTTTTACGACATCTTTTTTGTCTTTGGAGACTTCGTAAGTAGGGGTGAACCCATTACCAATATCAATAGCTGAATCGTCTTTTGGGAGATCTCTCACATGACCGTAGGAAGACTTTACCTCGTAGTCCTTTCCTAAGTATCCTTCAATGGTTTTAGCCTTAGCAGGCGACTCGACAATCACTAAGTTTTTTCCCATGCTATTGAAATTGAATCGTAAACATAACACCAGTATTTAAATCCTGTTCAACCTAATTTTGAAAATGTGACAGAATGAATGGTTGATTATAATCAGATTGATTCGCCTTTGCTATCTTTATACAAAACGTACCAACCACTTAATGGCAAATAAGCTATACCTAATCAGACATTCCTATGCTGAAAGCGGAGCAGGAAAGCCCGACTTTGAGCGATCCTTAACCTCGGAAGGGCTTAATACTGTCAGAGCCCTGGGTAGGTACTTGGTGAAGAGTTCATTCAATCCGTCCATTATCCTTTGCAGTACTGCAAAAAGAACCAGGGAAACAGCCTTGAACTTGGTTGAGGAGATCGAGATAAGCGAAAAGAATGTCGATTATAAAGATGTCATCTATAATGCTTCGGTAAGAGAACTGTTGCATGAAATAAACAGTCTCCCGACAGGGACTGCTGAAGTAGCACTTATTGGCCACAATCCCACCATCACCTATTTTGCGGAGTACCTCACAGGAGAATCGATCGGGAACATGGAACCGTCCAGTATGGTAAGTATCACCTTCAAAGGGACGCATTGGGAAGAGGTATCACAAGGTACTGGTGCCTTGATTTCATATTTTCACCCCAAAGAACTGAATGTATAATCCTAGCGAAGCCGGGAAGAAGGGGTCAATTTTTGGATTACCGTATCAATGGGAGGATTCAGAGCTGGTATTTCTGCCGGTTCATTTAGATGCGACTGTTTCGTACATGGATGGGACCGCTAAGGCCCCAAACTTGATCCTGCAGGAATCTTCCCAGCTAGACTTGTCACTTCTGGATGTCATTCGTCCCTGGGACTTGAAAATGGCAATGCACCCCAAAGTAGTTTCGAAAAGCCAAAATGAAATTCATCGCGGACGGGCAATCAATGTGATTAAGGCAATTGAATCGGGCAGGAAGGTAGACATCGGAGAAGTACAGTTTGTAAATGAGTTTTGTAAGACTGTCTTAAACCAAGTTGAGGAGGTTTCGAATTCACTTTTAGATCAAGGTAAGATTGTGGCGATTGTTGGTGGTGATCATTCCTCACCACTAGGTTTGATTAATGCGTTAGCAAGGAGGCGTGATTTCGGTATTCTTCAAATTGACGCCCACATGGACTTAAGGGTAGCCTATGAAGGATTTACGTATTCCCACGCAAGTATCATGTATAATGTGCTTTTGCAAGACAAGATCTTAAAACTTGTGCAGGTTGGCATTCGCGATTATTGTGAAGAGGAAGAAAATTTTGTAGCGAATGAACCTCGAGTGAAAGTTTTCTATGATGAAAGTAGCTTTAATGCAAAGCAGGAGGGGATTTCTTGGGTGCAACAGTGCCGAAATATTGTCGATTTACTTCCGTCAAATGTGTACATCAGCTTTGATATGGACGGACTAGATCCGGCATTGTGCCCTAATACAGGCACTCCTGTTCCGGGCGGATTGAGTTTCAATGAAGCGGTGATGCTTATCAAAGAGGTGGTAAAGACAGGACGTAAGATTATTGGATTTGATGTATGTGAGACCGGATTCAACAGCTGGGATGCCAATGTTGCCGCCAGAATTCTCTACCGTCTTGGTGTCTACACGGGCATTTCAAATCAACTATTGAAGCTCAGATAAAAAAGCTCGAAACTTTTTTGAGTCGTATTTGGCCATGCCATGATTCCGGACTTTTACCTTCCCATCCTTTGAAAGGACATAGGTGGTGGGAATTGAACTAACGTTGTATAGGTCGGGTAGTGCGGATTTTAGAAAGTAAATCGGAAATTCAAATTCCTTTTCGACTACAAAATCGCGTGCTTTTTGTCGATCTCTATCCAGCGACACCATCACAAACGCCACATTTTTTTCCTTTCCGTATAAGTCATTTATGTCAGGCATCTCCGCGATACATGGAGGACACCATGTTGCCCAAAAATTCAAGAAAACAACCTTGCCTTGAAATTCATTAAAATCAATGATGCCTCCTTCAGCATCTTCAATTTCGAAGTTGTAATTAGCCTCTAACTCTTCATCAACAATGTCCGGGGATATAATTCCTGTTGAAAGCACGACTTGTTGGAGCTTACCGATTACGGGAGTCTGCCATCCCCCTAGGTAGATGATGCTTACGATTGCAATCAGAATGATCCACTCAATTAATTCCCTTTTTTTCTTTTCCTTATCTTTCATGGTTAGTACTGAACCATAAAAATCACTAAAAAGATTCATTCAGTTACAACTATGTAAACTTCGAGACCTTTGAATTTTATAATTTTACTTGCTTCAGCAAATCTGATATTATGAGGTTTAAGATTTCAGGAGCATTTACATTGATTTTGTGCTTGGTTCTTTCGGGCAGTGCGCAAAAAGTCAAATACAAAGATCTGTTTCCATTGTTGAATGCAAAGAACTATGCTGAGGGTGGTCCACAACTCGTTGCGTATTTGGCAAGCTTAAAAAAGGACGAAGCAAATCCGAATTTGCAAATGGGGCTGATGCTTGAACACCGTTTTTTAGCACTTGATATCATTGAAGATTCAACTCAAATCTACAGTTCGGGTGATTCTTCCATCCTGTTTCTTGAAAAGGCCAAAACGCTCATTACCGAAAAAGAACTGAAAAAGAACGATGAATACTATCAGGCCTTTTTCCGGAGAGACCTACGAACTGGCGAGTTTGGGATAAAGGTTTCAGATGTTCACCTGGATATTGAAAAGAAGGTTGAGACGATCAATCTACGCATGGAGAATGTAAGATCCATTAACCAATCTCTCAATAGGATTGACGCAAAATATACCGCAGCCATGGGCAAGTTCAAGATGATTGCGGAGGGTTACGATGACTACAATTCCTTATTGCTTGGAATTTCAAAGAACGATCAGGAGGAGCTGACGCTGCTTCAGACACTTTCTTCTGAAGCCATAGCTGATGCTGAATCCATCCAGGATATTGCCAATAAGCTAGGCTCTGATAAGTACCAGCAAGAAGTGGCGCTTCGCTCGATCGATGATTTTAGCGCAGATGGATTGGAAGGTTCCGATGTTCGTTCGGGCACCATTAGCATGTGGGATTATGAAACGTGGTCCAGGGAAACGCTGTCCGAGATTAGAGGAAGTGTCGGATTGTTCAAGACGTTGATTACAAACTATGCCAAAGAGGTGAGAGAGAAGAAATCAAAGATTAAAAGAAGTCAAGATGCAGATGGTTTGCAGATCACGAACGAATTGACGTCGACCTTCGATAAATACGATCCAGAATCTACCGTGGAGAAATTGTTGTTAGTGGAGACGTTTGAAGCCAGAGTGATGAAAAATGTGGACCTACAATTAAATCAAGACTTAATGGATTCTTCAAAAATCGGAAGTCAGCTTGAGATTTACACCTTAGCAAAAGCAAACGTGGATACACTGTACGATTTGGTCAATCAAATTTCAATCGAAGGTCTTGCCGAGGCAAAAAAGAATTACCCTGATTATATAAGCAGCTTTTTTCAGACGCATGGGACGGCCTCTAAGTATGTAGAGGAGATGAAACAATGGTCCGCAAGAAACAAAGAATGGATCACAAATTCGGTGGAGTATTGGACCGAGCGAAACAAGTGGGGGATCATAGCAAAAGAGGGAGAAGCGGAGCGAAAGATTGCACTCTTTATGACAGATTCGCTCTATGGAGATTTTAAGATTTTGAGAGTGAATAAGTTCAGCATACCCCAGGTGGTTGTGTATGGAGCCGACATCACCACAAAGAAGGGTTTTGTGCGGTCTTTTGGAGCGGACCGAATTGAACAGTGGGCTTTAGAATTTGACCTTCCTGAAAACGATGGGTTTTTATTTGAAACCGATACCATTCCAGCAACCGATGGAGCCACAAGCTTCTTTATTTATGACGGCAATGTGGCAGAAAATAATCTTTCAGCGGTCTGTTATACCGATATGGGAACCAAGGAATGGGCTGTATCGGTTACGGTTGCAAAGAAGCCGGTGGATTTCAAGTTCGATGAACTCACACAAGAACTCACGATCCTGATGTATCCCGAAGAAGATCTTCCGCTGGATTCAGATGATTTAGGCTACATTGTGATTGACAGGACTGGCAATGTTCGCTAGATATTGTATTGTTCTAATTGTTTTTGTTTTGCTCTCTTGCACAAATGAATTTTTTCCAGAAGGATTTTTTGATTACCAAGTTGAGCGACTACTGTCTGGGGGGAGCACCAAAGAATGGGACGAGATCATTGCCTCAGAAAACTGTTCGGATTCGATTCGGCTGGTCATTGAATTAATATCTTCCACCGTGGATGACTCGGTGACGATTTCACAAGTAGTACGTGGAAACAATTGCAACCCAGATACAAGTCTCATCGGTATCGCAGATGCGAGTTCATTTTCGGACGCTATCCGATTCACTGATTCCTTGAATTTTGCAAATGGAAATTTTTGGATTATACAAAGTATTACCGCTACATCGCTTACTATATTAAATGGCTCTGAAACAGTTAATTATTCGTCAGATTAGACGGTTATTTCGATATTTATCGATTAAATACGCTATCTAATGGATTATCACCATTTTTAGTCGACCTACAGTCAAAGTTTTTGATTTATTTTGGGGTTGAATTAAAACATTCAAAGATGTTAAACCCTAAGCACCTGAGATTACTTTCAATCTTTTTTCTATTATTCTCATCTGTAGCGATGGCTCAGACTACCTCCCAGATGACGGGACCATGGAATACCGGTTCCACATGGGCGGGAGGGTTTGTTCCTGCGCCGGGAGCCGATGTAGTGATTGCAAGCGGTCATGTAGTAACTATTGATGTCAATACCGATGTTAATTCATTGACCATTGAGTCCGGAGCAAGTCTGATTGTTGCGGACGCAACAGGCCCGTTCACAATGAACATATCAGGTGACTTGGCAAATCAGGGTACACTCACATTGCTAAGTGGTGGAGGAACTGGAGAGGTAAATGTAACCTTCGACAACAGCACAACCATCGTTATTTCTGGCTCCGGAACATCCACCTTTAACGATCTCACGATTGATGGCACCGGAAATATTATCAATGTTAATGCTTTTACGGCATCTGGAGATTTCTCTGTAGGCCCAACGAATTCCAATCTATCATTCACCTCAAATAATACCAATTTAACATTTCTGGGCAATTTCAGCTTAGCAAATACGTCTTCTTTTAGCACCAGTGGAAGCACGACTTCGTTCGATGGAACTTCTGCTCAAACCATTGACCTCAGTGGTGGGTCTGCTGAATTTAATAATATCGATTTTGATGGTAACTCAGTAAAAACTATCAATGGTAACATTACCACGACTGGAGGAACCGTACAACTGTTGGGTACGACCTCATTAACAGATCAGGCACCTGGTAATGTTCACACACTTTATAACCTAGAGGTTAACTCCACTAATGCCCTGAACTTGGCGGGATCCACGCTCAACTTCCAGGGAGGAGAAATTCGATTTGGGGACGGTGTTGGAGATGATGGTACCGTGAATATTGGTGCTGGGGCAATTGCTGGAGATGGAACAGGAGACGATGTCGATATCGTACTTCAAACCGGAAATCTTCAATTTGAGCGAGATGATCAATTCGTGATGGACGGAGATCTAAGCTGTGACGACCCTGCGCAAATTTTGATCCAGGGAATAGATCCGACTGCAGTAACGGCAACTGAACTGGATGCAACCGTCACTGATGTTGACGGCACGCACACTCTTACCTTATCAACCACAGGCGACCTTTATCCTCAAGGTGGAGATAATTTTCCTACATCTTTCGGTACCTATTCTTTTGGAACAAACAGTATCGTTCGCTACAATCAGGCCTTTGATCAGGTGATTAGAGGAGAAGATGATGGCGGAAACCTGATTCCTTATGCGGATCTTTTGATGAATGCGCAGCAGAATCTGGCATCAGGTATCACATTTACAAAAACACTTTTTAGTGGCGATGATTTATCAGTAGCAGCAGATTTACTCATTTATGGTGGTTCATTATTTACAGTAAGCCATGCGGCTAACATTGCCGTTGGAGATGATATTGTTGATAATGGAAGTAATGAAGCGTTTTTTGCAGATCAATCTGTCATTACACTAAATGGTACCGTAGGACAGACCATTACTGCTCTTGACGGGTCAGGAACGTATGAATTTAGGTCCCTTATTATTACGAATCCTAGTGGTTTACAACGAACCGTAAACATAGACAACAACATTACCCTGATTGGGGCTTCTGGTGCCGGCAATGGAAGTACATTCCAGATTCAGAATCCTTTGGGAGATGCTGGAAACACCTTAATTGTAGACATCGATGCCAACCAAATTGAAGCATCCAGTATCAGTAGTCGATTCGATATATTGGATGTCGGGGCCAACTGTGAAATTTTCACTTCCGGATCAGAATTCATCACCGGATTTGATCAGGCAAATGATAATGCCACATTTGATGTCAATAGTATTGTGCGATTCGATAGTCCCAATGATCAGAATATTCCTGCGATCACAGGCTCTTATGGAAGTATCGAGTTTAATGGGAATGGAGATAAATACGTTCCGACGGGGTCTACTTCGCTCACCATTCTTGGAGATGTGACACGTGCTGGTGGGAGCTTTACGTTCTTTATGGATCAATCAGGCCAGTTCGCCCCAATTTTCAACTATGTAATTTCAGTTAGTGGAAATTGGTCTCTAGGTACAGCTTACACCGCTGTTAATCAGCTGGTGCCTACTAGTAATCAGACAGTGAGTTTTGTTGGTGCAGATCAGGTTGTTTCTGCTTCAAACTTTGATAATATTACGTTTGGGGGGTCCGGTACTAAGACCATACAAGGTGTTTTGAATGTAAACGGGGATTTAGCGCTATCTACCTCTGGCGTTACGGTTACTACATCAAGTAACATTAATATGACAGGTGGAAACTGGTCAGAAGTTGCCGGTACTGTCTTCCAGCAAAACGCCGCAACCACTACTTTCTCGAGTGGTGCAACCCAGACAATTACCACCCAAAGTAGCTCTTATTTCGATGATCTCGACGTCACAAATAATACTACATTACAACTTGCTGGTGCAACTGACGATTTCATCCGCGCAAATGATGACTTTTTGTTACAAACTGGTTCTACCATTGACCTAAACGGTAGTAGCAACACAAACCACCAGGACATCCGAGTTGGGGGAGACATCACGATTGATGGTCCTTCAGCAGTGGTCGAGTTTTCCGATGCATCGCAGTCTTCGATCATCATGGACGGAACCATAGCCCAGAATTTTGATAATGAAGTGGCTGCGAGCTACCCTACATTGGAGTTTGAGGGTGTGGGTGAGAAAGATATGTTCGATCAGACCTTCAATATTTCTGGAGATTTTATCGTATCGACAGGAACTACCGTAAATGGCAATGGAGAGATCTTAAACTTTACCGGAGACAATTGGACGGTCAATGGCAATTTTCTCAGCACAGGAACTGTAAATTTCCTTAAGGACAATGCGGGTGGCGCTACCACAGTCAGTTCATCCAACTTCAACAACTTCGTGGTAGGGGATGGTGTCACTGCAACGACCGTTGATCTTTCTGGCAACATTGCGCTGGAGGCCAACTTAACCATCAATGACCTCTCGATTTTGAACGCCAACAATTTCAATATACAGCTGGAAGCAGATTGGAATGGGTACGGTACATTCACCCCAGGAACAGGTACGGTTACATTTATTGGAAACTTCTCTCAAATTAGAACAGACGACGATACTGCAGACGGTGCAGATGATGAAGATCCTTCAACTGCTAAAGCTTTTTACAATCTGACAGTAAATAATGGAGATGGCCAGATTGTTCGTTACGAAGACGATGAAATTCAAGGTGGCGTCCTGACAATTCTCAATGACTTTACGGTGGAATCCGGAATCTTTGATTTTAACGAAGACGCAGGTGGGAATGTGGCCAACGCTGTAGTCGAAGTGGGTGGAGATATTAATTTCTCCGGAGGTACAATTACCTATGATGATGCTAGTACTGGCACTTTCACTAACACGATCAGTCTGATTAACAATAGCATAACTCCTGAAACACATTCCATTAATCTGGGAGGTAATATCGTTAGGAACTTTGAAATCGTAAACAATGAAGGAGATACATATCAGCTTACCAATACCTTTGAAACACAAGACGATGCGGATGATAATTTCACGCTGAATGCGGCCGGAAGTACCCTTGACTTAAATGGCCAGATCATGGTAATTAACCGTGGAGGGATGGTCATGCAAGATGGAACTTTAGAAATTGATGGCGGTTCATCGCTGGTATTGGATGGTCAAGATTTGGGTAGTACCACTTCATTTAGCAAAACGGGTGGTCAACTTAATCTGGTGGGTACTTCAGAGTCACCTGCAGTACTTACCTCACTCACTACAGCGGGCTTTACGTTTGAGCAATCAGGTGGAGACTTTACCGCAACGAATTACACCGTTGCCCAAACCGCGGTAAATGGACTGAATATAACCGGTGGAACCATTTCGGACTTTAGCAACGGAACATTCACGAATGGAGTAGCTGGATCTACTGCCTATTTGACCATACAGTCAGGAGTTGCGATCGGAACTATATCGGCACCCGGTGTAGCTTTTAATGCAGGCCCAACCTTTAACGTGAATACCAATATCAATAATGATGGATCTAATGTACCAACAAGCGGAACGATTGAATTTGTAATTGCTGGTGGTACGCTATCTGGTGAGGCTAATGAAAATGATGATCCTGATGGCGGAGCGGCAGACGGGTATGTATTGTGGACCAATGATCCCGGCTTTACCTGGAGCGCTTCTGCTGCCAATTCGAACTGGGATGATGCTGCCAACTGGACGGTAACCGGTGGAGATGTAAATGGTAATGGGTACCCTGATGAAGCAGCCGATATTGTTTATATTCAATCAAGTACTAACGACCCTCAGATTGATGGCTCTGGGGATTTCAATATAGGACGCCTAACCATTAGCAGTGGAGGGTTGACAATCAATACCGGTAAGCTGAATATTGATGGGAACGTAACGGTATTCGGAGGGTCTTCGTTAACACTTACCCAAACGACCGATTCACTAAAAATTGCCGGTTCTTTCGCTAATGATGGAACTTTTACTCAAAACAACGGAAAAATTTCATTTGATGGAGCCTCTGGTTCTCACTCAATCAATAGTGCAAGTGATTTTGTACAATTGAACATCAATGGGGGTACCGATGCCGTATATACATTGGGTTCAGCCTTGACTGTGACTGACGACTTCACGTTAACAGGAGGAACATTTGACGGTTCTAGCGGCTTCACCTTCAATATTGCGGGAGACTGGACTGTAGCTGGGGGTATATTCAATCCTGGCGTCGGAACGGTCGATTTCATCAGCTCCACCTCACAGGACATTTCAGGAGGAACTCTCTTCAACGCTGATTTTAGGGGAACGGGAACGATGAATATTACTGGGAACATTTCGGTGGGTGGTGAATTTGAAATTGACGGTGATGTTGTCTCTGCTCCAGGATCTGCGGTTACCATTTTCGTAGGAGGTGACTGGAACAACGATGTTGGACCTACTGGTTTTGCTGCAAATGATGGAACGGTGATCTTCAATGGAGAGGGAACGCAAAACATTGATGCAGGAACTGGTACCGGGTTTAACAACCTGACCTTTCAGGGAACCGGTGCTAGAAATGTAAATGATGGATTGACCGTCGCAGGAGACTTAACCATTGCTGAATCGACTGTAAATATCACATTCGGAAACACCATCACAGGCTCTGGGGGTACGCTGCTGATGTCAGGAGGTATCCTGGACGCTGAAGATACCGATAATTTCCCGAGCGGTTTTGGAACATATTCCCTAACGGGAGGTCTAGTGAGGTATTTTTATAATGACAACCCACAGAATGTTTTGGGAGGTATTGAATACAATAATCTCGAGCTAAGATCAAATAATGGAGGAGATAATGTAACCAGGACCCTCTTGGGTGACATTACGGTTAATGGGACTCTGACTCTTGGTCAAGGTAATGTGACCTTTGAGGTTGGGTCTAACACCTTAACATTAACCGGTAACAACGCCGCTGGGACTAATCACTTCAGTGTCGGTGCATCTGATGTTGTCACCTTTACAGGTGGTGGTACCTTGGCTCATACGGGAAGTAACGAGTGGGATATTGATGCAGATCTTGCGGGAAACACATTTGAAAATATGACGTTCTCGGGAGGACGCAAAGACTTGCTAGGTTCCCTCACTGTAAACGGAAACCTCACCATTAATTCGGGAGTGGATTTTGATCAGAATACTTTTGATATTACCAACGATGGTGGAGACACCTTCACATTGGCAGATAATGCAACGTACACGAACAATTCAAACAACTCGTTACCAACAAATTTTGCTACTTACGCAGTTGCAGCAACGAGTACTACCACGTTAAATAACACGACAGCGGATCAATCCATCCTGGCTACTACTTACGGAAACCTATCATTGAACTCCAATTTCAATATGAACTTGGCTGGGAATATTACGGTGGAAGGCGATTTCGATATGAACTCCGATGGGGTGTTGGTTGATAATAATTTCGATCTCACTTTAAATGGTGATTTTGTAGATATTCAGGATTATACGCCTTCCGCGGCTTCCACGATCACGTTTGCAGGTGCTGATCAGAACATTGTCGACAATGATGGAGCGACTGACAATCTAATTTTTTCCAATGTAGTGTTTGGAGGTTCGGGCACTAAGACGGTAAATCCAAACGGGGCAGATGAGTTTGAAGTGCTAAATACGTTGGTCATCAATAGTGACGTAACTGTCACCACTCCGGACCGATTGAGATTCCGAGGAACGACCTTAACCAATAATGGTACGCTGATCACCACTGATGCAGGAGATCCATTTACGTTCGATGGTGGAGTCATTAGCGTAAACTTCGGGACCAGTAGTTTAGCTGCATTAGAACTTACAAACAGTAGCTCAGTAACCTTAAATACCAATGGGCTCGATGTTGAAAATGGTGACATCACCATCGGTGATGGTAGTACCTTAAATTTTGGTTCTACGACTAGTAATATTGCATCTGACGACATCATACTAAACACAAGTGGAGCATTTGAGTTCGGAGCTGTCGGGGCTGAGTCGACATTGATATTTGACCGAGCTACTGGTGGTCAACAGCGAATTCCAAATATTGATGCAACTAACAACCCGACACAAATCACCAACATTCCTAATCTCACCTTCGCGGGTACTGGACAGAAATTGTTGCAGGGAAGTTTGTTGGTCAACGATATAACTCTTGAGTCCACAATTACCGAGCTGGATGTCTCTACCAACGATTACGCCATCGAAGTCCGCGGAGCATGGGACAATCAAGGTACCTCTTTTGACGAACAAGAGGGGACGGTTACATTCTTCAATAACAACAATGCTTCGGATGATGCAAGAACAATTACAACGAACGACGATCAGTTTGCCAACTTGATATTTGACGCTGTCGGAAATACGTTTACCAGGACCTACACCCTTAACGGAAACCTCACAGTGGAAGGACAAGGCTCTTTGAGAGGAGTTACTGAAACGGCGTTGACACTGACAAGAGGGATTCTAGATCTCAATGGTAATGAGTTGCAACTAGGAAATAACGATGCAGGGGATCCAATTCCAGAAACTTCAGTAATTGGTGCAGATGCTACACTGATTGTAGATGAAGGTGCAATCTTAAGCTTTAGTACTGACGACGATGATGGAGATAATAGCAATAACCTGACTGAATCGGCGATTCTTCAGGTGTTAGGAACGCTGATACTTGATGGGACTCCTGGTAACTTAGCAACTTTCACTAGAGCTTCTGGTGGTGATCGAATTGGATTATCGATCAGTGGTACTATTGAGGCAGATAACTATAGCTTCGGATTCTTAACTGATGCTGGAGTTCAAATACTTTCGGGTGCCTCTCTTGCCAGTGCCACTACCTTTTCAAATGGCGCGTTCAATAACATGTCAACAACTTCCGGTGCTGCCAGGGCATACCTTGATTTCCAGACTAACTTGGGTGGAGGCACATTTACTATTGATAATATCACATTTAATTACGATGGGACTCCGGATGCTAACACAATTAACATTAGGACGAATGCTACTGTCGCCACCACAATCAATCTTACCAACACCGCAGGAACCTTAGGTGCAGATGGTGAAGCTTATGATGAGGATGTAGTCGCGGTGGCTGAGGTAAATTGGCCGCCGGTAACAACCACTACATGGACTGCGGGAGCCGGAACAAACGACTGGGATGATAACAATAACTGGACAAGCAATGCACCTAATGCGAGTACTAGTGCGATCATTCCACTGGTAATTCCATTCCCAGTCTTAGACCTTGATAACAGGGGTAGTTACTCCATACAAGATATTTCGGTGACCGACGGAATTCTTCGCATTACAGATTCCGGCGGAACAACACTAGGAACCGATCAATTAGTGGTTACAGGTGATTTTAATGTTGCCAATGGTGGAACTGTGATATTGGAAAACTCCATCGAAACGAATCTTCAGGTTGCCGGATCTTTTGAGATAGGGAATACCGCATCATTTGACAATGGGTCCATTGTTATTGAATTAAATGGAGCCTCAGCTACCTCTCCTGTTTTCTCTACGGGTAATTCAAATGCAGTGGGCGGACTACTTATCTCTGGAGCTGCAGACTATCAATTTAATGGTGCAGCAATCGATATCGATGGAGATCTAGAGGTCACTGGTACCGGTTCGATCAATCCATTGGATAATGGGTACAATATGACCATTTCTGGTAATGTGACGATGCAAAATACGACGGTCTATAACACAAGTGTTGATGGATTGATTACGTTAGATGGTGCTGCTCAAACTGTCGCTGAATTGGATGCTGATGAGTTAACGATCAGTGGTACTGGTTCAAAATCCTTAAGCAACGTTACTGTTAATGACATTTTTACGATTGAAAGTGGAGCTACAGCCGTTGGAACCGGACCAATTACGTGGGAGAATGATGTGATCATCAATAGTGGTGGATCATTCCAGGGAGCCAATGGCGTGGAGTATACCTTCAATGGTGAAGACTGGATTGCAGGTCAGAACTCCTATACGAACCAGTTTGGTACAGTAATCTTTAATAACAATGGAGGTGCTTCCTATATCAGGCAGGTAAGTAATGCTGCGACCGACTCGGTAGAATTCCATAATGTAATTCTGCGGGGTACTACAAATATTGAGTTAGGCCGATTCATAAATGGTGCTCAGGATGATGGAAACGTCCGAATGTCGGGTAGTATGACGGTAGAAAATACGATTGGCGAACTACGAATTAACGAGTACTTGATTAGTAACAGCGCTACTGGAACTGGAACATTTACGCTGCAAGCTGGTGAGCGAATAGAAGTCGAAGGGGTGGATAACTTCCCGAAAGGATTTGGATCTTATGCAATTGATGCTACCAGTATTGTAGTCTATCAGGGTCCTTTTGATCAGACCGTGCGAGGTGGTTTCTCATATGGTAACCTTACATTGAATAATGCAAGTACCTCTTCTTTGGGAGCGGATACTGACGTGAATGGAAATTTGAATATCTCTGCTGGGAGTACATTGGACGCTACTACTAACAACTACTCAATCCGAGTAGCTGGCAGATGGGATACTGAAACCGGCACAATCGATGGTTCATTTATTGCCAGAAATGGTACGGTAATCTTTGATGGGACCACTGATCAGATTGTTCAGATTGGAAATACAGGAACACAAACCTTCAATATTGTTCAAATAGACAAAACGGGAGGTTTTGTTGATTTGCAAACAAGCGATATGGTAATCAATGATGACCTGATCATTGAAGACGGTGAGTTTGATATAAATTCCTTGGAAGTGTCTGTAGGCGGAGATTTAGATATTACAGGATCAGGTTCCCTGACCTCCAATGCTGCAGGGGATCTTCTGTTTAATGCGACTGGTGGTACGCATACCATTAGGTCCAATAGCTCTAATTTCCTCGGCAACGTGACCTTTAATGCTCCAGGGATTACCTACACCATGTTGGACAACATGATTGTTGATAATGTATTGACCATTACGGCAGGGACTTTGGAAGTGAATGGCAATACACTCGAAGTTGGAGACTTTGAAGATGTGATCAATATTTTCGGAACGCTTAATGTTAGTACCACAGCAAATCCGGGAGGAACGCTGGCTTTGGGTAACGGCACACAACTTATTATTCAAGCCGGTGGAGTCATCAACATTGTTGGAACAGCTGCACAAACGGCCACAGTAACCAGGAGAAGCACTGGATCTTACGGGTTTACTGTTTCAGGAAATGGAAGCCCTGGTACAATTGGTGCGAGGTTCTACACCATGGAATATATGGATTCGAACGGAATCTATGTTGATGGGAATGGCGCAGTTGATGTAACCAATAACTTTAGTGATGGATCTTTCACCAATGGAATTGCTGGAGGTACGTACTTGCGAATTGAAAATACACAGGATTTCCTTGATGCTGCCGGGCAAGCCATTCAGAACATTGTGTTTAATGATAACCCTGGTGGCGGTGCAGTTAACATCACTAAGTCAGTAGGGGCCACAGGTACCATTGAGTTAGATAACTATACGGGAGAGTTTTCCGGAGAATCGTTTGATAGTGATCCAAATGATCTGATTACTTGGTTAGTGCCTCCTGTCCTTACCTGGACAGGTCTCGTGAGCACTGATTGGTTTAATGTCGGTAACTGGCAGGATGAATTGGGTAATCCTATCACGAACGTCCCGGGAACCAATACAACTACTGACTACACCAGTATTGATGTGGTTATCCCTGCGACACCGATTCAGGCCACCTTGAACCCGCCGGTGATTGGTGATGAACTTACGGTGCTTGAAATTGGTGGCAACTTGACCATTGAAGGAAACACGCTTACAATTAATACTGCTGACACTGATGTAGACGCAGATTTAAGAATTACAGGCGCTATTACATTAGAAGATGGGACTTTGAGAAGCCTTGGCTCTGACGATGATATTGAGATTGGTGGGGGAATCACATTGAATGGTAGTTCGTTGCTTCTTCCTGGAACAGGGAGCCTCTTCACATTTAATTCCACTTCAGGTTTGGTTACAATCGAGCCTAGTGCAGCTTTCAATGACCTCATCATAGATGTAGTCGGAACATTCAATATTCTCAATAACCTGGATGTCTTAGGAGATTTAACGATTACTTCTAACATCGGGACTTTTGGATTCAATGGATTTGATGTGACGGTCTCCGGAGATTTTGTCAATGCAAGTACAAGTCCAAGTGCAATTGCCCCTGGCACCAATGCGTTGATCTTGACTTCGTCTAGCCCTACTGCAACTTTCAATCCCGGAAACATCGAGTACTACAACGTCACCTTGGGTGATGGAACATCGTCAATTCAGTATGATTTAGCAGGTAATCTGAGTTTATCCAATAACCTCGACTTAACGAACAACACCACTTTAGTTCTGAATGGCTTTGAGTTAAGTGCCGGTGACTCGAATGCAGATGTTGAAGTCACCACCATAGATGGTAACCTGACGGTAGTGGGAGGTGAAACCATCAGGTTTGGAAGCGGTACCTCTGTGGCAGTAAATGGAAACCTACAATTGGCAGGAGCTTCGAATGCAAGTAGAGCGACCATGACTAGGAAGGGATCCTCTGGAAATTACTCATTGACTGTTAACACAGGAGGTGTGTTTGGAGCTTCTTTCTTTAATGTAAGTTTTACAGGAGGTAATGGGATTAATATGCTTTCAGGTTCTACCTTAACGGTCAACTCTACAGGAACAGAAGATGTTGATCCGGTGGTAGCAGATGGAAATGATGATATTGTCTTGAGAAATGGAACATTTGCTGACGGTGCAGGTACTTCTTATTTAACCCTTGCCAATGCATTCACTACAACTTACAAAGCTGATAACGTGGAGTTCAATGTTGGACCAACCAATAATGTGACGCGAACAGGAGCTCTGGATGATCTTGTTTTCGTAGATCCTGCGGGTAGCTTGCAAGGCCCAAATTTTGAGGTGGATGATGAGTTTCCAACACAGTCTTCTACAAGTGGTAATATTCAATGGTTCTATAATAACCCCCTTTACACGTGGAATGGTGGTACGGACACAGATTTTACTGACGATGCCAACTGGACAACTGCCTCACCTACCACCATGGGACCGGGTACTACCAATACCGTAATAATTCCTGATGTTTCTGGTGGATCAAATACGTATCCTATTGTTGCTGGAAGTGTAACAGTTGCTAGTTTAACGGTTGATGCTAATGCATTGATTACTATTAATGACGGTGTTACTGTGACAGTGAGTGGAGATCTCACGAACTCCGGAACAATCACTTTACTTGGAACAGGCAGCATTGAGGTTCAGGGAGCTCTTAACAACACGGGAACCATAAATCCGGGATCCGGAACGATCACGCAAGTGCTGACAGAAAGTATTCTGTTCAATGGCGGTTCGTCATTCAATAATTTAGTATTCGATGCGAATGGTATGGGTCCATTCACCGTAACAACATCCGGTTCATTTACTGTCGGAGGTAATCTTACGGTTACAGACAATGCTTCCTTCGTCATCAACGATGATGCACATACGGTAAGCGTGGGCGGCAACTTTACAGTTGATGAGGCGACTGGTGGAGCCTTCAATATGACCGCTGGTACTTTTGAGTTGAACGGAACAGGGGCACAGGTGGTGGATAATACATCGAACAATGCCATTACCTTTAACAGAATGACTTTGAGTGGTGGATCAACCAAGACATTCAATGATAACGTAACAGTAAACGGAGAGCTTATCCTAAATGATAATATGACACTGCTTGCGCTTGGCTCAACGACATTGACACTTAATAGCGATTTGACTATAAACGATGGGGCGACGCTATCCTCTGGAACAAGTACTGTCGTAATGTCTGGAACTGATGTTCAGCGAATATCGGGAAGTGGTGCTTCAACGAATGTAACTTTTAACAATCTTTCTATTAACAATTCTACGATCGGTAATAGCGATATTCAACTTGGTGTTGATACCAACATTGGAGGCACATTGGATTTCCAAGTGGGCATTATTTCATCAAGTGCATCAAATCCGGTTATCTTCAATGATGATGCAACTGTAAGCTATGATGGAGTCGCAGAGATTTCTCCGGCAGGTATTGCAGATGCGGATCAAAATGCAGACGGGGCTAGCTACGTAACAGGGCCGGTTCTGAAAACGGGAGATGATCCATTTGTATTCCCTACCGGGGAGGGAACACGATTTGCTCGAATTGGAATCAGTGACTTAGACAACAGTGCTGCGGTTACGCTTGCTGCTACGGATCAGTACAGTGCTGAGTATTTCTTCAGTAGGTCTGCAAATGCTGATGCGACGAAGAATGGTGACCTAGTACGAGTAAGTGGATTGGAGCATTGGGATCTTTCCAGACTAGTTGGTGCAGGTCAGCCAAGGGCTACGTTGTTCTACGATGAGATAAGTGAGGTCAATGATGAAGCAACGCTAAGGGTAGCGCACTTTACGGGTGGTGCTTGGCAGGATGAGGGAGGTACAGGTTCTTCGCAACCAGTCGGAACGATTACATCAAACAATCTGATCTCATTCTCGGAATTGACACTTGCGACAACCAATGATGCGACAAATCCACTTCCTGTGGAGTTGATTTATTTCAATGGAGCTGCGGATGATGATGTGGTTAATCTTGACTGGGCAACTGCAACGGAATTAAACAATGAGAAATTCCAGATATTGCATTCATTGGATGGTGAGCAGTTTGATGTAGTTGGAGAAGTCGCTGGCCAGGGAACTACCAACTCGCTGACAGAGTACAGATTTGTACATCTTGATGCTACTCCTGGGCTAAACTTTTACAGGCTGCGTCAAATTGATTTTGACGGGACATCAGACTATTCTGACGTAATTCAGGTTGAAAACAACAGTGCAAATATTACCTTCAACGCAGTGATTTATCCAAATCCTGGCAGGCTGGAAAATCTAAGGATCAACTTGTCTTCAATCGACCGACATACACCTGTGGAGGTTTCAATTTTGGATGTTTCAGGCAAATTGTATTTCCAAAAAATCCTTTCCAATGGGGCGAATGGTCAGCTCTTGGGTGCTGAATCACTCGTGCCGGGGGTATACTTTGTAGATGTAAAACAAGGAAATAGCTTTGTCAGGAGAAAGCTGGTAGTCAACTAATCAGTAAATCGGGGATTTCTCTCAAATTCAAGGGTTTGCCCTGTAGATTGTACTATTCGACGAAATAAGTGATTCGATAATTTAAGGAAAATTATCTTCGAGGCAAACAATTACATTAATGCCAAGAAAGAGTAATTACCCTTTTTTATTCATATCAGCTTTTTTATTTACATTTTTCACTTCAGCGCAGACTGGTCCCGGTGGTGTAGGCACTAGCTCAAGCAATGTTATCTGGCTGGATGCTTCCACGTTAGTACTCAGCGATGGTGCAGATGTATTGACCTGGACGGACATTAGCGGTAACGCAGTATCTTTCGGTGCTTCTACAGATCCCGGATCCAGTTTTCCCGATTACCTCACAAATGGAGGTGCTGGCTTTCCTGTTGTAGAATTTGACGATTCCAACGAAGAGCGATTGGTCATTAATCCGTACGGTAATATGCCTTCCACGGAAGTTTCCACTATCATCGTGTTTGCTACAGCAGCGAATAGTGCAGAGGCTTTGATATCCTACTCTGCTGAAGGTGGAGGTGGTAGCAATAATGAGTATCTAATTTTTGATGCCAATGCCATACGTACGTTTGTCGATGGTAGTAATACAGGGGGTGATTTAAGTGACGGTGCTACTACCTACAATATTTTCGTAAGCTCATGGCAGAGTGCAGGAGGAAATCTAAACCACTATAAAAATGGCACCAACGTCAACACAGGCACACTGAGTAGTGGTGCCTCAATACTCAATAACGGATCACTGGTAATCGGTGGAGAACAGGACAATGATGATGGAGGCTATGATGCAGGCCAGGATTTTGGGGGAAGAATAGCTGAAATCATTATGTACAATACCAATCTCTCCAATGCGGAGCGAATTGTGGTTGAAAACTATCTTTCTTTAAAGTACGGCATTACGATTGCAAACGACTTCTATTCTTTTGCTACGGCTCCTTACGATGAAAACATTGTAGGAATTGGGGCCGATGGCGCTTCCGATCATTTAACCTCCACGGGTACAGGAGGAGGCCTTTATCTATCCGGGGCAGCAGGTGCAGGCACCACGACCTTTGATGCCAATGAATGGCTTTTTGCCGCCCATGATGGGGGTACTACCAATAGCCCCATCCAAACAGATGTACCCCCAGGAGCCAGACAACGAATTGAACGCATCTGGGCCATAGATGAGACAGCTACCGATGGATTTGACATTACGTTGACTTTCAATCTGGATGAGCTTGGATTAGCGGGTGCTTCTAATTTTGCCCTATTGAAACGAACTGGAACCTCCGGAACTTTTTCGCTGGTTACAACCGGTGTGCAGACTGGGTCAGATGTTACCTTCAATGTCTCAAATGCGGACATTGAAGATGCCTATTTCACACTAGGATTTGAATATCCTTTGTTGGTATGGTTAAAAGCGGATGCTGGTGCTTCTGTGAGTAACTGGACAGATCAGTCTGCGAATTCCAACGATGCCACTTCCCCTGAAAATGATCCTACGCTAGTTCCTGCAGGTATCAATTTTAACCCTGCTTTTCGCTTCTCAACCAGTGGCGATCGAATGCAAGGAACGGTTACAACGATGAAGGACAGTCTTTCTTTCCTGGTGGTAGCTAAGGATCAGAGTAGTATGAATTCCGATGGGGTGCTGGTGGAGTTTGATGCAGCAATAGACTTGACGCTGGATGACAACTCCTATGCTGGTATCAACTTCACCGAAAATGTCATCAAAGACTCTGCTCAGCTTATCACGGTGGTTCATCCGGAGGGAACTGGTCCAGCCACAGTTTTCCAGAATGGAGCGACGTTTGAGACAGGTATTGCCAACGCCGTGGCCGCTACAACCTACACGTATGCGCTTGGAGATAACGTGGCTAGTACGAACGGATTTACGGGATTAATTGGTGAATTCATGGCATTTGAAGAAGCCCTTACCTCTTCCCAAAGACAGGTATTGGAAAGCTATCTTACGATCAAGTACGCCCTTCCTGTACAGAATGACATTGTTGCCTCCGATGGCTCCATTGTATTCGACCTAAGTGCGAACTCAGGTTTTGAGCAAGGGTTCTTTAGTCTGGCCTATGATGATAGTACGCAACTCGATCAGAAAGTAGCGAGTTCGGAATACGATTCAATTTTGATTGCAACCACGAACGATTTTGTTACCGATAATCCTTCCAGGGCTACTGCATTTACGGATTTACAGTACATAGCCATCACCAACAATGGCCAAGACTTTGATCTTGATTCTGCTTACAAGTCCGAAGCCAGTGTGCGAATGAATAGAGTTTGGAAAGTTCATGAGTTAAATGATCCAGGAAATGTTGTAATTGCTATTCCAAACACCATTGATGCAGGTGTCTATGCCTCATTGAACAGTATACTGGTTTCTTCAGACCCGTTTTTTCAGACAGGTGTGGTAGAGCGCACACTCACAACTTCAGGAAATTTCAAGATTGCGACAATTGATTTTGCCGATGGACAGTATTTTACCTACACCACTGCGGAGCCTGAGTCCAGCATCTGGTACAGCTACCTTTCCGGAAATTGGTCGGATCCGGCTAACTGGACCCTTGATGGAGCCACCTCTCCACTATACTTGAATCCAGGTAATGAAATCCCATCAGAGGGTGATACCGTGGTGGTTAGAAGTGGACGTACCATCACGTCAGATCTCAATGGCATCCTGATCGAACGGGTGGAGATCTTAGGGAATCTGAATCTTGCGAATACCAGCGGACATGATTTCAATTATATATTAGGAAATGGAAACCTGTTATTGGCCGGATCAGGTGGAGTGGACAATTACCCGGCAGGGGTGGATACGTTGTTCTATTCCGCTACGGAGGGAGGTACAGTGCAGTATACGGGTACAGGACTCACGTTGGATACCAAAAGAAGATACAACAATCTCTCCGTGGTATTGGATGGAGCTTCCAATGAAGTGATTCAAACAGCAGACTCAATATGGGTACTTGGGAACATGACCATTAGCCAGGGGATTTACCAGTTTGGAGACAATAGTGTGGCGGATGATGAAGTAGCTGAGGTTCAAGGGAATGTTCTAGTTGAAGCCAATGGGGGCATAGAGGTCGCTTCAACCAACTCAAGGCATGAGTTTAACCTGTACGGAGATTTTACCAATCAGGGAAATGTAGAATTTACCAATCGAACGTCCACAAACTTCACTTCTGAGGCTACCAATGGAATCGTGGATGTGAACTTTGTCAGTGCAACGCAAGACCAAACTGTAGACCTTGAAAACACTACCGTATTCTATAGGATAGAAATTAACAAGGGCGTAGATGCCACCTACAAGGTTTCCTTGAGTGCCGACGATCCTACCTATTTTGCCTTGTATGGATATGCAGCACAAGGACATGGATCAGTGGCTCAGCTTACCACCAACGACAATAGCCTGGGTCTCATTTATGGTACGGTGGAGCTAGGTACCAATATCGCTGTAGGCCGATTGGCAAATGCAAATTACAACGTCTCTGAAGGTGCTTCGTTGATTGTCTCAGGAGGTAGTGTCACCGAACCACGTTGGATTGTCGCCTATGGAAGTGTGATCGTAAATTCCGGGACGGTGGATCTTGGTGTTGGAACTGTTACGAGGAATTCGGGGTCCTGGGAAGTAAATGGGGGTGTTGTGGATATGAGCCACTTTAGGACATCAGGTCTTGGTGCCGGAAATGATGGATCATGGACACAGACCGGAGGAATCATCAACTTCACCGGAAGCGGTGATCAGAGTGACTACTATACGTTCAGCTTGACGTATGAAACATGTAGCTTTACCATGACAGGAGGGGAAATGAATTTGATCATTGGAAACAGTGCGCCTGAAGGATACAAAGGTATATTTCTGAACTCCGCTCCTGAAAATACGACAGTGACAGGTGGTACAATTACCATCGACCAGGCTCATACGGAGACTGACAGTCTATTGATTTCGTCAACCGTTCCGTTTTACAATCTGACACTCAAGCAGAGTGTGGCGAATGCGAATCCCAATGCGTACATTTTTGTGTCGGGTGGGAATTCCGGAGGAACGGCTCCCAATGGTGTGACCTTGGGAGGCAACACCCTGGTGGTAAAAAATGATTTGACCATTGACAATACTGATGGCAACACAACTACCGTAGATTTTGATGGTAACGATGTGGAAATCACCGGGAACTTAATCATTCAGAGCGGGGCAGTCACAGATTTTAATGATATGACGCTACGGATGAATGGGACTGGTTCGTCCGAATTGGATATTCAATTGGCTACTACATTGGTGTTGGATAGCCTGGAAATCAATAAAAGTGATCGGGTCAATGTTAACATTACCAATGGACAGGCCACAGCGATAGAGGTGGACAATTATTTGAATATTCTAAGCGGAAATCTGAATCTAGACTCGTATAATATTCAGCTCGATGGAAATCTCAACATCGCGGATACCATCGGGACTGAGACTAGCACAGGTGTACTTTCGTTACTTGGTGAAGGCGAAACCTTCGCACAAACGATTTCAGCTTCAGGCAGTGCCTTTGTCCATGACTTGCTGATTGATAATGATATGAATGTCTCCTTAACGGGCGGCGACCTAGGTGCGGATTCATTTGCACTGAACGATGGTGTTGTAGACATTGAC
>CAZQJU010000038.1:0-4418 GCA_964593185.1 uncultured Roseivirgaceae bacterium
AGTGACAAGTTTAAGTTGCTGGTCTTGGTAACGAAAGGTGAAAGGATAAAATACCAAGCCACGTGATAGCGTTCATCTAGTTCAACTTCGTTTGTTATTCGTTTCCCCAACATTTTCATTTTGCTGGCAACTAAAGATAAGTAGCAAGGTGAAAGAAGAAGCAAAGAGGTATTTCATTTTTATAGTAATTAACGTAAGGTTAAATGTAAGTAAAAACAGTATATATAAAAATAATTAATCCAGTTATTCGCTTATACCGTATTTGTGGTGGTAAGATTATTGAACTTATTTAACACAATTGACGGTATTGTCTTCGTGGACTACTAGGCTTTACAGGTTATTTTAGGAGCTTTGAGTCCCAAACCTATCACATGAGTGAATGTGAGCATTCAGATTTAAGCCGTGAGAAGCATTGAAGGTATTTGGTGGACAGCGGTAGTGCTATCCCGAAATCAAGAACACATTATAGGAAATTAGATCCACGTGCTATCTGTGCTGGTCAATTAATATAACATTTCCATCTGGATCTTTTAACATAATGCTTGCGGGTCCGTCTGAACTTTCGTCTGCCTTGGAATCAATCTCTATCCCTGCAGACACCAGTTCGGATTGAATTTTTCTGACATCGTCAAATGGATCAACGTTCTGTGCATTTTCGTCCCAACCCGGATTAAAGGTCAGTATATTGCCTTCGAACATACCCTGAAAAAGTCCGACCAATGAATTTTCGTTTTTTAGGATGAAGTAGTTCTGTTCTGAACTACCTGCGAAGATTTGAAAACCTAGTTTTTGGTAGAACGCTAGAGAAACCTGTAGATCTTTAACATTTAAGCTAATGGATTGTACTCCTAATTTCATGTTCTGCTATTTGATTTGGATGACGTTGATACAATAGTATTCTCGCGATTGATTTTTTTAATCACCATAAAAGTATCTCATCAGGCCAGCCTTTGCAAATTAGCGCTGTCCACTCTCTGGTGGGAGGTGTAAAATGCAATCGTTCGGAATAGAAAATACTCCGAATGGCCTCTGTTCAGCTTAACGTTATGCTCTTTCCAAGTCAGCATGCTGAATAGAATTGTTTAACCACTAATACAGCTTCAGTACCCTATCAAAGACAACAAAAAAAGCTGCCCACGAAAAGTAGGCAGCTTGAAATCATATACGTTCTGAAAACTTACACTTTCTCGATCACGATGGCAGAAGCGCCGCCACCGCCATTGCAAATTCCTGCACAACCGATCGTTCCACCTTTTTGATGGAGAACGGAAGTAAGCGTAGTGATGATACGAGCCCCGGAAGTTCCCAATGGATGTCCAAGGGCTACGGCACCACCAAAGACGTTGAGCCTCTCTTCATCCAGTCCCAGCTTTTCCTGATTGGCAATTGCGACCGCCGAAAAGGCTTCGTTCACTTCCCAGTAGTCCACGTCGTCTTGCGAAACTCCTGCATGAGCTAACGCTTTCGGGATCGCCAGGGAAGGAGCAGTTGTAAACCACAGGGCCTCTTGCGCGGCATCGCCAAACCCGCGAATCTTAGCAACAACATTCACTCCCAGTTCTTCAGCCTTTTCTTTACTCACCAATACCAGGGCCGCGGCACCGTCATTGATCGTCGAGGCGTTGGCTGCGGTCACGGTACCTGCTTTGTCAAAAACCGGACGGAGTGCCGGAATCTTGTCGAAGTTCACATTTCTGAACTCTTCGTCTTCGTCCATTACGATAGGGTCACCTTTACGTTGTGGAATCTCTACGGGGACAATTTCATCTTTGAAGTTACCTGCAGTGGTTGCAGCTTCAGCGCGCTTGTAAGAGTTGATGGCGTACTCGTCCTGCGCTTCCCGTGAAATATTCATTTCTTTGGCCGTGTTCTCTGCACAGTTGCCCATGGGGAACCCGTTGTATACTTCCCACAGTCCGTCATGCATCAGTCCATCTACCATCTGGCCGTGACCGTACTTGTACCCGAAGCGCGCCTTGGGAACGTAGAAGGGCACATTGCTCATACTTTCCATCCCACCGGCTAGTACTACATCGTTGATCCCTAACATAATGGACTGGGCTCCGAGCATCACGGATTTCATGCCGGACGAACATACTTTGTTCACGGTGGTACATGGGGTGTTTTCGTTGATGCCTGCACCGAGTGCGGCCTGTCTGGCGGGAGCTTGACCTAGATTGGCAGAGAGCACATTTCCCATGTACACTTCTTGGACATGATCCGGACTTACACCTGCCTTGTCAAGTGCACCTTTAATGGCAATAGAGCCGAGTTCGGTTGCTGAGAATCCGGCGAGTTTACCGCCAAAACTTCCGATGGGGGTTCGTACCGCCGCCGCGATGTATACTTCTTTCATGTTGTTTATTTGGGTTGTCTATTTAGTAAATCACAAAAAAGTCCCGATGGTTCGTCGGGACGGCAAAGTTCTTAAAATCAATGCGGATTTGGTAATTAAATGATCACCAATCCGGCTTTCCACTTGGGGGCCTTTTGGTGGCCTTCCGCTTTTGGTTTTGCAAGTACTTGATTTCACTCTGCCGCATGGCTTCCAGAAGCTGACGTGCTTTCTCTTCGCTGATCCCCATTTCCTGGAGCTTTTCCTTGGTCATCTGCTCTTGGGACTTCTCCTGCTCTTGTTCTTGCTGTTCACCTTCCTGTTGTTCTTGTTCTTGTTGCTCACCTTCTTGTTGCTCCTGATCCTGCTGTTCCTGGTTTTCGCCTTGCTGATCTTTGTTCTCCTGATCTCCTTCCTGGTTTTGATCCTGATTTTCCTTGTCCTGGTTTTCCTTATCCTGCTGATCCTGGTCTTGCTGGTCCTGATTTTGTTGGTCTTGCTGCTGTTGTTGTTCCTGCTCCTCGAGAAGTTTCTTGACTACCTCATAGTCGTAGACTGCATCCTTGTTCGTGGGGTCAGACTTGATCGCGGACTTGAGCTGTAGCAAGGATTGATCAAGTTTGCCGGCATCTTTGTCCATGACCCCGAGTTGCTGGTGGGCAATGGATTTAAGACGCTTATCACTTGAAGAACCAACTTTACCATAGTTGTATTTTGCCCCCGTCGTGTCTCCCTTCTGATAGTAGGCGTGGCCCAGGTTCAGCAATACTTGGTCATCCGAGATAGCCAACGAATCTGTGAGATAGGTGTACTTAGTGATGGCCACGTCATAATCACCGTTCAGGTAGGCTTGTTCCGCCTCCTTCTTGAGTGAATTGATCTTCGCAATTTCTCGGGGGTCATTGCTCACCAAGGCCAGTAAAAGCACAAATACGGTTCTCATAGCTTAATCATCTTTACACTAAACAACACATCGATTGCCATCAAAAGCAGCGCCGCACCTAAAAAGTAGAAATATCGGTTTTGCGTTGCATCTACTTTTTTGGCTTCCCGAAGCTCACCTTCCACGCTGTTAATGGCACTTATCAAACGTTCTGTATCGTTTCTTGATTCATTTATTTCAAAATACTCACCACCTGTGTCATCTGCAAGGTTTTCCAGTGACGTAGAGTTGAGTTTGGAAACTACTTCGTTGCCGTTCCGGTCTTGCTTAAATCCGGTCCGAATGGGAATCTTACTTCCTTTCTTGGTTCCAACACCGAGCGTGAACAAGGAAATGCCTTCATCTTCCAGGTCTTCTGCAATCTCCGCTGTGTTGTCGCCAAAGTCTTCACCGTCGCTAATCAGAATGACAATCTTGGCTTTGGAACGCGTGATGATGGTGTCTTCATCCGTGAGTTTGTCCATGGCCATTTCCATAGGAGGTCCGAAGTCTGTTCCGTAGTTGGGAACCATTTCCGTATTGAGCGTCTGCACAAACAAATCCAACGCATTGTTGTCGTACGTTAGCGGACATTGCAGGTAGGCTTCGCTGCTAAACATGATAAGACCAATGCGATCGGAATTGAAGGCTTCTATGATGTTCTTCAATTCAAATTTCACCTTCGCCAGGCGAGAAGGTTGGATGTCCATGGCATTCATCGATTGACTTAAATCGATGCAAACAAAGATGTCTTTACCCACTGTCTTGATTTCTCTAGAGGTATCTCCAAAACTAGGTCCGAGCAAGGCGATTACGATGAGCGCAAAATAGATGGTGCGCAAGAAAGTCTTGATGAATACACGACGGAAGGGGAGTCCGAGTCGCTGCGTGGTCCGGATCACCCGAACGACAAAGAGGAGGTAGCCCAGGCAAAAAACGCCGATCAGCACCATTTCAAAAACACCAAGCGAATGGATCCATTTCATAGGCTATGCGCAACTCCGGTCATAAAGCGGCAAAACTAGCAGAAACCCCAAATTAGCAGGCATAAGATTTTTATGGATTAACATTTTTTAAGGATAAGCAGTCCTAGGGGTTGATGCTTGTTTTGAGGACCAGCGGATTTTTTTGGGAACTCTTACATAAGCAGATAACATCGTT
>CAZQJU010000038.1:4518-31469 GCA_964593185.1 uncultured Roseivirgaceae bacterium
ACCACTGACTTTAGATTCCCGGACCGATAGTAAACGGATCGGGTTCCGTGCAGTAGATCGTTTTGGTAGTTTGTTTCTGCGTACAATTCTCCGGACTCAAAGTATTTTTTTGAGGTTCCTTCGCGCCTTCCTTGTTGGTACGGGATGGATAGCATCACCGTTTTTCCGTCCTTGTGATACAGGGTACTCAAACCGTGCTTTACGCCTTTGTCGTAATTGACGATGGTGCGAAGCTTCCCGTCACTCGTGTATTGTTTTCGTTCCCCATCAAGGATCTCCTCTTTGGTAGGCGGTACTTCGGGGTCAATAAAGTCATCTACTTCGTTCCAAAGAAACGTGGCGATGACCCCAAATGTGATCACGATGACAAGGAGAATTATGATAACCGATTGACTTCTATTCATGGATTCGTCGCTACTGAGCTGATTTGATGAGATCTGCACCCTTTTCGGCAATCATGTAAACAGGTGCATTGGTGTTCCCGGAAACAATCGTCGGCATAATCGAAGCGTCAATTACCCGCAGGGATTCAATTCCGTGAACCTTGAGCCCATCGTCTACAACTGCGGCTTCGTCGCTGCCCATTTTGCAGGTTCCCACCGGATGGTAAATGGTCTCAACTGTTTTTCGAATGTGTTCCGCCCAGGCTTCATCAGTTTGCAGCGGAGTAGGGGGCATCACCACCTCGTCCCGGTAAGGATCAAAAGCTTTCTCCATGGCCATTTCGAGCGCAAGTTTTCCTCCTTTGATTAGCGTATCGAGGTCTTCTTTCTCTGCGAGGAAATTCGGATCGATGATAGGAGCAGAATGCGGATTTCGATTGGCCAAGGCGACGGATCCACGACTCTTCGGGTGCAACAAGGAAGGCAGTATGGTAAAGCCATCTTGTGATTGGACGTAGGTTTTGATGTTGTAGGGATCTTGTCCGTATTGTTTTCCGATGTGAAGCGGAGCAAAGTGAAATTGAAAATTAGTGGTCTTCTTAAAATCATCCAGGTTGAGGAATGCAACGGCTTCTAAGGGCCCAATGGTAAAAACACCCTTTTTGAATAGGTACTGCAACGTGCCCGAAACCTGTCCGGTCATACTAGCTCCATGGTTGATGCCTTCCTTTGTTTTTGTGGTACAAGAGATTGGGTAGAAGAGGTGATCCTGAAGATTTTGACCTACACCAGGTAAATCATGCAGGGCTTCGATTCCATGTTTAGCCAGTTTCTCCGGATCACCAATGCCGGAAAGCATCAAGAGTTGGGGGGAGCCAAATGCGCCGGCTGACAGAATCACTTCTTTCCGAGCTTCTAACGTATGCTTTTGATTGTTAACCAATACCTCTGCACTAGTAGCACGGTTACCCGAAAGGTTGATTTTGGCTACCGTAGCCATAGTTAAAATAGTAAGATTTTTTCGAGCCCTTGCAGGTTTTAAAAAAGCGGTAGCAGCACTGTTTCGCTGGGCGTTTTTGATCGTAAACTGGAACCTGCCGATGCCTTCTTGTCGCTCACCGTTGTAGTCTTGATTTCGTGGTATGCCCAATGCTTCACCTGCCTCGATGAATGCCTGGGCATACGGAGTTTTGTAATGCTGGGGCAACGTTACATTCAGCGGACCTGCTGTCCCGTGATAGCCTGCATCGAGGACGTCCGCATGCTCATGATGCTCGGATTTTAGGAAGTAATGTTTGACTGCTTCGTACTCCCAGCCTCTGTTTCCTAAGGCAGCCCAATGGTCATAGTCTCTCTTGTTTCCGCGCACATAGGCCATGGCGTTCGTGGAGCTTGAGCCCCCTAGTGTCTTACCTCGGGGTAGGTAAATTTCCCGACCATTGACATGCTTTTGCGGCACGGTATGAAATTGCCAGTCGATTTTCTTTCGGAAAAGCTTTACGTAGGCACCAGGGATATTGATCAATGGGTCTGCGTCTTTGCCACCTGCTTCAATAAGCAGGACTTCGCAGTCGGGATCTTCGGATAAGCGGTTGGCCAGCACGCATCCGGCAGAACCCGCACCGACGATGATGTATTCAAAGGATTTATTCACTGGGTACTTGGTATTTTTCGGGGTCCAGTTCTGCGGCGATCTCACGAATGATCTGATCGATCTCGTTGATGCTTTCGGACAGTACGCTCAACATGTAGTGGCTGTCCACGGCATCGTCTTCGATGACATTCAGTACTCCCAGGATTCTGGCAACGGGAGCACGCAATTCGTGTGAATTCAAAAAGGCGTACCTGTTGATGACTTCCTTCGAGGTAATCAACTCTTCACTTTTCTTGCCTAGCAGCTCATGCTGCTGCTTCAGCAACCGGCTAATCTTAGCACTTTGTTCATTTAGGAGTGCATTGCGTTTTTTCAGGAGTTGGTAATTGCGGTAGAGGATCACCAGAATGACGCCAATGACAGTCAATGATGCAATAAGGATAAGGATCAGTTGTCTTCTGAAATTAAGGGAGGCTTTCAATTCGAGTTCTCTCATTTCATTCGCTCGCTTCAATTCCAGTTCCTTGAGGGTTGCATTCAATTTAAACTGTGCTTCTAATACCAATCGTTCGTCATTGATTTCATTCAAGGAGTCCAATCGTTCGGCATGTCGTTCCCACATTTGGTTGGCGGCTACGTGCTCGTTTAGATTGGAGAGTGTTGTTGCTTTGGCCTGGTAAAAATCCACCTGTGTTTGCAAGGTTTGCGTACCAATTTCCTGATCAAGTCCGCTTAACCACCGATTAGCTTCCTCGAATTTTTTTGACTGCACAAAGAGGTCAGCCAAAAAGATTTTAGCGGTCACCTCAATTTCTTTTGCGCCAATCTTACGTGATATGTCGATGGATTCAAGAAAGGACGTTTCGGCACGGATGGGATCTTTTCGTAATGCGTACACCTGGCCGAGTGTTGCAAAGTTGTTTGCTAAACCCCATTGGTCGTTGTCCCTTCTTTTGAGTTGAATCGATTGATTGAGCATGAGTTCGGCACTGTCCAATTTGCCCATAGACATGTAGTTGACCCCTAAGTTCAAGTAGCTACTAGAGAGTCTTACGGTATCGGCAATTTTTTCCCGAATGTCGATTGCTTTTTTTAGGTACTCCGTCGCTTTCTCATAATTACGTACTTCTTCGTAGAGGATTCCAATGTTGTTAAAATTTATTCCAATGTCGACGCTGTCTTCAATCTCAATGTTTGCTCGAAGCGCCAGTCGGTTGGACTCCAGTGCCTTCAGGTACTGTTGTTGCCGTTGATAGAGGATCCCCAGGTTGGTATGTCCGGAAGCGATATCATTTCTATTGCCAAGCTCAATTGCTTTGGCAAGCGACTTTTCCCAGAAGTATCGAGTACTGTCGTAATTCCCGGTGAAGAAAAAATAGGCTCCAAGGTTCTTGTAGCTCTGAATGATCCCATGTTGGTAATCTAGTTCACGAGAAAGTTCCAGGGCTTTTTTTGCCAACACCTTGCTAGAGTCCGGATTGGACCTCCAAAAGCCTTTAGCTTTTTCATTCAGCACTTCTACCGTTGCAGAATCAACACCAACTTGTCCGTTGGAAAAGAACAGGACGCTACTGAGAAACATGGTAACGGTCCATCTTCGGGGCGGTATTGGTTTGAACAGATTCACAAATTGAAAATAGGCTTTTGCGTTTATTTTTCGAAATGAACGGAAGCCCCTTTTTTTAAATAAAGCCAAATTCGATTCCATTTCCGACCAGACCTTAGCCACGCGGTAGCTCAACGATAAAGGTGGCTCCTTTCCCTAAGGTACTTTCACACCAGATCTTGCCGTTCATGTTTTCGACAAAAGTCTTCACGATAGATAGCCCCAAGCCCGTTGAGCTTTCGTCCCCAGTAGGTTTTGCACTTAATCGTTGAAATCGCTGAAACAGTTTTGCTTTATCTTTTTCACTAAGTCCGGGTCCCTCGTCCTGTATCTCCAACCGTGCAGGACCATAGGTTTTCGATAAGCTTACGCGTACTTTCTTGTTGAGCGGAGAAAATTTAACGGCATTTGAAATAAGGTTTTCAATGACTTGTATGACGAACCTTTGATCCACCAAAGCATGCACCTCATCTTCGATTGAGGTCACCAGTTCAATCTTCTTTTTAGCGGCTGTTTTCGTGAATTGGTCACTTACCTCCTGGACCACCGGAGAAAGGTTGTAAGATTCCAGGCGAATGCTTTCTGTACTCTTTTCAATTTCTTCGATATTCAATATCTCCGTAATCATCTTAAACATCCGAGAAGACGTATCCTGAATAAGCGCTTTCAGTTGGGCAGTTTCGTTTTTATGTTCCGGGGTTGCAAGCAAACCGGCTGCATTGATGATTCCGGATAAGGGGTTTTTTAAGTCATGCGCGACAATTCCAATGAGGTTGTTTTTTTCATTGTTAAGCGCGGTTAAAGAATTATTGGCCTCTCTGATTTCATTGTTTAGTGTGGTTAGTTCCTTGTTGGAGCGATTTTTTAGATGATAATAACGGTAGAGGATTACGATCGTCGAAAACAGCACCACCATGGCAATAAAGGTGATTATTTGAATGTTTCGTTGTTCACTTATCTTCTGGTCTAGCTCCAGTCGCTGTTTCTTGTTTTCAAATTGTATGGAGTCCTTCACTTGCTTAAATCGATACTCGGCCTCCACCAGTGCTATTTCCCTGGCCACCGCTTCGCTGGAGAGACTGTCAGCCAATTTTTGATAAAGAAGCTGGGCTTCATAGGCTTCTTGGTAGTTGCCAAGCTCCCTCTCCACGATTGCCAAGATGCGCGCAGCTTCCTTGATGCGCTCGGTCAATCTCGCTTTGGTACCCAAGTGGATACTCTGTTTTAGCAGCTCCCTGGCTCTTAGCGGGTTCTTGTTTCGATAGTATGATTTACCTAAACCAATGAGCGCATTGACTTTTCCCCAGTCTGAATCAATTTTTTTGAAGATCTCCAAAGCATTTACCTGATACCCGATTGCTTTTGTGTAGTCGAGCTGATCTGTGTAGAGTGTTCCAATATTTAAATACCCGTCAGCGACACCTCGCTGGTCTCCAAGCTGTCCTTTGATCTTTAGTGCCTCCATGTAATACGCCAAAGCCTTGTCGAAATCGCCCTGTCGATGAAATACGTCGCCAATGTTGGCCGTAATTTGGCCAATGCCACGGGTATCACCGATTTCACGACGCAGTTCCAGTGATTTATTGTAATAATCGAGGGTTTTTTCATATTCGGCTTGTTGAAAGTGTACAACTCCAATGTTTTGATAGGTGTACGCAAGGCCGCCATTCTCACCAATGGCTTTTTGATGCTCTAGGGCTTCATAGTAGCATTCCAGGGCAGCGGCATTGTTACCTCTCAAGCCATAGATAATGCCAATATGATTGAGCGATTCCGCAATACCTGCCAGATTTTGTTCCTCCCTTTCAATGGTCAGTGATTCGTTTAGGTAGTAGCGTGCATGATCAAAATCTCCTTTCAGCTTAAAGGCGATACCAATTGCTCGAAGGCTATTCGAGGTCTCCAGGTTATTACCAAGATCGCTCCGAATCGTGTAGGCTTTTTCATGAAAGTCGATGCTTTCATCGTATTCACCTCGATAATATCGGAGCCAGCCCTTGGCGAAGTAGCCGTTCGCCAATCCCTTTTCATACCCAACTTCTGAGGCCTCAGTGATCACTTGTTCGATATATCGGGCTGACGCATCGTAAGCGCCAATCAACAGGAAGTTCCTGCTTAGGGCGTAGAGTGCATCAATTCGACCGATTTTATAGTCGCTTTGGGTGGCCATTTCAAGTGCCTCGTTTCCAAACGTATGCGATCTGGCTGAATCCAGTCCGCCGTATTCCTGGCTCAGCTGATTCAGCGCATCTACCTTGACAATGTCGGAAATATTGGATTTTGTTAGTTGAAGAAGAGAGTCTACCAAAAGTTGATTTTGGCCATGGCTGGTGCCTAAGGCTGCAAACGCAATCAGAAGTCCAACTAACTTTTTCACTTAATTATAGGCGTTGTCGTGTTATGCTAGCATCTGGTGGTTGATTACGTAAGTAATAATACCAAAATATTCTGAGATGAACTCTATCCATACGGTAGGGACCGACACGCAACATTGTTTCACTATGCTTAATGTGTCTCAATACCGGTTTACAGCGCGTTTCTACCAATTCATATTCCCATCCAACCTAGATACACTACCGATTGACGACAGATGTCCGACAGCTCACATCCAAAAATGACTGTCCATACATTCTCTTGTTGATTTCAATGAAGGTCCCTGCTACTTTACAGGTCTAACTTAAATTGAATATGAAGAGCATTGTATTGTATGGCTTGATGCTGCTTTGCGCTGTAGCATCATACGCCCAGGAATTTGATGAAGAACTATTTTCCGGCTTGGAATTTAGAAGCGTTGGTCCGGCATTCACCTCCGGGAGAATTTCAGACATTGCGATACATCCAACCAATGAGAGCGTTTGGTATGTAGCCGTTGGATCGGGCGGAGTTTGGAAAACGGAAAACCGCGGGGTGACCTGGAATCCGATATTTGACGAGCAACCTGTTTACAGTATTGGTTGCATTACCATTGATCCAAACAATCCACACACCATCTGGGTAGGTACCGGGGAAAATGTGGGTGGTAGACACGTTGGGTTTGGTGACGGTATCTACAAGAGTGAAGACGATGGCAAGACGTGGAAGAACATGGGGCTACCGAAGTCTAACCACTTATCGAAAATCATCGTACATCCCGAAAATTCGGATGTGCTTTGGGTAGCGGCGCAGGGACCATTGTGGACAAGTGGAGGCGATCGCGGTCTTTACAAAAGTGTAGATGGAGGCTCAAGTTGGAAGAAAGTTCTTGGTGAAGGAGAATGGACTGGCGTTACGGATGTAGTGATCGACCCTGAAAACCCTGATTGGCTCTACGCTGCAACGTGGGATCGACATCGAACAGTTGCTGCCTACATGGGTGGAGGTCCGGGATCCGGACTGCATCGAAGCACTGATGGTGGAGAGACCTGGGAAGAACTAACCTCCGGTATTCCGAAGACCAATTTGGGAAAGATTGGTCTAGCTATATCACCATTTAATTCGGATGTCATCTATGCAGCCATCGAAGAAGACCTGCGAAAAGGGGGCATTTACATGTCTACCAACAAAGGAAAGACCTGGAAGAAGCAGTCAGATGCTGTTTCCGGCGGAACAGGACCACATTATTATCAGGAGTTGTATGCTTCGCCTCATCAGGAAGGGCGATTGTACTTAGCGAATAACAGCATGCTCGTCTCAGACGACCATGGGAAAACGTATCGCACGTTGAAGCGAAAAGGTGTGCATTCAGATAGTCATGCGATCGGATTTACCAGCGATCCTAACTACATTTTATTAGGGACAGATGGAGGTCTGTATCAAACATACGACTTAGCTGAGAACTGGAACTTTATCAATAACATGCCCATCACCCAGTACTACAAAGTGGCGGTGGATGATTCCGAGCCTTTTTACTACATCTATGGAGGTACGCAGGATAATGGTTCTCATGGAGGTCCTTCACGAACACCAAATTCAACAGGAATACGCAATTCCGACTGGTGGAAGACGTTGGGAGGTGACGGTCATCAGTCAGCGATTGAGCCGGGCAATCCGGACATTACGTACGCCCAAAGTCAGCATGGGGTCTTGCATCGCATCGATCAGATCACTAAGGAACAAGTATACATTGCGCCGCAACCCGCTGAGGGTGAAGCCGAAGAACGGTACAATTGGGATGCCCCAATATTGGTTAGCCCACATGATCCGGCTACCATCTTTTATGCTTCGTCCCGGGTGTGGATGTCGGAAAATCGTGGGGACAAGTGGACGGCGATTTCTGGAGACCTGACCCGACAAGAAGAACGGATATCACTTCCGATTATGGGGAGGCTACAAAGCTATGACAACCCTTGGGATCTGTACGCCATGTCGTACTACAGTAGCATCACCTCCTTGTCGGAATCACCAAAGCAGAAAGGCTTGATTTACGCAGGTACGGACGATGGCATCATTCAGGTAACGCAGGATGGTGGGGAGAACTGGACTAAAGTGGAGCTGAGTACTGTGAAGGGTTTGCCCTCCCGACCGTTTGTAAACGATGTAAGGGCGGATCTTTTCGATGCCAATGTGGTGTATGCAGCGTTGGACAATCACAAATACGGTGACTTCAAGCCTTATTTGATCAAAAGCTCTGATAAAGGAAAAAGCTGGAGTCTTATGAGTGGTGACCTGCCTGACAAACACCTCACGTGGCGTTTGGTCCAGGATCACGTGGACGAAAATTTACTTTTTGTAGCTACGGAATTTGGGATCTTCTTTACCAAAGACGGCGGATCCAAGTGGATCGAGTTGAAAAGCGGCCTACCTACTATTTCATTTAGAGACCTGACGATACAACGAAGAGAAAACGACTTGGTGGGTGCATCTTTTGGAAGAAGCTTCTATGTGTTGGATGACATCACACCCATTCGAGAAATGAATGCCTCCGACCTCGAGACTGAAGCAAAGCTCTTCTCCGTTCGGGATGCCTATTGGTATGATGAATATTCGGCTGTAGGATCTCAAGGGTCCATTTACAGTGCTGAGAATCCCGCTTATGGTGCCACTTTTACCTATTTTTTAAAGGACAAGCTAAAGACCAAGAAGGCACTTAGAAAAGAGCAAGAGAAGAAGCTCAATAAAGACCAAAGCAATGTGCCCTTCCCAGGATGGGCTACTCTGGAAGAGGAAAACTGGCAGGAAAAGCCGCAGATTGTTTTGGTGGTTAAGGACAATGCCGGAAAAGTTGTCAATCGAATTGAGGGGAAAAACGCCTCCGGAATCACGCGAGTGAGCTGGGATTTGAGTGTCTCGGCAAAAAGTGTGGTTGAGTTGGAAGGAAATAACAGAAACTGGAGTTTCCCTGCGATTCCCGGAACCTACACAGTGACGCTGAACAAGGTTGTGGATGGTGTGATGACCGAACTGTCCACGCCTCAATCCTTTGAGGTGAAGCCGCTGTGGAAGGAAACCGCACTACCTCCGGCAAGTCATGAGGAGATTGCGGCATTTATTGCTTCCCTTGAGGATTATCGCCTCCTGATGAGTCAAGCGAACGTGGACGTGGACAATGCGATGAAGAAAACCAAAGCCATAAAAACTGCGCTTGCAAGAGCTGATCAGCCGGTTGCTGCACTTTTGAAGCAACTCTATGATGCAAACATGCGATTGCAAAAGCTTAATGCACAGCTGGATGGAAATTCGGCAAAAAATGCGATTGGGGCAGATGAGACTTCGATACCTACACCAAGGGATCGGTTTTTCTATGCTGCAAGAGGAGCAAGCACGACGCATGGACCTACGGACACGCACCTTGCAAGTCTCGAAATTGGTAAAAAACAATTGACAGCCATCCGAGCTGAGCTAGACGATATCATGAAGAATGCGATGCCACAGTTGGAGCAAGCCCTGGAGCAAGCCGGCGCGCCCCCCGTTGAATCATATTAAGCTAACCTGCAAAAGCCGATCATCTGGAGATGGTCGGCTTTTTTCTTTCAACCCTAATCATTAACCATGAACCTTCCATGAGGATACTTCTATTTTTAGTAGTTACAATTTCAACCTTCGGTGCTCTTGCACAATTGACTACCCGATATGAGCAGTCGGGCTTTACCGAGTCTGCAACGTACGACGAGGCAATGGCCTTCTATGGCGCGCTGGATACTAAATACGATGAGTTATCGATTGTCACGCACGGCTTAACGGACATCGGCATCCCCTTACATGTTGTACTGATCAGCACCGGAGGCGAAAAAACTCCTCAAGACATAGAGCGTTCCAACAAGCTGGTCTGGCTGATTAACAATGCCATTCATCCGGGGGAAACCGATGGTATCACTGCCAGTCAGCTCTTTGCGAGAGAACTCCTGATGAACAAAGGGCAATATGAGGAAGTCTTGGAAAAAGTTGTCATAGCCATCATTCCCTTTTACAACATTGGAGGGGTTCTAAAGCGAAATTCGACTACACGGGCGAATCAAAATGGGCCGGAAGAATATGGCTTTAGAGGAAATGCTCGTCACTACGACCTAAACCGTGACTTTATCAAAACAGATACACGTAACTCACAATCGTTTCAAGAATTATTTCAGCTGTACGATCCGGACTTGTTTTTGGATACGCACGTCAGTAACGGTGCAGACTATCAGCACATTATGACGCTGATCAACTCCCAAAAAGATAAGGTAGGGGGTAAGCTTGGTGACTTTATTGACGACGTAATGCTACCCCATGCGTATGCAAGTATGAAAAATCTTGGGTTTGACGCAATACCTTATGTGAACGCCTGGGGTCAGACTCCGGACAAGGGGTGGACGCAATTCTTGGACTTGCCAAGGTACTCGACTGGGTATGCTGCGCTTTTTCACACCATTGGCTACATGTGTGAGACCCATATGCTGAAAACGTACCAACAACGTGTGGAAGCTACCTATGCATTGCTGGAGACCATGCTGGATTTTGCGAATCAACACGGGGAGGAGTTGGTAGCACTACGTGCAGAGAGCAAACGTGCCACCTCGATTCAAAAACAGTTTGCAATCTCGTGGGCTGTCGACACCAGTCGTTATACGCCGCTCTTGTTCAGTGGGTACGAACCAACCTACGTCGAAAGTGAAGTGACAGGCCTTAAACGGCTCAAATACGACCGAGATCAACCGTTTACGAAAGAGGTAAAATTCAAGGACGATTATACAGCCAGTAAAGTGATTGCCGCTCCAAGCTATTACGTGATTCCGCAGCAGTGGCGAAAGGTGATTCAGCTTCTGAGACTCAATCAGGTGGACATGGAAATACTGCAAAAAGATACCACCATCGGGGTGGAAGCGTATATGATACAAGAGTATGAAACGGTCAAAAGCCCGTACGAGGGTCACTACAGGCACTACGATGTAAAGGTGACCACAAAGGAAGTAACGTTGGATTTTCGGAAAGGAGATGTTTTGGTCCCGGTAAATCAATGGAGAAACCGATACATTGTGGAAACGTTGGAGCCGGAGGCACCAGACTCCTTTTTTGCCTGGAACTTTTTCGATGCAGTCCTTCAGCAAAAAGAACATTTCTCTTCTTATGTGTTCGAGGACCACGCCCTTCAAATCCTGGAGGAAAATCCGGCTATTAAAGAAGCGTTGGAGGAAGCTAAGCAGCAAGATCCTACACTTGCTGCCTCAGGCTACCAGCAGCTGGACTTTATTTATCAACGTTCGGTGCACCGAGAACCTGAGTATCTGCGGTACCCGGTATTTAGGATCCGTTAGGGTAGGGTATTTCTGGAATCTTTCAGGATTGATCGGCTTGTTCGAGATGGTTTTGGAATACAGGGAATGGATGCGGCAATTCTGCTAATGTCTGTGAACAGGAGAATTTTTCACGTCTGCCTTCAAGAAATTTCACTTATAGCATTTAATGAAACTGACATTGAAGTTCACTTTTGACTGGTAGTTAAAGAAAGTGAATAACAAATTCAGAAAACATGCAAAATCAGAACATCGGTGACCTTTTAAGTGCTGTTCAGACCTATTTTGATGCACTTTACTATTGTGATACTAAACTGCTCAATGAAGTATTTCATGAGCGTTCCAGTCTGTTCGATGTTGACAAAGGCGAAGTGTTTGTTGAGCCAATTGCCAGCTTCAGTGAAGATGTCGGAGGTAGATTTTCTCCATCGGAGGCGGGGCAGGAGCCTGAAGCGGAAGTGTTGATGATAGACTGGTTGTCTCCGAATTGTGCCACCGTTAAAATCAGAATACGAGCTCATAAGAATGTGTTCGTTGACCACCTCGCCTTTGTCAATGGAGCCCAAGGATGGAAAATAGTATCCAAAGTCTGGCACTTAGAGAAACTGTTAGCCTGATCGGCTGGTCAAGCCTTCTTGAACGTCAGCCAGAGGGAACGAGAGGAGGCTTTATGTTTTTGTCCAGTCCATACCTTTGTATCAAAGTGTGATGGCCAGGTGATTGAACAGTGAATCAATTGCAATAGGCGATACGGTGCTTTCCATTTGTTTGACTTCAGGACTTGAAGGCGGTAAGTGAACTGTCCTCCTTAATGTTGTCCACAAAGTCCTGAATGTATTGCTTGTCTCTGTCCTCGGCTCTGATGGCTAGGTAGTGTTTTCTCTTCAACCCGTTTCTTCCCAGGGGGATAAACTTCAGACAATCTGGGAGATTGAATACTTTGAGGGCCCATTTGGAATGGCAGGAGATCCCCATGTTTGATTCAATCAGTTCTAAGGCTACTTCCGTCATCGGAATAGCGGTAATCTTTAGGGGGTTCACTTGATGCACCCGAAGAAAGTGATGGTAAACAGAGACTGTTTCTAAGGGAAACGAATGAATGATCAAATGTTGATTCGAAAAATCCGCAGGATCCAGGTAGTCTTTTTCCGCCAATTCATGCTCAACGTGGAGTAGCGCGAAAAGCTCATCTTCGAAGAGTTCGTAAGTAAAGATTTTGTCGCTTTCTAGCGGAGTTGTAACGATACACATATCAAGCTGGTTGTTAAGCAGCTGATATGCGCTGGGTTGCTTCGATTCTACCGTTAGCTTGATGTCAATCTCAGGGTACAACGCACTCATTTTTTGGATAAATGACGGCAAGCCTCGATAAAATGAAAAGCATTCGGTACCCAGCTTTATCGTGCCTCTTGAACCGGACTGAATCTTGGAGATTTTTGCCATCCCCTCCTCAACACGATTGATGACTTGACAAGCCATGTCGTAAATTTCGTGGCCCTCTTTGGTCAGTTTCCAGTCATTTCTTGATCGAACAAAAACTTTGATCCCGGCCCGTTCTTCAAAATCTCTAAGCTGATGGCTTAGCGCCGATTGGGTTAAGAAAAGCCGGTCTGCCGACTTTGCGATGTTGCCCTCGTCGGCGATGGTTTTTACCAGTTTCAAGTATTTGAAGTCCATACAGCCAAGGTAAAAGAAATGCGCTGCTTTGCTAGTTGAAATTTTTTCATCCTACCCATCAAGATTTATCATGTCGTCCGATGGTCTATCTACGCGATGAGATCCACATTTGAGTAGTATCGGATCCTGATTAACTACATGGACGATGATTGAGCATCAAAAGGAGGGCCGTATGAGCCTATTCACTTCAGAAGTAATTGACCTATAGAGATTAATACGATGGTAACGTGTTTTTTGAAATATCGAATTAACCCGGACAAAGTGGATGAATTTGAGCATTACGCTAAGTTCTGGATCGACGCCGTCAACAAAATGAATGGAGATCATCATGGCTATCTACTGCCGCATGAAGGTCCAAATAACATTGCCTATGCTACGTTTTCGTTCTCGTCCCTTGCTGCTTACGAAGTTTATAGGTCAGCACTTGAACAGTGTGAAGAATGCCAGAGGATCCTAACTCAGGCAAAGGAAGCTGGACTGATTGTAAGTTACGAGCGGAGCTTTATGCGACCTGTTTTTGAAGGATTCTCCAACAAGGGAAGGATTGCAGACATCACTGAAAATTAAGTGGAGGTAGAAATGAGGACCAGTTGCAGTTCTGATCCCTAAAGTGTAGAAGATTACGTCTTGCGCAGAATATAGGTAAGTAGGCAGCCTTGTATAATTGAGATGGTTAGGTTCACTTTGTAGCGAACATGCTTTTGGTGAGCATTTGAGTGTATTCTTTTCGATTTGAAAAGTTGTAAAGTGTTATAAAGATCCTCGATTCATTTGAATCTCGATAAGGAAGATAGACTTTTAGTTTGTGTGCAACCTAGCGTCGCATCCAAACTAAGTTGTTTCTAATTGTTTTCGCAGAAATCTTTCGGTCGCCTATTTTCAGCTTCGGCTACCTTATAGGTGACTCCAGCAGTTTCATCCTCACTGCCCTAAGCACATACTCGTTTCTTTGGATATGCAATTCGTAAGTGGATGGCAGTCACGTAGTAAGAGCCTACTTCGGTAAGCTTTTTTTAAACAAAATATTCAAGGATGAAAAAAGTACTATTTGTGGCAATTGGATTGGTATGTATACAATTCACTGCACGCTCACAAGATCAGATCAAAGGGTATTGGTTGCCTGAGGAAGGGAAATCGGTCATTGAGATTTACGCCCAAGATGCGGATCGTTTCAGTGGGAAAATTGTCTGGATGGAAAGAGCAAAGAACAAGGATGGGGAGCTTTATACGGATAGAAAGAACCCTGAAAAAGCGCTGCGGGATCGATCTATTTTGGGTTTAGACATGCTCTACGATCTGATCTATGCTAATGATACATGGAGCGGAAAGTTGTATACCCCAAAGAAAGGTATGACGCTGGATGCTACGTTGTCACTTGTTAGTGACGACAGGCTGAAGTTGACGGTCTCTTTCCGAGGGTTCACTAAGGATCAGTATTGGAGTCGAACGGTATTGCCAGAGTGAGGCATTTGGGAGTTGTGATGCTCTTTTCAGTCACTTTCGCGTATTCGCAAGACCGCCCAAAACCTTTTGAACTGGCCCGAGAAGCCATCACATGGTTGGAAAATGAAGAAGCTCGAAGAGATTCATTAAAGAGATGCTTCGCGAACAGATGGTCAATAGATTTTTACTACGGCCAAAGGTTTATCTCGCCGTCCAATCAAACGGGAAAAGTTGACACCATTACCCTCACAGACTTTTCGCAAAGACGAGGTTTTTTTGGGCTCGGAGGTAGCTATTTTTTAAATGAGCAACTAATGATCGGCGGAGCCATTAGCTTCTTAATCCTACCCAAAGAGCAAGAAATAAGTTCGTTTTCCGGATTTGGAGGTAGTGGATCCGGTAGTGGAGGACTTTCCATCAATTTTGAAATGTCCGCTAGGTACTACTTCAAGGAGCGGCAAACCACGCGCCCTTATGTTTCGCTTGGCGTAGGTAGATACCAGCTCGTAGCTAAAGGTGGCAACGTGGAGTTCTCACTTTTTTCGGGTCAGAGTGGAGATATTGAAGAGCTGAATGCAAAAGTCCTATCTGCAAGCATCTCAAGCGGAATAAGCCATCAATTCACGCCCGGCACTATGCTTGATTTTAATGTGGGCTACACGGTCACCACCAAAACAGCGCCCATCGGTGGCATCACTTCCCCTGGAGGGATCAATACTTCTGTAGCGCTTCGCTTCATCCTAAATCACCAAAATAAGTAATTACCATGAAAAGAATAGTCGTGTCATTCATTTTTGCAGGATCACTTGTTGGTGGATTTTCACAGCATCTTTCTTTGGCGAATGCTGAGGAAGCAATAGAACTTGCGCTAAAACAGAACATTGATTTCCAAAACTATCTCATCAATCAGCAGAAGGCAGAAATCGAATACAAGCAAGCAAAATCTCATCGGCTTCCGACGATCACAGGTACGTTCAATGGCCAACGAAACATAGATTTAGCAACTACCCCTTTGCCCGCAGAGATTTTCGGAGGAGAACCTGGACAAACGATAGATACACAATTTGGTCAGGACTTCAACTACAATGCGGGTATTTCCATTTACAAGGAGGTTTTTAGTCGTGAAGCCATCCTACAAAAGGAAATGGCGAGGTTAAACACCGAACTCCAAGAGGTATCCAAGGAGCTTTATGAAGAACTACTTAGCGAGCAAGTAAGCCTGTATTACTACAAAGCCGTTATTGCGAAAAGAGCGATTGAGCTAGGGGAGCAAGACCTGGAAAGTGCCGAAAGAGTCCAGGAACTTACCCATCAAAAGCTTGAGCAGGGTATTGTGGATGCAATCACTTTAAATACGGCTAAGATCAATTGCAATAGTGTCAAGCAAAGCTTAAATGCCAATAGACAATCGGAGCAACAGAGCCTAACAGAACTAAAACAATTGTTAGGCATGAGTTCATCGGATACACTTACGCTTTCTGGAAATTTTGACTACTATCTGCCGGAGCTGTTCAAACCTGGTCAGCTTAACAATAGCCTTCAAGTAGAAAGTGCATCATTGCAGTTGAGGCAAGCAGATACCTACGTGAAGGTTAGCCAGTCTTCTATGTTGCCTACACTTAGTCTCAATACCTATCTAGGAAGACAGCAATTTAGAAATGACTTTGGGCTATCCTTTAGTGGAGATGATTGGAGTAACTACAGTTACATGTCTTTGAATCTATCCATCCCGATTTTCAGTGGATTTACGAATAGAAGGAACCTCAAGATCAGTAAGCTCGATCAACAAATTGCTTTCAATGAAAAGGTGAAGACTGAACAGCATGCTGTCCTGGCGGATCGGCAACTGATACAGGAGTATCAACTGAGCTTGGAGGATGCGAGAGCGACACTGGAAACATACCGACTCTACGAAGAAAACAAGGAGCTTACCTTTCAAAAGTATGAAGAGGGTCTGATTGGCTTGGATAGCTACCTCAAAGTATTCGAAGAGTATCTCAAAGCAGAAAATACCTACTTGAACAGCATGTCAAAAGTATATGCATACTACAGTCAAATAACCCCAAGGGTCCTATGATGAAACCAATTGTAAAGTCCATACTACTTATAACTTCCTGCGCACTTTTCGTAGCCTGTGGCAAGGAAGAAACCGCTCAACCTAAAGTGTCCAACATTGTCGATGCAGTTTTCGCAAGTGGTAAGGTTGTTTTAGATCATGAGTACATTGTTACCGCGAATGCGGAAGGCTACCTTATCAAGCGTTTTGTAGAGGTTGGGGCTACGGTCGAAGCAGAAATGCCACTATTCCAACTTTCTAATCGCGTTCAATCGGAGCAGGTTGCCAATGCCGAAGTGCTATACCAGGATGCACTGGAGAAGGCAGCAGCTAATTCTCCTCAAAGAGAACAGTTGAAATTGCAGGTAGAGCAATCAAGGTTGCAGTTAGAGCTAGATAAGAAGAACTACGAGCGCTATAAGAGACTCTTTGAAAGTAACGCCGTATCTGAGATGGAACTAGATCAAAAAAAGCTGCAATACGAGAACGCCGAAAGCGGTGTCAGAATTAATCAAAAGGCACTGGATGACTTGGTAAATTCATTGAATATCGGGGTCGAGAATGCAAAGACGCAGCTGGTGATCCAGCAAGAAAGCAATGCGGACTATTTCTTGACTTCCAGGATTGATGGAAAAGTACTGCAGACTTACAAACAAGAAGGCGATCTGGTGAGAAGGGGGGAAGTTGTCGCGCTCATTGGGGGAGGACAGCTATTGGCAAAACTTTTCGTCTCTGAGGAGGACATCAATGAAATAGCACTGAACCAGTTGGTCGTGCTGAACTTAAACACAGATCAAGGTCAAACCTACGAAGGAGTTATTTCGAAAATATATCCGTCTTTTGATCAGGTCGAGCAGTCCTTTATTGTTGAAGCCACTTTTGTGGATCTTCCTGCTTTGTTGTATCACAATACACAGCTTCAAGCGAATATAATCATCGGGGAGCGTGAAGATACCTTGGTGATTCCAAGCGCGTATTTGGTTCATGGTGATAGTGTCAAACTCAAGAATGGCAGTGTTAGATCCGTACAGGTGGGGATTCGAAATGAGCAGTGGGTGGAAATCGTTGCAGGTGTCAACCAGTCAGACGTACTGAGAAAGCCCAAAGTGCTATGATCAGACCTACCAACTACAAAGTTGCCAATGCCCATTTGACGTCGAGAGTAAGGCAAGCGCTTGTGGCCATATTGAGCGTGATGTTTGGCATCTCCATGTACATTTTTATCAATGGATTTATGACCGGAGTAAACGACATACAGGCAGAGCTGGCATTTTCGACGCTCGCGCACATTCATGTGTACAACGAGCTCCCGGAAGACCGTTCCAACTTGCTGGAGCATCATTACCCAGATCAAACCAAGTTGATCAACCTAAGAAACGCACGGATCATTCAATATACGGAAGGGATCAAGGATGCAGATCGTATTGTAAATGTAGTGAGTCAGTTCCCGGAGGTGACAGGAGTCACCAGTCAGATCAATATGAATGTTTTCTTTCGAAATGGTTCCACAAAGGTAAATGGTGTTCTTACTGGTGTGAATGCTGCGAAGGAGGACGAGCTCTTTGGTACGGCAAGTTCGATGCGCAAAGGCTCCTGGATGGAGCTAGATCACCGAGAAGATGGGATCATATTGGGTATTGGCCTTGCTAAAAAACTAAGTGTGGAGGTAAATGATATTGTTATGGTAAGTACCGCAGATGGAGTAGATCGGAATTTCAAGATCATTGGATTTCTAGAAACCAGCTTGGTCGGTGTGGATAATTCCAAAGCATTTGTAAGAACAAACGCCGCACGGCAATTGATTTCGAAGAATAGAAGTTATGCTACAGATGTTCAAATCAACATCAAGGACTACAATGACGCGGAAGAAGTTGCACGAAAAATGGACCCCGCCATCGACTACAAAGTGGAGTCATGGATTGAGGCCAATGGACAACTTCAGGCGGGGAATGTACTCCGAGCATACCTGGCAATAGCGGTATCATTCACCATCTTATTGGTTGCAGGCTTTGGGATCTATAACATCATGAACATGACCGTAAATGAAAAAATCAAAGACATTGCCATTCTAAAGGCGATGGGCTTTGAAGGGGGTGACATTGTGCAAATATTTCTTACCCAGTCATTGATCATAGGCTTTATTGGTGGTGTAGCTGGGGTCATTTTAGGGGGAATCGTGAGTTATATCATCAACAGTATTCCCTTTGAACTAGCGTCGCTGAAGAATTTGCCCATGGCCTATCGAATTTCTGACTACATCGCCGCACTTGGCTTTGGTTTACTGACGACGTTTATAGCAGGGTACATACCGGCCAAGAATGCGTCCAAAGTGGACCCGGTGGAGATTATAAGAGGATAATGATGAATACTAATGTTGCGCTTTCTGCAAAATCGATCAATAAATGGTTTCTTGAGCCTTCTTCTTTTCACGTGTTGAAGGACATTTCCTTTGACATTGAAAAAGGTGAGTTTTTGGCCTTGGTTGGCAAGTCAGGTTCAGGAAAATCAACCTTGCTCTACCTACTTTCTACGATGGACACCGACTATCGAGGTGAACTTCATATGAACGGAGAGCTTATTACCGGTAAAACACAAAATGAGCTGGCGGCCTTTCGCAACGCGAATATTGGTTTCGTTTTTCAGTTTCACTATTTACTACAGGAGTTTACGGCCTTGGACAACGTCATGCTTCCAGCCTTAAAGCTTGGAAGGAAGTCAAAGGAAGAGATACAAGAGGCTGCTTATGAAAACCTTGACCTTCTGGGAATTCGGGATCAATCCCATAAAGCAGCAAATAAACTATCCGGAGGACAGCAACAGCGCGTTGCCATTGCCAGGGCACTGATAAATGAGCCGGCGATCATCATGGGAGATGAGCCAACCGGGAACCTTGATTCAAAGAACACGGATATCGTTTTTGACATTTTCCAACAATTGGCAGAGGAGCGAGGGCAGACCATTATTGCGGTAACGCATGATGAGGAGTTTGCTTCCAAAAGCGACCGAGTAATTGAGTTAAGTGATGGTTCATTGTTGTGAACAATTATTCTGTCGCTCTATCCTTTTCGACCTGCAAGATCTCTCAAATGTGTCTTTCAGTTTTACTGGCATATTTTTCAGACTATTTTCTATGTCTCCCCTTTTTCAGGAACACCACTTGCTTGATAACAATTTGATCCCTCTCATTAAACTCCAAAATCATTCATCCTGACAACTTAAGTAGGACTCTCGGATCGCAGGTATGTCCTCATATTAACAATCCATGTTAATCAAGTATCTCTGAAAGGGAGATTAATTAAATCTACTTTTGGATATAAAATTTCCCGCTCTGCACAGGCATTTGATGATAATTTACTGACAAAGTGGTCCGTGAACTATGATGTATTCGTTGCAAGAAGTAGGGTAAAAATCAAAAACTTTTTGTAAGCGAGAATTGAGGCCAATTGTACTATTATTTGTAATTTTCACAAATATGGAGAAGGAGATAACCATACTTTATGTGGATGATGAGCAAGTGAATTTGTTCCTGTTTGAACGAAATTTTGAAGACAGTTATTCGCTATTCCTGGCTAGTTCGGGTCCTGAAGCACTCGATATCTTAGAAGATAATCATCAGAGAATAATCGTAGTAATCAGTGATTATAAGATGCCTGATATGAATGGTCTTGAATTCATAATGAAGGCTAAAAGCAATTACCAAAAAATCGTATATTTCATGCTCACTGGATACGGTGACAGCGAGGACATTCAAAAGGCTTTAGAGGACGGGGTCATATTCGACTGTTTTAGGAAACCTTTAAGCATGGAGGCAATTGAGAAAAAGATCGACGAGGCTACCCTCTCTATGTTGTAGTAAATTATTGAAGCTATCCGCTCAGCTAAATTCTATACTGCTTTACTACTGCTTTGCAACTTTTTTTTTGGTTTAACTACCTGTTTTTCGCAGAGAAACTTTTATTTCGAACACCTCACAACGTCAGATGGTCTTTTAGCTAACGATGTTTTTGCATTGCTGGAGGATAGTCATGGCTATTTGTGGATTGGATCAACAGGCGGTCTACAGAGATATGACGGGTATTCATTCGTAAATTACACCTATGATCCGGCTGCAGGAATGCATGAGAGTACCGTACGACACATCATTGAAACCTCAAATGGTGAGATTTGGGCTGGCTTAAGAGGAGGTGGCATTGTTCGCCTGAAAGATGGCGAATTTCTAGATCCACTATTGCCCGATGGAGCAGATTCTGTTTCTCTTTCAGGGAGCTATGTGGAGTGCCTAATTGAAGACAAGGAAGGCGGAATCTGGATTGGCACAGAAAGCGGTTTGGATTACTATCTCCATGGAAAGGTCAGACATTACCGTAAAAATGAAGAAGATAGTTTATCTCTGAGTGACAATACCGTATACGCTTTGGCAATCGATAAGTTCGATAGGTTGTGGGTTGGAACCCAAAATGGACTAAACCTTCATCTTGGTGATGGGAACTTTCTTCGGTTCTCTCATGATGATACTGATCCCAATTCTATTTCCGGAAATTTCATTCATGGCCTTGCCTGTGATAGCGAAGGGAATGTTTGGTTGGGGATTGTGCTGGGGGGACTGAATAAGATTAACGGCTCAGATTATACAGTAAAACGTTTTAGACATTCAAGTAACAATGAGCATAGTTTGGGTAATGACATTGTCCTTGACGTAAAAGTTGATAGTTCAGATAATCAGCTTTGGGTAGGTTCCTGGGGTGGTGGCCTGAATAAGTTGGTCGATGGAAGTTTTGTCCGTTTCAAGCATATATACGGTGATAATACCACCATTAGATCCGACAATGTGGAGGATATACTCATCGATTCAAATGGAAACCTTTGGATAGCAACCTTTGGGGGTGGACTAAGCCGATATTCCGAGAAACCTGTACGGAGTTATCTATACAAAGACCGAAAAGACGATGGAATGTTTCCGACCAGCAGCTTAAGGTCTGTAGTTAGCGGGAAAGATGGATCAATCTGGATGGCTTCCCACCTTGGGGTCAATAAGTTAGTCGATAAAAAGTTTGAACAATATGTAGCCAATCTGGAGGACCCCAGTAGGGGTTTGAGTTCTCCGCGAGCGACGGTATTGTTTGAGGATAGTCGTGAAAGGATTTGGATTGGCTATCAGCAGGCAGGCGCTGATATGATAGCAAATGGCAAGATCACGCGATTTCTTTATGATGCAGGCGATCCTGAAAAAATAGGGAGTGATGAAATAATGACCATCTGCGAGGACTCTAATGGTAAAATTTGGTTCGGTTCCAATGGCGATGGACTAAGTGTATTTGACGGTGAAAAATTTGAACATCATACGCATGACACCAATGATTCTACCAGCTTAGGCTATAATGGTATTTCAGGGCTTTTTGCCGGAGAAGATGGTGAAATGTGGGTAGCTACACTAGGAGGTGGACTTTCGCACTTTCGGGATGGGCACTTTGAGACGTTTGCGAAAAGTAGCAAACAGGGGTCGATTCCCAGAAACACCTTAACAGATGTAGTGGTAGATGGAGATGGAGATGTTTGGGTGAGCTTTACCGGAGGGGTTGCAAGGTTGGATCGTTCTTCGAACACATTTACGGCGTATGGAAGAATACACGGACTGGGTGACGAAATTGTAGAGGATCTGGAAGTTGATGGCGATGGAAACGTGTGGGTAGCGACGCATTCGGGTGTGTCAAAGTTCTTGCCAGACTACGATGTCTTTGTCAATTACGATAAGAGCGTGGGTATTTTAAATGAACAGATCGTTGATATACATTATCAAAAACACGAAGATGCCATGTATTTTGCAACCCCATCGGGCTTTTTTGTTCTGGAAGATCCTGGCTTATTGACAGAAGATGATCCTGAATTCTTCTTTACGGAGTTCTCATCCTTGGTTAACGGTGTACGGGTCAGGAAGAGTTTAGCTAACGTTGAACCGCACCAGCTCGCTTACGATGAGAGATCTATTTCCATCAGCTTTTCGGCCCTATCAAAGGAAATTGCACCAAATGACCGCTTCTTTTACCGAATGGGTCCTGAGGAAAATGAGTGGATATTTTTAGGCACTAGGAACCGTGTTGATTTCACTAGCTTAGATCCCGGAGTGTACGTTTTTGAGGTAAGAAGAGAATCTTCAAGCCCTCTGATAAAAAGTATTGAATTCGAAATATTTCCTCCTTGGTGGCAAAGCTGGTGGTTCCGGTTGCTATCAACTTTTCTCTTCTTAATGTTATTGATGCTAATAATCAGGTGGAATGCGAGAATTGTGGAGCGGCAAAAAAGGAGATTGGAAAGACAGGTCAAGGAAAAAACAAGAGATCTTCGAAATGCGCAAGCGAGGCTTATTGAGTCGGAAAAGATGGCTTCGGTAGGTCTTTTGACCGCCGGAATAGCGCACGAAATCAATAACCCGTTAAACTACATTCAGGGAAGCGGTTCTGCACTTGGGAAGTTTTTAGATAAAAATTTTAAGGAAAAACAAAAGGAATACAGACCGCTCCTTGATTCTTTGGAATTAGGAGTTGAGAGAGTATTTAATATCATCCAGAGTCTGAATCGATTTAATAGAAAAGGCACAGGCAAACGAGAGAATTGTGATATTCATCAGACGATTGAAAATTGCCTGTTGATGATCAAACGGAAGATAGAAGGTAAGGTCACTATTGAAAGGAGCCTTACAAAGGAGCCATTCAGGGTTATTGGCTTTGAAGGCGAGCTGCATCAGGTCTTTTTGAATATTTTGGTCAATGCAGTGCAAGCGATTGAAGGTGATGGTACGATTTCGATCAAAACTGAAATGGCCTCCAATCAGATGCTTACGATTACCGTCCAAGACACCGGCATCGGCATCTCAAAGGAAAATATATCGAAAGTGACCACCCCCTTTTTCACCACCAAGCCACCCGGACAAGGTACAGGACTAGGTATGTCAATAAGCTACCGGATCATAGATGATCATGGAGGGACCATTGAGTATGAATCGGAGGTTGGTAAAGGGACGTGTGCCAAGATAAATTTACCCACAGTGGCTTAGTTGAGTATACAGCAAAGCCTTTTGATCCGGTAGGTAGCAAGTTAATAACTCAATCCAAAACCAAACTCGAAGAGCGGGTTTTCACTATCATAGGGTACATCTGTTTTCTGCTTCATAACAGCTTCCATAGAAGAAGGCAACTCAAAAGGTAATTTTCCTTTCGGAGCAGTACGTCCAAATAGCACCTCGCAGGCAGCCTTGTCGCTAGTTCCATAGTCAGCAATCACAGCGTGTGCTGCGGCAGCGATATCCGGAATTACCGCTGGGCGGTCCAGGTAAATATTTACAATGGTAGGAACCTTCTTCAAAAGAGTCATAATTTTCTCTTTTTCTTCACCCTTAAAGTCCAGGTCGCCATGATGAAAACTTCTTGCAAAAGGAACATTACTGTCTGCCGGATACCAGGGTGTATTCAGTCGGATAATTGCAAAGTCAGCTTCTTCCGGAGTATCCACTATTGTGGCATAGTTTGCTACTACCGAGCTGTCGATGTTCTCGATGTACACTTTAGTTGTTCCGGACTTCAGTGGGAGTGCATTGTCTTTATTTTTTAGGAGTGTCATGGATTCCATCTGTGATCTTTCTCCCAGGGCGACGGATACTGGTGAGCTTAGTGCCTGTGGGACGTTGGATTCGTCTACAAAAGGGTCTTCAAAGAGTCCAAGCTCAAATTTTTGGCGCAGCAGTCGTTTGATGGATACATCCAGTCGCGATTCACTAATCCTTCCTTCTTCAACAAGTTGTATGACCAACTCAGGTCGGTTTTCTCCTCCAAACTGATCCACTCCTGCATTAAGTATTTTTTCTACTCTTTCTACTTCGCTGAGGTCTTCAACACCCCATGCACGCGCTTTCCAGACGATATCAGGTCCCATAGGGAGATCAGTGATCAAGCCCCAATCTGTACAGACGATTCCATCGTATTGATACTTTTCTCGGAGCAAAGTGGTGATAATGGTCTTATTGTAGGACATGGCCACATCCTCATCTGTTTGTCCTACAGGGATTCCATAGTACGGCATAATTGCTGAAGTGTTTGCCTCGAATGCTGCCTCAAAAGGAATGAGATGGTAGTCAAAGTTGTCTCCTGGATAGATCTGACCTCTTTGTATGGAAAAATGGGGATCCAGTCCTTCTTTCTGTGGGCCTCCACCAGGGAAGTGTTTGGTCATGCAGGCAATACCATTCTTTAGATCTTCCGTCTGAAGTCCTTCAATGTACGGTTTCACGAGTCTTGCGGTAAGCTCCGCGTCCTCACTAAAGTTCCCACTGATTCTGGCCCAGCGAGGTTCTGTGGCCAAATCGATCTGCGGAAACAATGCTTCTCTGATGCCAATGGCTCGATACTCTTTTCTCACCACCTCAGCAAAATCCCGTACAAGCTGTTCTTCACCGATCGCAGCAAAGCCGGGGAGTTCACAAAACTGACTAAAGCCATTTGCAGCCATCTGAATGACATTTTTACCCAGGTGATGTCTGGGATCAGAAGCGATGGTTATCGGTATTCCCAATCGACTGTTTTCTGCCTCTAGCTGAACCAGATTATACCATTTAGCAAAAACCGCAGGGTCATCAGGGATCTCCCAGACATTGAAGTGATTCATTTTGAGTTTTTGAATGTTCTCGGGAGCTGTTGCCATCATTGCCGCAGGGCCACCTCCTGGTTTATTAGGGTTTCCATCATTGCTTACGGGTGCTCCATTAATGAATAACATTCCTGCTTTTTCTTCTAAAGACATTTGGGAGAGCAAGTCTTCTATTCTTGCATTTATGTCATTTCGAGGATCTTCATATATGTCGAGCTTTTGATTTTTGTTAAGATCTCGGTAGCTCTTTCCATTTCCTTCTTCAATAAGTTGGGACTTCTCTACTGTTAATGGTGGAAGTTCTAAAGAAGGCTTTTGTGAGCAAGAAGCGAATAGGATCAGTGTGAACGTTAAAAATTGAATAAATTTCATTAGATTAATTTTAATGAGTCAAAAAGACACATTACAAATGTAATCTTAATTTGTTATTTTGACAAAATAAAATTTCTATGGCTGAAGATCATGTGCTGGCATTTCAGCGAAAGCTTTCAACATTCGTTCCTTTTATCTCCTTGGATGGAGTGGTGTTTGGGTATATGGACGACACACTGAATGTGTTGCTATTGAAATACAAGGGTATTGACGCATGGGCCTTACCAGGTGGATTCCTTCCTCAAACGGCTACCATGGAGGAAGCGATAATGGACGTCCTTTCAAATAGGACGGGCCTACGGAATTTGTTTTTGACTCAGTTCCACACTTTTAGCTCGCCAAAAAGAGGGTGGGACTGTAGTGAGACTAGCGTCCGTGCGTTTAGGCTTATGAAGTCGAATTGGCCGGATTCAGTCCGCGAAGAAATAGTGGCTTGGTTTAGTCAGCGTTTTGTTTCCACTGCTTATATGGCCTTGGTAGACGCTACTAAGGTCTCTCCAATTGCTGACCCTCTAAGTGACGTTTGTACCTGGGTTCCTGTAGATAGGCTACCCCCGCTTGTACTCGACCATGCATCCATGATTGAGGTGGCGCTACAGCAGTTACGCATGAAGATCAACTATCTGCCCATTGGCAGATCCCTACTGCCTGAAAAGTTTACTATGTCGGATCTTCAGTTATTGTATGAGGTGCTTTTAGCGGTGAAACTTGATAGGGGAAACTTCCAACGTAAAATGATGAAATTAGGCATTTTGACTCGGCATGAAAAGCTGATGACTGGAGCACAAAACAAGGCCCCTTTTTTGTACTCCATCAATGATAAAGTGTACGAAGAATTGGTGAAAAATGGAATAGGGTTCAGTTGAGTTTTTTCTGTAGAAACTTTGTTTCAGAAGAGGACTTCACAGTGACGCAGCAGTTTCCGAAAAGAACCGTTATTGTGCATTACTTTTTAGTATGAAGGTATTAGTTAAGCTAAGTTCGTTCTGGATTTTATTCATTATTTGATCTGTTTAGCTTTAATTCCTAGTCTCGTCAATTGACTATTTTGCTTCAAAAAGGAGCAATGACCAAGGCTGACCTAATCGTAGTTTTTGAAAGGGAGTTCAATACCCTGAAACATCTATTCAAAGTTGAAAGCTTTAATCCCAAAGAACACGGCATTAAGCCTGCGCATGACGATTGGGCAAGGCCGGGAGTGTACATCTACCTTAAGGGTAATCAAGCAATAAAGGTGGGGAAGAGCCAGACCAACAGCTTCAAGAGATCTTTAGAGCACATCAGGGACAATACAAGCTCAAAGGATGGTGTAATACAGATGAGGGATTTAGGCACGATGGAGGACGTCCTGATAGTTCTGATTAATGTTAAGAACCAACAGGATGACCACTGGGTACCCTCGCTCGAATATTATATGGAGAAAGAGCTAAATCCACTTATCAAATCTGGTAGAAGAGGTTGAATCCATGTTAACAAACCATGTTAGCTTTTGCAG
>CAZQJU010000039.1:0-31446 GCA_964593185.1 uncultured Roseivirgaceae bacterium
GTGTACGCGCAAGAAAGGTGGAGCCCGAACGTCCCGGCGTTATGATGACGAACTTGGTCACTTGCTAATGTGCTCTTCGATGACCTCAGGAAAATGGCGGTATTCCAATGCATGAATTTTTTCTGCCAGGGTATCCGCTGTGTCGTCTGACTCCACGCTACATTTTGCCTGAAAAAGCACCTCTCCCTTGTCATACTCTTCATTCACCAGATGGATCGTGATCCCTGACTCTCTTTCTCCGTTCGCAACGACCGCTTGATGAACGTGCGCACCATACATTCCTTTGCCTCCGTACTTCGGCAAAAGGGCCGGATGAATGTTAATGATTCGATCAGGGTACGCATGCACAAGATATTTTGGGATCAGCCACAAGAAACCGGCAAGAATGAGGTAATCAATACCCTCCAACTCGTCTAAGAAGGTAGGTACAAGAAACTCTGCTCTTGTGAACGTCACAGAAGGAATTCCCAGTTGCCTAGCTCTTTCATGGACAAATGCATTGCGTTTATTCGATAGGATCTTTTGTACATGAATGCTTGAATGACGCTTGAAATAGCGGGCGATGTTTTCTGCGTTGGTTCCGCTTCCCGAAGCTAAAATGGCCAAATTGGTAGACTCGCTCATTCAGCAAAACTATTAGAAGGCGTCTTCAAAAACTTCGACTTTGCCAATTGAATCTATACTGACGATATCAAAACGAACATCTTTTTGCCAGTTAATCCCGAAGATGTATTCCTCAGCAGCCTCTTTAATTCGACCTTGCTGTGCATCTGAAACGAATGTTTCTGCTTCACCAAAGTCATTTCTTGTTCTATTTTTTACCTCCACAAAGACCAATAGCTGCTCATCCGCTGTCAACGCAATGAAATCCACCTCAGCTCGCTTGTGTCGATAGTTGGTCTCCAAAATTTCAAAACCCTGACTGACGTAATGCCGCTGAGCCAGCGCTTCTCCTTTGCTCCCTGTTGTTCTAGTATCCATAGCTCTCGCCTTCAAGGCAATGCTCCTGAAGGAACTGGAAGATAGCTTGCATTTGTTGAATCAGAACATGGAACTTTGCTTGTGAATAAAAAAACCCATTTCATTCATTTAGGCCTGAAAGATTATCAGGAAGCCTGGGATTACCAGGAGGAGCTTTTCAAGGAAACGGTTGACCAAAAAATTGCCAACCGAAAGCTCCCGGAAGATCAAAAGAAGGAGACCCGGAACACCTTGATTTTCTGTGAGCACCCTCACGTGTATACCCTTGGTAAAAGCGGAGACGAAAATCACTTGCTGGCCAACAGTGCATTTCTAAAAGAAAAAAATGCCACCTTTTACAAAATCAACAGGGGCGGAGACATTACCTATCACGGGCCTGGGCAGATTGTAGGATATCCAATTTTGGATCTGGATCATTTCTTTACTGATATACATAAATACTTACGCTTCTTGGAAGAAGCTGTGATCATGACGTTGAAAGAATATGATATCTTATCCGGCAGGATTAGCGGATTGACCGGGGTCTGGATCGACTATGAGCATGAGCAAAAAGCGAGAAAAATCTGTGCGCTTGGCGTGAAAAGCAGCCGTTGGGTGACCATGCATGGTTTTGCCTTTAATGTAAATACCAATCTGGAATATTTCAATTACATCGTCCCTTGCGGAATCCAGGACAAGGCGGTAACCTCGCTCGCAAAAGAACTCGGTAGAGAAATCGATATGAAAGAAGTAGAAGAAAAATTGAAGGTTCATCTTTCCACTATTTTTGAAATGGAATTGATGGAGCAAAACCAAACGACACCTTGAAGAAAGACATAGATTTTTCGCCTGTAAAAAATGTTCATGTCGTAATTGCCAAGACAGAGGAAGGGTGGAAAGTGTTCATCATTAACCGCAGTCAAGAAAAACTTGAAAATGTGATGATCACCTCCAAGGGCTACGGAGAAATGGACAAGGAACAACAAAAAACCTCCGTTCTCCGACATATGATCCCCTACCTTGAACCGGGGATGCATGCCCTCATCGAGCCAATTGATGCGTCCGTTTTTCACTTAAACAACGAATACTGGGTGAGTTATTTTATCAATAAACAGGTGTATGACAAAAAATTTATTTTTGTTCCGGAATCAATCATTGAAGATCACCTTGTTTTCATAGAAGAATTGGAAATGAAAGGTATCTTACATGACTAACTGACCATGTATAACCATTCAAATAGCTTCCATTGAATCACTTTCAAGATTTTCTTGTCATCGATATTGAAACGGTGTCGGGCAACGAAAATGTAGAGGACTTATCTCCGCAATTACTCAATCATTGGAAACGCAAGGCGCAATTCATACGGAATCCTGAGGAAAAATCCACGGAAGATCTGTACGAAGACCGATCAGCGATCTACGCTGAATTTGGGAAGATCATTGTCATTGGTATGGCCATCTACCACGAGCACAAGGGGAAGCCTGCAATGCGTGTCAAGTCAATGGCCTCACACAACGAAAAGGAACTCCTCACCGAGTTTAAGGACTTTATTGAGGGAAAATTTGACCAGGAAAACCTCAAACTTTGTGCACACAATGGAAAGGAATTCGATTTTCCCTACTTGTGCCGCAGAATGCTTATCAATGATATCAAGATTCCGTGGTCACTAAACCTGGCAGGGAAAAAGCCCTGGGAGGTCAATCACCTGGATACCATGGAAATGTGGAAGTTTGGAGATTGGAAAAGCTTCACTTCACTGGATCTGCTTACCTCTATTTTTGACATTCCTTCCAGCAAGCAGGACCTGGATGGATCAAAGGTTACCAAAACCTATTACGGGGAAAAGGATGGACTGCAGAAGATTGCGGCGTACTGTCAGAAAGATGTAATTGCTACAGCACAGCTGTACTTAAGACTGAATAATCTTCCACTAATTGAACAGCGCCAAATTCAAGTGGTTTCTTCCTAGACCTGCTTTAGGTATCGCTCCATGACTAGTTCATCGTAGAACTTGCCCTGGTGGTACAGCTCATTTTTTAGGATGCCTACTTCTTGAAACTCAAACTTCTTGTAGAGATCGATCGCCTGTTTTTGCGTGTTCACTACCGTGAGTTTAATTTTTTCTAGGTGCTTAACTGCTTTAAGCTTTTGAATGGCTCCGTTTAGCAGCTGATTTCCAAAGCCCTGACCGCGATGAGAAGTTTTAACATACAGCCCAAAAATATTCGCAATATGCCTTGTTTTTTGGCTGTCCCGACGCATCAAGACGATCATGCCTACCGGAATTCCCTGGTCCATCGCAAATAGAGCGTTCTTACTTCTTGCTCTCCATGTCGATTCTGACAAACCTTCCTCCTCTTCGTGCGAAGCACTAAATGCAAGAGGAGATTCCTTTAGGGCCTCCAAGCGAAGATCACGGCATAGTTTCCACTGGGACTCGGCAATGGTTGTTATTTCAACTTTAGCATTCTTCACGTGAACATTATCATTTATTTACAAAGAAGGATATTTCGATTATTTGACATGTTAATCAGGACTAAAATTTGATACTCCCATTACAATGCATGAAATTAGCTTGCAATGGGTAGAAAGCGAAGAAAGACCAAGCTAGGAAATAGATCCAAACATCAGGAACCGAGCCACGTGAAGAAAGTCAAGAGCAAACTTCACGAAATTTTCTCAGTAAATGACGGCAACAGTTATGGGTATCGCGAATTGATCCGTAAGCTCCAATTGCGAGATAAAAAATCCAAAGATTACCTGAAGAATCACCTATTCAGTCTTGAAGCAAAAGAAAAAATCAGAAGATTAAGTGACGGCCGATTTGTGAGCAACGCGGAAAGTGAATATTTGTCTGGGACCGTCGATCACGTGAACCCAAAGTTCGCTTACATTGTCATCCCGGACCAGGAAGATGACATTTGGGTAAAAACCAGTGACCTGAAATTTGCCATCCACGGGGATTTGGTGAGTGTGATCATTACCAAGCCATCAGGGAATGGTTTTCGACCAGAAGGTCGGGTCGTTAAAGTGCTGAATCGTGCCAGGGAAGAGTTCGTAGGAAGAATTGAAGTCTCGTCCAATTTTTCATTTGTAATTCCCGATAGTCGGAACATTCACTTTGACATCATGGTATACCCTGAGAAAATTGGCAAAGCGAAACCCAATGACAAAGTGCTGGTGAAAATTGACAAATGGCACGATGCTAAAAATAGAAGTCCCCTTGGAACCGTGACCGAAGTCCTGGGTCAGGCTGGGGAAAATGAAGCAGAAATTCACTCCATAATGGCGGAATTTGGTTTGCCATTTCGCTTCCCAAAAAAAATAGAGAAGGCTGCCGATTCGATTTCGGATGAGATAACCGAAGAAGAGATTAGCCAACGCCGAGATTTTCGGCACATCACCACCTTTACGATAGATCCATTTGATGCGAAAGACTTTGACGATGCGCTTTCCATTCAAAAAACAGAAGGAGGGCGGTTTGAGATCGGGGTACACATTGCAGACGTCTCCCATTATTTGGAAGCTGGCACAGCGCTCGACAAAGAAGCTGTGGAGCGCGCTACCTCGGTTTACCTGGTGGATCGAACGATCCCTATGCTTCCGGAGCGACTATCCAATGGGCTTTGTTCTTTGCGACCGAACGAAGAAAAACTCACCTTCTCCGCGGTATTTGAAATGGATGGCAAAGGTGCCATCAGCAACAAGTGGTTTGGACGTACGATCATCAAGTCCGATCGTCGCTTTACCTACGAGGAAGCTCAAGAGCGAATTGACGGATTAGATGGCGATTTCAAAGACGAGATCATCACACTCAACAACATTGCCAAGCAGCTTCGAAAAAAGAAATTTCAGCAAGGCGCGGTAAACTTTGAAACTGTAGAAGTAAAATTCAAACTGGACGAGGCCGGGAAGCCGCTAGAGGTGATCCCAAAGGAGCGCAAAGACGCGCACAAAATGATCGAAGAGTTCATGTTATTGGCCAACAAAGAAGTCGCACGCCACATTTTCCACTGGAAAGAAAAGGGGAAGGAGGAAGGATCCAAGGCCTTTGTTTATCGGGTGCATGATGATCCGGACCCGGAGAAGCTTAGTACATTTATTTCTTTCGCTTCTAAGTTTGGTCACAAAGTAGACCTTGCAAAGAACTTATCGGGAGGTCTAAATAAGTTGATGGAAGACATTGAGGGTAAACCGGAGCAGAATGTGTTGGAGTCGCTCGCCATTCGTTCCATGGCCAAGGCCAAGTACACCACCGATCCAAGAGGCCACTTTGGATTGGCGTTTGATCACTATACCCACTTTACCTCCCCGATTCGACGCTATCCTGACGTCATGGTGCATCGATTGCTGGATCATTACCTTTCGGGAGGGAAAAATCCGGGGCCAGATGAATTCGAGCCCCTATGCCTCCACTCCTCCGAGCGAGAGAAGCGCGCCGCTGATGCCGAACGGGCCTCGATCAAGTACAAGCAGGTAGAGTTTATGGAGTCAATGCTCGGTGAGGAGTTTGAAGGGATCGTTTCCGGAGTGACCGAATGGGGCATTTTTGTCGAGATCATTGAAACCAAGTGCGAAGGAATGATCCGGATGTCAGATCTGGACGACGATTTTTACGAATTCGATGAGAAGCAGATGCGGGTGATTGGACGAAACAATAAGCAGATGATCACTCTTGGAGATCCGTTGAGGGTAATGGTAGCAAAAACGGATATCGATAAACGCACCATCGACCTGGAGTTAGTGACGTAGTCTGAGTTTGTAAAGCCTTACCCCTTTGACACAAAAAAAGCAGTTACATCTTTGCAACTGCTTTACTCAAGGGTGGAAGACCGGACTCGAACCGGCGACCTCCTGAACCACAATCAGGCGTTCTAACCAACTGAACTACAACCACCATGTCCTTTTTCTCAAAAGGATTGCAAATTTAAGTGGATAATGGAAATGTGCAATCATTATTTCCGATCAAATGATAATCGCTGCCCCAATTTAGATTCATCCAGTTTTTCTCCATCAAATGCCAAATGACCGGAAACAAATGTTTTGTCAATGGATGACTTAAAGGTGTGCGCTGTAAATGGCGACCAGCCGCACTTGGCACGGATATTTTGAGGAGTCACGGTCCACGGGCGATTTAAGTCGACCAAGGCAAGATCCGCAAAATACCCCTCTCGAATATACCCGCGCTGCTCAACTTCGAAGCATTCGGCAACTGCATGACTCATTTTCTCGGCAATTCGCTCCAAGGAAATTTTACCTTGATGATAAAAGTCCAACATGGCTACCAACGTATGCTGAATGAGGGGACCTCCTGACGGTGCTTTGGTATAGGGATTTTCCTTTTCCTCCAAAGTGTGTGGAGCATGATCCGTGGCAATCACGTCAATGCGGTCATCTAAAAGCGCCTCCCAAATTTGAGCTCTATCTGAGGTGGTCTTAACTGCCGGATTCCATTTGATAAACGCTCCCTTCTCATCATAATCCTCGTCACTGAACCAAAGGTGATGGATGCACGCCTCCGAGGTAATTCTTTTTTCTCCTAAGGGGATTTCATTGGTAAAAAGATTCGTTTCCTTTCCCGTTGATATGTGCAAAATATGGAGGCGCGTATTGTTCTTCTTGGCCAACTCCATCGCCTTAGAAGAGGACAAATAGCACGCTTCCTCACTGCGAATAATCGGATGATACTTGAATGGAATGTCGTCTCCATATTTTGAGACATATTCTTCCGTATTGGCTCGAATCGTCGCCTCGTCTTCACAGTGTGTCGCAATGAGTATCGGGGCATTCCGGAATATGTTCTCAAGTGTATCCTGATCATCCACCAACATGTTTCCCGTAGATGAGCCCATGAAGATCTTAATTCCGCATACCGAAGAAGGGTCCGTCTTGAGTACCTCATCTAAATTGTCATTGGTGGCACCCATATAGAAGGAATAGTTCGCCAAGGCATTTCTTGCGCCAATTTGGTATTTCGAGGCCAGTAGTTCCTGAGTGACCGTTTGCGGATTGACATTCGGCATTTCCATGAAAGACGTTACGCCCCCTGCCACAGCAGCGCGAGATTCGCTAAAAATGTTTCCCTTGTGCGTGAGTCCTGGTTCTCGGAAATGTACCTGATCATCAATAACTCCGGGAAATAAGTGCATTCCTTCCGCAATAACCTCTTGGTGATTTCCTGGTACAGTAAGACCTGATCCAATCTTCTCGATTCGGTCATTTTTGATCAAAAGATCAGAGACGATCACCTTTCCTTCGTTTACGATATGTGCTTCCTTGACTATATACATGCTTTTACTTGGTGATTAAAAATGAACGTGTTTAAATTTCATTAAGACGCAAAGAAGAAGTATTATTGCAATGGAAGTTAGATTAAGTCTTTCTTTCCATAGCTGGTTGAAAAGATCTTGTGGGGCGTATGCCCCACAATGATCACTCCCTCATCAGTTTTGTTCTCTCTCCATCCCATCTACTACAATTCTCTGATCTCGATTGGCTATCTCCCATCCCGTGTGAAATACGAGTCTTGCCCTCTTTTCCATGGTTTCAAAATCTATCTTCTCTACCGTATCGGTCGGTTTGTGATAATCTTCATGGGTGCCGTTGAAATAGAAGATTATTGGAATGTTGTTTTTTGCAAAATTGTAATGATCTGATCGATAGTAGAAACGGTTAGGATCATTTTCATCGTTGTAGGTATAATCAAGGTTGAGCTTAGTGAAGGTCTGATTGACGTTTTCAGACAAGTTGTGAAGGTCCTGGGATAGTTTATCTGATCCGATCAAATAGATATAGTCTGACTGATCTTTATGAGCATCATCAACACGACCTACCATATCTATGTTAAGGTTAGCAACCGTTTTTGCAAGCGGGAAGACGGGATCCGTATCTGTGTAATATCTTGAGCCTAACAGTCCTTTTTCTTCACCAGTGACTGCCATGAAAAGAATGCTCCTTTTTGGGCCCTTCCCTTTTTGCGTTGCCTCTGCAAAGGCCTCTGCGATTTCCAATACCGTCACCGTCCCAGATCCATCGTCATCTGCTCCGTTATGAATCTCTCCATCAATGATCCCAACATGATCATAATGGCACGTTATAATCAAAAGCTCTTCGGGTTTTTCGCTCCCCTTGAGGTATCCTAATACGTTTTCGGTAGGGACCGGTTTGTCTAAATAATCAGCGTTGAATATGACTATGGACTCATCACCTTCTTTTATCTCGTCATAAGACTTGTCAAATATCCACGCTGCCAACTCCTTGTTTCCAATCAAAAGCTTGGTGCTTGTTTCATCTCGCCCTTCCAATCTCAACCGTGGGCGCTGTAAATAGCTGCTAAATCTGCTCATGGACGAATTGAATTCGTCCTCGTTTTCCAAAATCAAAAAAACCCCTTTGGCTCCCGCCTCCATCGCGGATTCGATAAAGTCCTGATACCCGCTAAGACCCTGCGTTGCAAAAGCAACGTAAGCCCCACGCAACCGCTGTACATCTGACTCCTGGTTGGCAAAAATTAGCTTAATGTACTCTTCACCGTGAGTCTCTGCACTAGAATAGTAAATGAAGTCTTGGAACCCATTCATCTTATCCTCACCCTTTCTAAAATACACGGACCCTAACTGGGATTCCTGAAGATCAAACGTCTGAAAGTAGGAACCCTCGACGGGTGCTTCAAAACCCAACGACTCGAAGTGATTGGCAATGTATTTCGCCGCCATTTTCTGTCCTTTCTTGCCGGTTTCCCTTCCTTCGTAGGCATCAGAAGCAATGATGGAAAGATGCGCTTCCAGATCCTCTGCCTTAATAGTCTTGGCAAATTTGACTGCGTTCTTGTCTTGAGCAACAACCACGATTGCTACCAAAAGACCAAGTAAATAAATAATCTTTTTCAAAATTCTTGCACTTAAAAACACCGACAAAGCTACGAAATTTCGAAAGGGACCAAACTAATTATTTACACAGGCGGTTACCCTGCCAAGGTGCTTTTCTTCCCGAAGAAGTAGCGTTAAATTTGCGGCCTTAAAACCTCGTCTAAACATGAAGATAAACCTGAACGATAGAGTACCCTTCCAAGAGCGACACAACGGACCCACCCGCTCTGAAGAGTTGGAAATGAATCAGTCTATTGGTGTTTCCTCCACAGAGCAGTTGATTGATGAAGCCATTCCTAAAGCGATTCAAAAGCAAAAAGCACTTGCACTACCAGACGCATTAAATGAATTTGAGTATCTAAATCGAATTCAAGCCATTGCCAACAAAAACAAAGTGTTCAACTCGTTTATAGGGCAGGGGTACTACAACTGCGTAGTCCCTACCGTAATCCAACGAAACATTCTAGAAAATCCAGGGTGGTACACCGCATACACCCCTTACCAGGCTGAAATTGCGCAGGGGAGACTGGAAGCATTGATCAACTTCCAAACTATGGTTATTGACCTTACGGGAATGGAAATTGCGAATGCCTCTCTTTTAGATGAGGGAACTGCAGCAGCCGAAGCCATGACCATGTTGTATGGCTTACGAAAAGGGACTAAAAAAACAGCAAGTAAATTTCTGGTTGACCAAGACGTATTTCCCCAGACGCTGGAGGTCCTTCGCACACGTGCACTTCCTTTTGGGATTGACCTAGAGGTTGTGGATCTGGCATTAGCTGACGTTACCGCGGCCGATGTATTCGGTCTGTTTTTCCAATACCCTAACAATACCGGAGCCATTAAGGACTGGTCTGCCATAGTTGAAGCTGCTCAAGAACAGCAAGTATTCACGGCCTGCGCTTCTGATTTACTGGCATTAACATTACTGTCTGCCCCTGGCAAATGGGGAACAGATGTCGTTGTTGGTACCAGTCAACGATTTGGAGTCCCTATGGGATATGGTGGTCCACACGCTGCATTCTTCGCAACCAAAGAGGCTTACAAGCGCGCCATCCCCGGTAGAATAATAGGTGCTTCCAAAGATGTAGATGGAAACGATGCCTATCGAATGGCGCTTCAGACAAGAGAACAACATATCAAAAGAGAACGGGCAACTTCTAACATTTGTACCGCACAGGTACTCTTGGCTGTGATGGCCGGGATGTACGCCGTTTATCATGGCGCCAAAGGGTTGAAAAAGATTGCTGCCCGAGTGCACGGGCTTGCCAAGCAGACGGCCAACGCCATCGCGCACTTCGGTTTTGAAAATCAAAACAGTCTCTACTTTGATACCTTGAAAATTCCGCTTACCAAGGAGCAACTGCATGACATCAAAGGATTAAGTGAGGAACAAGAAATAAACTTTCGATACTTCGATGACGGTGTCGGAATTTCATTTGACGAATCTCATACCTCTCAGGACGCAAACGAAGTGGTGAAAATTTTTGCCCGACTTGGAGATGCCTTTGAGACTCCCATACAAGAGGACGTTGAAGTGGATTTTCCTGCTCCCTTCCGACGAGATACTGCTTACCTGTCACACCCTGTTTTCAACAAGTATCATACTGAGCATGAGCTTTTGCGCTACATGAAGCGGTTGGAAAACAAAGATCTTTCCCTTGTACATTCCATGATTTCTTTGGGCTCTTGTACGATGAAACTCAATGCCACGACAGAGATGATTCCGGTTACATGGCCCACTTTCGGCAACATCCATCCTTTTGCCCCTAAAGATCAGGCGGAAGGATATGGAATTCTGATTAGTGAACTACACGATTGGCTCGTGGAGATTACCGGTTTTCATTCCGTATCCTTTCAACCAAATTCTGGTGCGCAAGGCGAGTATGCGGGTTTGATGGTGATCAAGTCGTATCTTGAGGGTACCGGACAGCCGATGCGAAACGTCGCACTCATTCCTTCTTCGGCTCATGGTACCAACCCTGCGAGCGCTGTGATGGCAGGCATGCGGGTGGTCATTGTAAAATGCGACGACAATGGAAACATTGACATTGACGACCTACGTGAAAAAGCAGAAGCCCACAGGGAAGAGCTTGCGGTCTTGATGATTACCTATCCTTCCACCCACGGTGTCTTTGAAGAAGCCGTAATCGATATCTGCAATATCATTCATGAAAATGGTGGACAAGTATACATGGACGGTGCCAACATGAACGCGCAGGTGGGGTTAACCTCACCCGGGATCATTGGTGCTGATGTTTGTCACTTGAATCTCCATAAAACATTTTGCATCCCGCACGGTGGTGGTGGACCCGGCATGGGGCCCATTGGTGTTGCAGAACACCTTACACCGTATTTGCCTGGACATATCACTGATCATTTAGACAATCCCTCGATCTCTGCTGCTCCGTACGGCAGTGCTAGCATACTGCCCATTTCACATGCATATATCGCTATGATGGGGGCAGAAGGACTGAAAAAAGCAACCATCCTTGCTATCCTTAACGCAAACTACATCGCATCTAAGCTTAAAGACCACTACCCGATCCTATATACCAATGCGAAAGGAAGAAGTGCACACGAGATGATTATTGACTGTCGGGATTTTAAGAAATCAGGCATTGAGGTAGAAGATATCGCAAAACGTCTAATTGACTATGGATTCCACGCCCCAACAGTTTCATTTCCGGTTCCTGGCACCATGATGATTGAGCCAACTGAAAGTGAGGTCAAGGAGGAACTTGATCGATTCTGTGAAGCAATGATCTCTATTCGCTCGGAAATACAAGAAGTCATCGACGGCATCAGTGATAAGGAAAATAACCCGCTGAAAAATGCACCACATTCGTACAAGACTTTGGTGGCTGACGAGTGGACCTTCGCTTATACGCGCGAAAAGGCTGCATTCCCTGCTCCCTATGTGAAGGAAAACAAGTTTTGGCCTTCCGTTAGTAGAGTGGACAACGCGTACGGTGATCGAAACCTTGTCTGTAGTTGCTTACCAGTAGAGGCGTACGAAGCAGAGATGTTGGAGAGCTAGTCGCAAAGACTGATCCTGAAAATTCCGGCAACACTGTGATCATCATCCAGTGTTGCTTGTAGGAATCCAACAACGATGCCGTTGTTGATATCAAAGATGGACATGGTACCCGATGTAGCAATTAAACTTGTAGCACCCTTTTCAAAAGCTACTTGCACCTGATTGTCATCAATGGCGAAAGCCGCAACTGTAAAATCTCCAATAGCAGGTCGAAAAATAGCTTTTACGTGGGCCAACCCCGGAACCGGAAGTGCGCAGGGATCCGAAACAGGTTCCAGTTCAGATAGAAACCTGGCCCGATATTGAAAACTCCCTTGCAAGCGATAGGCATTGGCTAGCTCCGATGCCCATTGATCTCCGTCGATTCTTCCTTGCAATGGCTGATTGGGTACATCTAGTTGATCCCCTCCACAATTTGTGAAACCCCCCAAAAGAAGCAAACACACAGCAAGAATTCCAGCTGCCAAAGTTTCCTTAGCTTTAGTAGCAGATACATACAGATTCATGAAAAAGTCGGTCATCCTATCTATCCTTATTTTAACTGGACTTTCCCTTTTTGTCCTTTACACGTTCGTAAGCACAGGGTTCTTTCGCGAAATTAATAACTCAGAGAACTATGATCTTATTGCAAAGATTCCTTTAAAAGGAGCGGAGGACCTGACAATTTCGTATGAAGATCAATTCATGATCGTAAGCCAGGACGATCGTGCCGCTGGATTTAAAGACCGAAAGCGTACGGGTGGGCTCTACAAATTTGATCTTAAAGATCAAGAGTTTGAGCCAGTCAAATTGAATGCAAGAGTCCCTGTCTATCCTCATGGAATAAGTCTGTTAAAAATTGATTCTGGTCATTTTCAGCTTTTAGTTGTCAACCACTATCGAAGACACACAATCGAAAAGTATGAGTTGTTTGGGGATAGCCTTGTGCATCGCCAGACGCTCGAAGACCCAATGATGATCAGCCCAAATGACGTTGTCCATTTAGACCAGGAACGATTCTATTTTACCAATGATCATGGCTACACGTCACGGTTAGGTCTGCTTGCCGAAAATTACTTGGGACTCAATGTCTCAAATGTCATCTTTTTTGACGGAAAAGAGTATCGTGAAGCCGCTAGCGGAATAGGCTATGCCAACGGCATTAATCTATCAAAGGATGGAAAACAGCTCTTGGTCGCATCCCCTCGTAAGTTTGCTTTAAAGTATTATACTCTGCAGCCGGATGGCTCGCTGTTACCTGACAAAACGCTTGACGTAGGTTCTGGCATTGACAACATTGAATTGGATGAAGAAGGAAATTTGTGGATGGGCGCTCATCCAACACTTTTAGGATTCACCGCCTACGCGGCAGGTAAAAAACCCGCTGCCCCTTCGGAGATCATCCGAGTAAACAACGAGGGTGTCGTGGAAAGTCTGTACGAAAATGATGGAAGTAGCATATCCGCTTCCAGTGTGGTAGCACCCTATCATAACTTTCTTTTTGTTGGGACGGTGATGGACGACTATCTCTTTGTGCTAAAAAAGAAGGGCGAATAGTAATTCACCCTTCATATAAATTAGCCTTTTCGCAGGTATATATTTCCACTGATGGTCTCAAATTTCGATAGCTGACCGCCTTCATTGATTCGTCCTTTAAAGTCCTGTCCAACTATTTGCCTCAACCCTTCTTTTCCTTCAGGATATTCGATTTCTATGTCCGAAAAGACTTCTCCCGAAATCGTCTTGGCATCAAAATCCAAACCCAAGGAAGAGGGCACGGTAATGTCTATTGCTCCGGAAATGGTTTTTAACCTCATGGGTTGATCGAAGTATTCAAATTCATAGTCTCCCGAAATGGTATTTGACTCGATCGAAAGCTTACGTGGGAGGAAAACCGTGTAGTTTAGTGTGCTTTGGAAGGAACAACAGTATTTGTCTTTCTTATCCTTCTTGATTTTTTTCCACATTTCTTCGTCCATTTCAACATAAATGGTGCTGCTCGTTTGACTTGTCTTCAGCGAAAAGATCTCGTTGTCCATTCCATTATTGATCTCCACACTTACCTCCACTAGAACTTCCTGCTTGTCCCAAATTTGAAAGGTAATGTCATCCGCAAAAGCAAATTCCAAATCCAGACGTTCTTGTCCTGTTACCGATACCGATTCCCTGACCATGGTGGGTTGAGCTGCGGTGTCAATCAGAACGATTAAACTGAGTAGTGCCAGTACTTTCTTCATGCTATTTCGTTTTTCTGATGTAGATGTTCCCGCTCACACTTCTGAGTCGTACTTCAACACCTCCGCCGTTCAGTTTTCCGGTCGCATTCTGGCCTCCTGCCCTTCTTAGGTTCTTTTCCTCCCCGAAATCGAAATCAAAAGCTGTATAGACCCCTCCCGAAACAGTGCTCATTTTAAATGTGCCTTTTGACGATTCCGGCATGGTCACGTCAATATCTCCGCTGGTAGAGGTAAGCGATGAGGGCGAAGTTTGAGCTATGTCGGAAAATACGATTTCAAGGTCGGAACTTAAGGTATTCGCTACAATGGGGCCCGTCACATCGACAAATCGCAAGTCACCTACCTGACTTTTGGCTTCAACCTCATTAGCCATCCCTTGAATGAGTACATCTCCGGCCTGCCAACTATTGTACTCGACCGTTAGCTTCACATTCTTTGGAAGCTTGATGGTGTATTCTGCATCGTCTGCCTCTCGGTGCGCCCCGGAAATACTAATGGTGTTTCCATCTTGCTGAACGCTAAGACCTATACCTGTATTTTCCGGACCTGTAGCTGATAGCGGTTTAAGCCCTTTCGCTTTTTCTGGCAGCCCTTCGTAATCGTAGGCTTCGATTTGTATTTCAGATCCAGAGATACCTTCGATCCTAAGATCTGCAAAGAGATTCTCAATCTTGATCCAGGTTTCATCTACCTGGCTACTAACTTTCATGGTGTATTCCTGTGCATGCACGTGCATGCTAACAAGAACGATAAATCCAACTACTATTCGTTTCATTTTTATTTTGAGTTTTAAAGATGCTTTACAAAAAAATTTTACTTCGGGTTAGGTTAATACTTTCAATGCTACTTCAGCTTGACGCTTTACCTCGGGCATGGTGTCTTCCTTATCCAGCAACTCCTTTAGCGGGGCAATCACACTTCGTTCTTCTGCCTCCACCAGCAGGTTGATGAGTGAAATCTGGATCAAGACCTCTGATTGAGATTTTAAAGATTTAACCAGCTCAGCCCGTACTTTATCATTTGCGATGTACTTTCCCAAAGCCTGTAGCGCAGCATAGCGCACATTTGGGCTTTCATCGGAATTCAATGTGCTGACGAGCGTCGCCAACAGTTCCTCGTTTACCATACTTTTCTCCTCGATCCTGTTTACGGCAAGTATTCGCTCACTCGCTGAATGCTTTTGCAGGGCGCTGGTCATGGTGACCTCTCGTAATGACTGAATTTCTCGTTGAAGTGTCGCCAGCTCAACAGATTGGTCTTGCTGACCAAATCGGCCGAGACCAAATCCAACGATCAGAAAAATGACCGCTGCAGCTACCTGCATCCACGGTTTCCTGCTTCCTACGTTGAGTTCTTCTTGCAATAGAGCGGTTTGGAGGTTTTCGTGAATGTGTTCCGGGACCTCCACATCTGCGACGTGCTCCATTAACTCTAGGATTTCTTTGAGCTCATCTGCCCGTTTACTTAACTGCGCATCCTGAGCAATTCTTGCTTCCAACGCAGGGTTGGAGTTTCCTTCCAAAAACTCAATTAATTGTTCATCCGATATTTCTTCCTTCATTTTTCTTCTTTTAATGATGAGTCACCGTCAAGTAGATCTCCTTCAATTCCTTTATCGTCCGATGGACCTTCACTTTGACGTTTGCAACTGAAGTAGACTGCATTTTTGCAATCTGCTCGTACTTCAGACCTTGAAATTTGCTCAATACCAATAGTTCGCGTTTCTCCTCAGAAAGCTTCTCCATAGCAATATGAAGTATGCGCTCTTTTTCAAGTTCTTCTTCACTTGATTCCTCGCTCGCCTCCGGCATCACCTCCACAGGATTGAATTGATCTTTGTGCACCTTCATCTTGCGGAAGTGATCTTTGACCATGTTCCGAGCGATCTGGAATATCCAAACTTGAAAGGAATGTCCTTCTTTGTAGGATTTACGATACTTCATCAAACGGATAAACAGCTCCTGCGTCAAATCATCGCTCTCCTCTTTGTTGAGTGTAGATTTTAAAAAGTAGTTATACAGTCGTTTGCTGTACCGACTAAATAATTCATTTATGTATGCAAGTTTGCCGGCCTTAACAAGGACCATTAGTTGCTCATCCGTTTTCAAACTTCTTTCAGATTGGAAATTCAAATCTCATTCAGTGAATCAAGTTCGGATAAGTTACAGGGAGGTCGCTGGAAGGTTACAGATTTTAGGCGGATTTTTTTGTACCCATTGGAAGGGCCATTCCGATCATGGAAGCGACAATGGCCAAGATTCCGCAGAACACCCCTACCATTTTGTAGACGTGGATGAATCCATCGTCAAAAATAGCCTCTACTTCCATCTGATTTGATTTTGACAACTGTGCAGGTGCTTGCGCTTCCCCAAGCTGAGAGGTGTTGTTTAGTACCAATTCAATTTGATCTGGCAGCAAATCAATGGTGGTCAGCTGTGTTTCTACAAAACCACTAAAAATGAATATCGCCGCCGCGCCCAGTATCGCATTAATGAATGTTCCGGAAATTCGCGTAACGCTGTTATTGATTCCGGAAGCAATTCCAGACTTTTCATCACTCACACTACCCATCACGGCAGTTGTCAAGGGTACTACCGTGATCGCCATTCCTCCAGCAAAAAGAATAAATGGAGGAAAGTAAGTAGTCCAGTACGCGGCCGGCCCTGAGGTAATGCCGACCGTAGACAACCAGAGCATTCCAATACCCGTGAGCATTGGCCCGAGGATTAAAAACCTTCTGGCTCCATACTTATCCGTAAGCGCCCCCATCTTCCTACCTGCAATCACCATCAATACGGAAAAGGGCATAAAGGTCAGCCCTGCTTGAAGCTGTGAATATCCTTGTATCTGGATCAGGTTTAATGATAAAAAGAGCATCATGCCGCCGAGACCGGCATAGAGAAAAAAACTTTGGAGATTCACGGCGGAGAACGTACGGTTCTTAAACAGTATCAACGGAACCATCGGCTCTTTTGTCTTTCTTTCATGTAGCATAAATAAGGCTAGCAGGATTGTTCCAAGTAGGAGTCCCAACCAGACTGCCGGATGCTGGTATCCAAATTCTGGCATCTCCAACAATCCAAATGTGAGAGCCCCTAAGCTTAAGGTAAGCAGTAGTGCCCCAAGCCAGTCAATTTTATCTCCATCAGGTTCTTTACTCTCCGGGACCTTGTAGTGTAAGCCGTACAGTGCGAATAACCCAATTGGAATGTTTAAAAAGAAGATAGCTCTCCACCAGCCATAATCGGCAAGAGCTCCACCCAATACTGGTCCACAAATAGTCACAATTGTGGTAATCGAAGACCAGGTACCGATGGCTTTGCCCTTTTCTTCTTTGCTAAAAACAGCGGAAATGATTGACAAGCTACCAGGAATCATCAGTGCTCCACCAATGCCTTGAATTCCACGAAAAAGAATGAGTTGATCAATGGTGGCCACCAATCCGCACGCCGCGGAAGAAAGCACAAAGAGTAGAATGCCCAACTTAAAGATCCTGACCCTTCCTCGCTTATCTCCCAAACTGCCACCTAGAATAATTAGCGCGGCCAGCATGAGTAAATAGCTGTTTAATACCCAGAATAGCTCGGCACCCGTTGCATTTAGCTCTCGCTGCAGGGATGGAAGAATGACATTTAAGGCTGTCCCGTCAATGAACGCCATTGCAGAAGCCAAGACCGTTGATGTGATGGTCCACTTGCCTGTAGAGCAATTTAGCGGATAGTGGTGTTGGGCTGGAGCAGACACCTTGTCAAGTTACCAAAAAGGGAGGAATGTGTTTAAGCGTATCCTTTCTCATATATAGAATATGATGGCGCCTACCACACTGAAAATGATCATCACGGAAATATTGTACATAAAATTCAGCAGGAGCAGCTTGAAAAATGTCGTCACCCAACGCTGTTGATACACATTTTTAAGTGCAACCAGGAGATACAACTGCAAAAGAACAATAGCGATTACCAAAGACCATTGACTTAGAAACACGCTTGAAGGAAAGATATAGTCAATTAAGACCACCATAATGGTGAGCAGCAGGAACACAAACGCATGATAATGCACCGAGAATATGAAGTGCATCAAGTAGAACCGACCTGGTTTTCTAAACAACAGGAACAGAAAGAGTGCAAAAAGTGGCAGTAGGATAAAGAATAGCCTTGGGAACCAGACATTAAAAAACGAATCCAAAAACTGAGCTTCTTCACTTCGTTCTATATCGACAGTACTGTCCACAGCCCCTAGAAACAGGAAAAAAACAATACTGATGAAAATGAACATTCTGAGCGGCGGAATGTACCGTACGCGTCGTCCGGCAAGAAACTCCTTGGTAAGAAATCCGGGTTTTAGCAACAAGGGCCTCACACTCCGGATGATGAGTGAGTCAAAGGTGAAGTAATCACCTAAGAAATCTAAAATGAACTGGTTGAAGGTTACAACCTTTTCTTTATGTTCCTGACCACACTTTGGACAGAATTTGTAATCCTCTTGGAGAATTGCCCCACAGTTTTTGCATTTGCTTTCCAATAAATCTCTGCTTTGTGGTAATATTGATGTAATTCGAATTTAGTACGTTGCTTTGATTCATAAAATAATTACTTCTGTGGTTTTTTTTACTGTGGTGCTCCTTACAGCACATGGTCAGAAAATCGTAGTAGATACCGCCTCTACAAGTAAGTATCTTATCAAGAAGCAGTCGGAGGAAGCTGTCATTCAAGCACCTGCGGAGACACCCGAAGAACTCACTTTTGGTGATCGTGCGATTTCTATTGGTACGGGAATCCTAAATCGCTTGAAGGCACGCCTCAATCTTGAGGAAGCAGCAGAAAGTATCAAAGCAAAAAAAGAAAGGATTGTTGGGTCAGGAACCAAGTCCGAAGAAGATGGAGATGGCTAGGTGCTCCATTCAGGAATCGAAATAATAAAAATTGTCCCCTTGCCTGGATTTGAGATAACATCCACTTCACCCTTATGTTCTTCAATGATGGAATAGGTGATGAACAACCCAAGGCCAGTTCCCTCTCCTGGTGCCTTTGTGGTGAAAAATGGATCACTAATTTTGGATAGGTTTTCCTCCGGAATGCCTTCTCCATCATCTTCAATTGTGACTTCGACCATCCCCTCTTTCTTGGAGGTCAAGATATTGATGGTGCCTGCTCCGTCAATTGCCTGCGCTGCATTTGCCAGAATGTTAAGTAGAGCCTGGTGAAGCCGCCCTTCATTTCCTATGGCATGGCTATTCTTGTCAAACGTTGTTATGATTTGAACTCTGTTTTTAATCTTGTTGTGCAAGATCAGCAAGCAATTTTCAATAATTTCTTTGAGATCACACCGCTCGGTCATGCTCGGTGTTTTGCGACTAAAGTGGCTTAGACTTTTGACGATGTTGGTAGACCGCTTCACGCCTTCCCGAACGATTCGGAGCAGGGGCTCCAACTCTTCTTTCTTCTCGGGCATGTCTTCAAGTATCCGAGCCTCCAACGCCTCTACACCATTTTTTATGAAATTCAGTGGATTGTTGATTTCATGCGCAATTCCCATTGCCATGACTCCCAACGATGCCATTTTCTCGGAGGTAACCAAAAGCTTCTGTGTTCGCTGAAGTTCTTCGTTGTACGCTATCAGCTCGTGGTGGGACTTTTGAACCTTGCTTAGTAAGTAGATGAGCACAAAAATGAAAGGTACAGCAAGGAACAAGATGATTGCATAGAACTTTGTCTCGTTTAAGATATCTGAGTCTGGAGTATCGGTTGCCGATGAATTCTCTTCCTCATCCTGGAGACCAACTGCGATGTTCTTAACGTCAAAATCAAATTCTTCTTTTGAGGTCGCAGAAGCCATGAATGGGTAAACTCCCATAAATAGTGGCGTAAGTAATAACAGTATGAAAATGAATCTTCTCATTCAATCAAGCTGGTTTCAGTAGTAAATTACAACTTAATTCTGGAAAACTGTACTTAGTCCTCGATCCGCTCGTATGCGCCGATATCGGGAGTTTGATCTCGGGGCATTCCCAAAATATCATCAACAATTCCAATGGACGTTCCCAGGTCTTTGGCAAAAGCAAGGGTATCTAAAGAATAATCAAAAAGAAATGGATCCTTGAAACCCGGGAAGTTGGGTTCTTGCGAGGTAAAATTGTTTTCCACCGGAAAGGCTGACTTTATGATGTTAGTGGTGAGGACCAGCTCAACTGCTGAGCCTCCTCCTTGATTTACGAGCAGCTCCTCTTCACCATCACCCCAGATGATGCTATTTTCCATTCTCAGATGGAGATCGTCCGTGATAAGTTCGTTATCACCTACGACAATATTGTCAGAAAACTGCACGGTGGGCTCGTCATGAATGAAGACACTTCGCTCGTTGGAAAAGGTGCAGTGTTGGTAGGTATAATTTCCCCCTGCGAAATTTCCCACCATATACAATCCACAGTTGTAAACAAGCGTATTGACCGCTTCGATATCGGAGGTGAAACCCAATATTCCTGCAACGCTCATGTTATAAATACTCGTGTTCCGTATTGTGATGTCGGGATCTATATCATCGTCCGGGGTACCTACACGAAGACCAATCTGCCCGTTGAAGATGTCCGCATAGCTAATTTCATTGGATGTGCTGCCTTCCAAAAAATAAATTCCATTCCACTGACCTGGCACCTGATCAAAGACGCCATCAAATCGGGCATTTCGAAATTCTATGTGCTCAGCAGAATCACCCAAAGCCTTTAGCGATCCTTGCACAAACAATGCTGCATCATTTTCAAAATAGATTCTCGCTCCTTTTTCGATTACCAACTCACAGTCTGGCGAGACGAGCAGTGTATCTGAAATAATGTAGGGTCGATCTTTTGTCCACGTTTCATTGCAGATAAGTTCGTTTCTCCTAAAGTTTCCATCCTGACCGTAGGCTACCAACTTGATATGCGCCTGATTTGTATTCCAATTAAAAACAATGGAATCCTTGACGATATAGGGCAAGTTTTGATTTCGAGGCGTGATGAAGACTTCTACCAGAATCAATAAACTATCTCCACCTGCAAGCGTCTGACCCACAACCTCATCTGTCTGCTGTCCATTGATAATTACGGAATAGTCGGAGGCCTCTCGCTTGCCTAATGCAATGCTTGAAAATTGGATCGCATCCGTGTTGGGGTTGATGATTTTTAGCCTTCTTGTACTGCTCCGGCTATTGGAAATCAGTGTGTCAAATGCTACCGTATCGGTACTGACAATAAGTCCCAGACTTGGATCTAGTGAAATGTTATCTTCATCGATGGCGCAAGACATCACCATCCAGGCAGAAATAAAAATTAGAACCGTCCTCATTCCCTCCTTAAACGCTTCAAGCCTCTGCTTCTTTCATGATCTCCGCATTTTCGGCTATTCGGAGCTGCTCAATGAATTCGGTGATTTCTCCATTCATCACATTGGGCAGGTTAAAGACCGAAAGACCAATTCGATGATCTGTGACTCTTCCTTGCGGATAATTGTACGTCCTAATTTTATCCGATCGATCCCCAGACCCAACCATGCTTTTGCGTTGACTACTGATTTCCGCGTTGTGTTTTTGTAGCTCCATCTCGTATAATCTGGACCTTAACACCTTCAACGCCTTGTCATAATTTGCATGTTGGGATCTCCCGTCTTGACATTCTACCACTAACCCGGAAGGAGCATGTGTGAGTCGGACGGCGGATTCGGTCTTGTTGATATGCTGACCTCCCGCTCCCGATGCACGGAACGTGTCTTTGCGAATATCTCCCATATTAAGCTCAACATCCACTTCCTCTGCCTCCGGCAATACTGCCACCGTGGCTGCAGATGTGTGCACTCTTCCTTGGGATTCTGTAGCTGGCACCCGCTGCACTCTGTGGGCACCGGATTCAAACTTCAATTTACCATAGACATCCTCTCCCTCGACAGAAGCCACAATTTCTTTGTACCCTCCAACAGAGCCTTCATTGAAATTCAGTACAGCAAAAGACCATTTTTGGGCTTCCGCAAAAGACTTGTACATTCGAAACAGATCTCCGGCAAAGATTGATGCCTCATCACCTCCTGTGCCAGCCCTAATTTCCAAGATCACATTTTTACTATCATTTGGATCTTTCGGGATTAGCAATACCTTCAATTCTTCTTCGAGAGAGGTAATCTGAGGTTCCAGCTCGTCTATTTCCATCTTTGCCATTTCCCGAAACTCCGGATCCTTCTCGGTTCCCAGGAGTTCTTTGGCATTTTCAAGATTACTTTTCGCCTCCGTGAATGCGTCATACTTCTTGACAATTTTCTCAAGATCCTTATACTCTTTGTTGAGTTGACCGAATTTCTTCATATCAGACACAATGTCCGGCTGAACGATAAGTTGCCCTACCTCCTCAAATCGGTGTTTTATTTCCTCAAGTTTCTCAATCATCCACGAAAAGATTTACTCAAAATTAACTCGAAAAAGCGGAGGTCTATGCCTTGCCAGTTTAGGAAAGGAGCTCTTTGTGCCGAAAACAGTCTACAGTGTGATCATTTACCAACCCTATTGCTTGCATGTTTGCATAAATGGTCGTGGAGCCTACGAACTTAAATCCTCGCTTTTTTAAGTCTTTGGACAGCAGATCCGACTCCCTGGTGGTCACTGGAACATCTTCCATCTTGGCCCAATGGTTTTGGATGGGCTTGTAGTCTACAAAAGCCCAGATATACTTATCAAAAGAGCCAAATTCCTCTTGCACTTCAATAAAACGCTGTGCGTTGACAATTGTCGCTTCTATTTTCTTTCTGTTCCGAATGATGGAGCTGTCCAGCAATTGCGCTTCAACCTTCTCTTCGGAGAACCTGGCTACTTTTTCGACATCAAAATCGGCAAACGCATTCCGATACCCTTGTCTTTTCTTCAGAATGGTGGCCCAGCTCAACCCTGCCTGCGCACTTTCTAAGACTAAAAATTCGAAGTGCTTTTGGTCGTCATGTACGGGGACTCCCCATTCTTCATCATGGTAGCGTACATATTCTTCGAAGGAATTTTCGCACCATTGGCATCGTACTTTCATGCCTTGAAGATAATACATGCCATAACATTCTTGCTACTAATGCATTTAGGTAAAACAATTTGTCACTCTTCATTTCAGATTTTATAACATTACACGTTTGTTTTTAGATAGCATTCGAGCACGAGTCCTTATGAGAGTTGTTTTTAGTGTATTTATCCTGGGTTGTTCCTTATATGTCGCAGGACAGTTGCCGCTCTACACCTACATTGACGTCACACCTACATTGACCATTCCTGAGGATATCAACAGCGAGCGAAGTGTAGCAATCGTACAAGTACCGGATAAGCAAACAGAAATTCGACAGGTTGGAGACTGGCAAGCCTTATCCACCAAGGTCCATCGCGCATTCATTACCATGGGGGTCGACGTTGTGACCTACGTTAATCACTATGACATTGTCGCCAGCTCTAATGCCCGAAATGCCTTTGCGGCATTATTCGCCCGACGTGGTGTCAAAAACATCATCTTTTTGGTGGAGCGGGATAACTCTTTTGAGATCATGATTGCGCCCTTCAACAATAAAGCGACCTTTATTGAGAATGGGTCATCTGTTTTTTATACAGAAGAAAAACAACTGCACGATCTCCTTCTAAGCACAGGTCGAGAAATAAAAAGAGCGGATCACGAGAACGAAAATTTTCTGATCCCGGCAAAACCGACCTTTACCTCTGGGTTATCGATTGTGGAAAAATCATTGCTCAAGAATTATCCGGGCATTTTGCGTAGATCCAAGTTATCCGTGGAACGCTTTGCAAAACTTGAGATTCCAAATAATGCAAGTGCAGAGACCTTAGCAAAAATAACCGCCTTCAATGACGCAGTGCAACAGCAAAACATAGAACTGGATACGCTTTTAAAAAGCTATCCTTACGAGTATGAGGTGATTGATCCCATGAGCGATGATGACCTCCTGAGAAGCAGAAGACAATACGTGTTGAGGAGCATTAGCGGTCAGGCCAAGACCTTAAGGGAAATGTTGGACTACAATGTAAATCCATCAGAAACTGATTTTGTCTCCATTATACCTGTGATGCCTGATCAGACCAAGGCAAAACGTATTCCCAAAAATGCCTTGGTGCACAAGTTTTATATCCGCCAGAACATTTCAAAAAACATTCATGTGGGTGAGTGGGATGCAGATGCAACATGGCAAGCCGCTTTAAATAACATGATAGGCAACATGATTCAGGAGCATAATGTAGATCGGTGATGGGGCGTCTGAACTATTTTCACAACAATCCCAAGGCATCCAAAATAGACGTCCATGCTTATCTCCAGCGCATAGAAACAAAACAAGAAAGCCCGTCGCTTGATTTCCTGAGAAAACTGCACCGAGCGCACCTATTGCATATTCCTTTTGAGAATCTGGATATTCATTATCAAAGAAAAATCATTCTAGATTATGAAATGATTTTCCGAAAAGTGATCGTGAACAAACGTGGTGGATATTGCTACGAGCTAAATGGGCTTTTCTATCACCTGCTTTATCACCTAGGGTTCGAAGCGAAGGTCATCTCTGCCAGAGTTCGTGATGAAGCGTCAGGAGCGTACGGAAAAGATTTTGATCACATGGCTGTTGTCGTACACCTTGCCGGAGAAGACTATCTTGTGGATGTTGGTTTCGGAAGAGGGATTATGTATCCAAAGAAGATTGTGACTGATCACGTTCAAATGGATTACACAGATTATTGGCGAATTGCTAAAGATGTTGACGACCATTACTTATTGCAATCATCTGATAATGCTTCCGTTTTCGCCACAAAGTACCTGTTTACAACGGACGCAAAGGAGCTGATTCAATTCCTAGAGATGAATGAATTCCAGCAGTTCCACCCCACTTCACACTTTCAAAAACAGAAGCTCATCACCAAACTCACTGATTCTGGCCGAATCACGTTGACAGATCGAGCTTTTAAGGTTCTTCACCTTGGCAAGGTTCAAACCACCGAAATTGGAAATGAAGACGAGTTTCTTGCGTTGCTTGAGCAACATTTTAAGATTCCTTTAGCGCAGTTGATCCGGCAAGACCCCTAGTGTTGGTATTTCTTAATGGCTCTCTTTAAAGAGGAAACATCAGCAGAGATTGCAGGGTCGCTGTATACCCTGGAAGAAAGCTCTGAAATTACACTTCGCTTAAATCCAAGTTTCTCAGCAAGCTCTTCACAGAACTTTATTTCGGACAGGTACACCTGACTATCAATTTTCATGAGTTGTACCAAGTGAAACAGGTATTCAAACTTATCATCCTCTGTCATTGTGCTCAATGGAGGCAACGGCTCGGGATTCTCAACCAAATCATTTATTTGTTCTTCCGTGATACCATTGGCTTTGCCAATCATGTAGATCAACGATTTCTCTTCACCAGCAAAATCATCGTCAATGTTCGCTAATTGAACCAGCACACTCAATTTAGACTTAATACTCATAGGTGTTAGGGATTGTAGTTAAACTCTTAGGTATTTGTTAGCGGTCTTCAACAGCATATCTCTACTCGCTTTGATGGCAGGATCGCTGTAAACCAGGGAGGAGAGTTTCTTTACCACTTTTTTGTCGTATCCCAACTTCTCTGCAATGTCCTCACAGAACCTAATTTCTGTCAGATAGACATCTCCGTCAATTTTCATGAGTTGAATAATATCGTATAGAAAGTCAAATCTTTCCTCACTCATCAATCCTTGATAGGAAATGACGGCCTCTGGCTTTTCATTTATCGTATCTGCGACCAGCTCATCAATCTCTGCTTCAGGAATTCGGTTCGCCTTGCCAATAGTGTAGATATAAGTTTTCTCGGGTTCATCAAAATCGCGATCAATTATGGATAGCTGTACAAGCGCCTTTAAATGGTTTTTTAAGTTATTGTCCATTGCTGATTAGTGTTTTAAGACTTCCTAATTTAGGGATTTAATTACAAAAAGAAACGCAATCAATGCAAATAGCTTCCTGCATTCACATCGAATGTGGCCCCAGTAGCGTGATCAGCCAATCCACTGGCAATAAATGTGACGAGTGGGGCTATATCCTTCGGTTCTGTCAATCGCTCCAGCGCTAGGTCATTTTTGGCAATCCCTTCTCCATACGTTTGCATAAACTCCTGGGACATGTCTGTTCGTACGAATCCGGGAGCGATGACAAACGCCTTAATTCCCTCTTTTCCGTAAGACTTCGCAATGGTCTTCGTCATAGACACCAGTCCGGCCTTCGAAGCCGCGTAGGAGATGTACTCCGCTTCTTCACCCCTGAATGCCGCTCTTGATGCGATATTTATGATTCTTCCTGCCGATTTCCTGCTGATGAAATGCTGGATTGCTTTTTTGGAAATGATGGCCGCAGAATTGAGATTTACCATCATCGTACTGTTCCAGACTTTCATCCATTCCTCGTCCTCCAATCCAATATCAGATTGCTGCGCAAGTCCTGCATTGTTAATAACGATTTCAATGCTGCCCATTTCAAGGACCACACGCTCAAACAACTTGGCGGCTTCCGTCGGTTTTGCGAAGTTGGCTTGAAACGCTTTCGAACCGTTTCCCAAGACGTGGGCCAGGTTTTCCGCCTCCCGAACGTTCTTGTTGTAATGAATGGCTATGGTCGCACCTGCTTCAGCCAGTTTTGTGGCCAGTGCTTTCCCAATTCCACGGCTCGAACCAGTCACCAAAATATTTAACCCAGATAGGTTGATATACATTTCTTTCCTACTTTAAATTATTTCCAGATGAAGATATACCGATAAAATTTCTTTTATGAAAAGATGAAGATAAAATGTCGGGCTAATGTATTCTTTGTTAATTTACGCCCCTGTCCAGCTTTAGATATCACCATTAAAAAGTATCTGCGTTAACAAAAAAAGAATAAATGGGCATAATAATACCCCTTCTTCTCATTACTTTTTGCTGCATCATAATCTGGAGAGCTGGAGATGGTTTCATGACTGCTTCGGAGTATATCGGAAGAAATTTATCTGAAGGCGTTAGAGGTGCAACAATCAACGCGATTGCAAGTTCAATGCCGGAGGTATTCACATCCCTGTTTTTTCTCTTCATTTTAAAAGACGCAATAGGTTTCTCAGGCGGAATCGGTACCACCGCCGGTAGTGCTATTTTCAATGGCATGGTGATACCAGCAGTTGCCGTACTCGCGGTGATCGGCATGAAGCTTACCAAAAAGGTTCATGTTTCCAGAAAGGTCTTACTACGGGACGGTATTGCGTTGATCATTGCGGAACTGATCTTTCTCATTCTAATCAGTGGCTCCACACTTTACTGGTATCACGGCCTGATTCTAATGCTCGTGTACGTGGTATATATCGTGTACATGTTCACGACCATGAAGAAAACAGACAATGCCGAAGCAACTGAAGAAGAAGAAAATTCGGAGGAAAAAGTGTTTGAAGAAGATCAAGAACCTCAAGGTCCTTTTCTTAAAGGCCTAATCACGTTTGATCTGGAGCGAATCTTCATTGGAAATAATGCCATCAGTGGTATTAGAGCCTGGTCTCTTTTAATCTTCTCCACTGTGTCCATTGCACTTGTTTGTTACTTCCTCGTACTGGCATGTGAGTGGATTGGTTCTGACACCTACACCGTTGCCGGACTTGGTGAATTCAGTGGGCTCAATATTCCGGTCATGTTTGTGGCGCTAATTTTGGCTTCAGCTGCTTCCAGTTTCCCTGATACCATCATTTCTATCAAAGACGCTAAAAATGGGCAATACGATGATGCGATCTCCAATGCTTTAGGAAGCAACATTTTCGATATCTGCTTTGCATTAGGATTTCCACTTTTCATTTTTTGCATTATCTATGGGCCATTGCAGATGCCTCCAGAAATTGTAGATCTTAGTAGTGAACTTCGCTTTCTCCTCTGGATTCTAACGGTGCTAGCCGTGGTGATCTTTACCAGCGGCGACTATTTCGGCAAAGGAAAATCTTACCTGCTACTAAGTATTTACTTTCTATTTGTCCTTTACATTGTGGGCAGAGGATCTGGCAACGAACTTGCACAAACCATTGCGGATTTTCTCGTGGGAGTCGTCAAGTTTTTCAAGATTGGATAGCGCTACAGCAAGAGGTATAACCCAGCCTCATTGATTTTGAGCGGAATCATGTGCAGCGAATCACAATCTCGTTCTATTGGATCCCCGTTTTTGGTTTCAAATCTGTAAGCGTGCAGTGGGCAGACGATCTGGCCTAAATAATTGATTTGACCCAAATGAAGATCAGCTCCTAAATGCGGGCATTCATTGTAGAATGCGATTATACGGTCTTCGATTCGCACCACACAAATGTTCCGATCGTTGGCTTTGACCAGTCTTGGTTGATTTTCAACTAAAACTTGATGCGCCTCCTCAATCGACTCAAATAATTTAACTTCCATCTTGAAATGAAATGCCAGCGTGATAAGTTTAATCTCCAGCGAAAGTATGCATATCTGAACTGTGCATACATGTCACCTCTTCTGAAAAAAGTTGAGAATGCTGGAATCAAAGGCTTGAAAAGCAAACGAAAACCCTATCAGATTACAGCGGAAGATTTCTTCCACGAAACTGAAGTCATTCGCGGATTGTTTTCGCAGTTGATCAACAACCCTTCTCCCGATCGTATTTGCATTATACCTTCTGTATCGTACGGAATCGCAAATGTGACAAATAACCTCCCTTTTAGTGACGGAAAGATTCTCTTGGTTGAAGAGCAGTTTCCGAGCAATGTCTACCCATGGCTTGCCTTGGAAAACAAGGGGGTTGAGGTTGAGTTTATTGGCCCATCTGATTCGGCAAAAAAGGGTGAAAGCTGGAACCAAAAAATTCTCGAAGCGATCAACACAGAGACCCGAGTTCTTGCCATGGGACATGTTCACTGGGCAGATGGAACACTCTTTGACCTTGAAGCGATCAGAGCAAAACTAGATGAGGTAGGAGGCTTACTGATCATTGATGGGACACAATCCGTTGGAGCCTTACCTTTTGATGTGCAAAAGTTCAGGCCTGATGCACTGATTTGTGCAGCCTACAAATGGCTCATGGGGCCCTACGCAATTGGACTGGCTTACTATGGTCCCGCGTTCGATAACGGAAATCCCATTGAGCATAGCTGGATGAATCGAGTGAACAGCGAAGAATTTTCGGGTTTGGTTTCTTACGAAGAGAACTTTCGCCCGTTAGCCTTAAGGTATGAGGTCGGCGAGCACAGCAATTTTATCTTAATTCCCATGCTCCACGAGGCACTTAACCAACTACTCAGATGGGGGGTAACCAGCATAAACAACTACTGTGAGCAGCTAATGGCGGACATGCTTCCGGAAATAACTGGTCTTGGCTACACCATTGAGAATCCTGCATTCAGATCACCTCATCTTTTCGGAATTCGACTGGGAAATAAAATGGACATGAACGAGGTAAAAAACTCCTTTGCGAGAAACAAAGTAAGTGTAAGCTATCGGGGTGATGCCATTCGGGTTTCACCTCATGTATACAACGATGATTTAGACATCAGAAAATTGTTGAAAGCGCTCAAAGCACCTATCTTAGCATCCTAAACATTGCAAAATGGAACTAACAAACCCAGCTGTTACTGACGGAGTGAATCTTTTTGTGAATATCGTGATCACACTCGTGGCATTTGGCCATGCATTGGCATTTGTGAATGCTAGAAAAGAGAAGGAAAAGAAAAACTAAATGTGATCTCTTTCATGCTTGCTAACCTTCTTGTTAGGTAGCAACCATACGCATGCAATCGCGGAAACAAAGAGCACAATAATGAGGATAAGCATTGCCATATCTTAGATCGTTAATTTCGGAGATGTAAATATAGATGAGCTATTCCGAAGATTTGCGGATTGTCCCTTTATAAATCTTTCACGGATCTCCCTAAATAAAATTGGTTTTCACTAAAGTCAATGACTAAATTAGGAGTTGATCGCATGGCAGACCAACCGAAACTTAGAATTCTTGTGACCGATGATCATACCCTGTTTAGAAAGGGGATGATGATGTTGGTTCAATCCTTTGATGAGGTTGAGGTGGTTGCTGAGGCTTCAAACGGAAAAGAAGCCCTTTCAAAGTTAAAAGAGCAGGTTTTTGATCTCGTTCTACTTGACCTCGAGATGCCGGTTCAAGATGGCTGGGATACTGCCAAGCAAATCATTGCAAAATACCCGCCCGTAAAAATCATTATGATCTCCATGCACGATGAGCTGCAGACCATTTCTGATCTGATCGAAATTGGTGTCCACAGCTATCTGTTGAAAAAAGCGCAACCAGATGAAGTGCATACCGCCATCACGTCTGTGGTCAACAATGACTTTTACTACAATAAGCTAGTCTCCAAAGCGCTGCATAAAAAAATTCGAAAGGATCGCATGGATAAACCCAATGGGATCCGCCCAGGTCATGTGAGTGCCAGGGAGGTAGAAATTCTCGAGCTTATCTGCCAGGAATTGACCATGAAGGAGATTGGTGAAAAGCTCTTTCTCAGTGAGCAGACCATCCAAACACATCGGAAAAACCTCATGAAGAAAACACATGCGAAAAATACCGTAGGCCTGGTGAAATATGCATTTCAAAACGGCATTACCGGTTTCTAGACCTACCTGTTTTTAGGTAAAACACTACCTACTTTTGGGTATCAATCTGAAACAGAAATTTATTTAACCTGCTGTTTATCAGTATTTTAGAAAATATTGCCGTCGTCCTCTCGGCATTTTGAAGGTATTCTTCTTTGTAACTTCATTGCTGAGATTAAGATTAAATTCTTGATCTCATTAGGTTGATGGTTAATCTAAAAAGATTATCGGGGGTTCAGGGTTTTCGCTTAATCCATGGTTTGCCAACTATCTCACTACAGAAGTGGACTCTCGGTATTCTTTTTGGCACAACAAAAATTTAAGTATTTCCTTTTCACTACCAATCCAAGTAAAGGGGATCCCAAACGGGACCCCTTTATTTTTTATAAAGTTCCATACCTGCCTGATGGTACTTATCTCCTTCATTCCAAAATGGAGCAGTATCAGCATTTCCAATTAAGCGACAGGCAAGGACGTACGATTTGAAAAACTTTTCCAGGTACTCGTAATCCAGCGTTTCAGGTTCATCCGTAGGCTGATGGTAGTACTTGGTAATCTCTTCATCAAAAGCTGTGAATCCCATGCTAAACGTCGGGGCGGGTACTCCTTTGGCTGCAAAACGCACATTATCGGAGCGATCGAACAAGCCTTGCTCTTTTGCCGGGTCCTCAATGGCTTCTAATCCAAATGCAGCGCATGCTTGCACAATGAGGGCTTCAGCCGAAGTTCTCGTGAGGCCTATGATGCTTGCTTTCGATGTATCATTGTATCC
>CAZQJU010000040.1:0-26309 GCA_964593185.1 uncultured Roseivirgaceae bacterium
TATTCTTTTTCACCATATCCCAAACGCCAAAAAACGACTTTCCCGTATAAACAGGATCTAGCTGAATGTCGAAGTTTTCTTTGAACCAATTGATAAAATCGATCAGTTGAGGCGTTGTTTTTGCGTAGCCCCCATGATGATAATCCCCATTGATGGTACAGTTTCGCAGAGAAATACCATAAGAGTGCGCGAGCTGATTGACTTCAGTTTGAATAAAACCTCCCTTCAATGCGCTGATTCCAAGCAGCTGTTGCTTAGACGTAATGCATGCGGCCAAGCCGCAAAAGGTGCCTCCTGTCCCTATGGGGCACACAATGAGGTCGAAGTCATCCTCGATTTCTTGTATGATTTCTTTGCAGCCTTGAATGGCGAGTTCATTTGTCCCTCCCTCTGGCAGGAAGTAAGCCTGAGGATTGGACATTTTGAGCTTATCCGGATTTTGTCTAAGGTTCCGGAAGGCTTCACGTGGTACAAATCTCAGTTCCATCCCACGCGCTGATGCAAACTGCAGCGTTGGATTGCTTTTCGAATTCAATTCATCACCACGAATAATCCCAATAGACTTCAGGCCTGCGTGTTTTGCCGCAGCTGCGGTAGCGGCAATGTGGTTGCTGAAAGCTCCTCCCATGGTGATCAAGGTGGTTAGGTTTTGGTCCTGGGCCTGTCGGACATTGTATTTGAGCTTCCTCCACTTGTTTCCCATGACTTCAGGATGTGTCAAATCATCTCGCTTTACGTAAAGCGTTATTCCTTTTTCTTCGAGGAGCGTGTGATGAAGCCGCTGAAGCGGAGTAGGAACCTTGATCATCCCTTAAATTTACATGTATGACGGATGATTCTTTAAATCAGGATGAATTGTATGAGCACCACCATATCGTGGTAGATGATGGGCAGGAATTACTCCGTATTGATAAGTTTCTGATGGATCGAGTTCCAAATGTCACGAGAACTAAAGTGCAGAATGGAATTAGGGATGGGTTTGTTAAGGTCAATGGCGTTGAAGTCAAGCCGAATTACAAAGTTCATCCAGGGGATAAGATCGTCATTTTTTTTCCAGAGCCCCCAAGAGACGAAGAGGTAGTACCTGAGAACATTCCATTGGACATCGTTTTGGAAGACGAACACTTGCTTGTGGTCAACAAGCCGGCGGGTATGGTAGTACATCCAGCTTATCAAAATTGGTCGGGAACGTTGGTCAATGCACTTGCTTTTCATTTCCAAAACCTTCCGGAGATGAAAGGCAATGATGGAAGGCCGGGACTGGTGCACCGTATCGATAAGGATACTTCCGGGCTCCTGGTCATAGCCAAAACGGAAGCGGCAATGAACGGCTTGGCAAAACAGTTTTTTGACCATTCCATTGAGCGAACCTACATCGCATTGGTTTGGGGAGTCCCTGAAGAAACCGCTGGGACTATTGATGTCCATGTAGGTCGAAGTTTAAAGGATCGAAGAATTACAACAGCTTTTCCAGAAGCAGATTTTGGGAAGCATGCCATAACCCATTTTAAAGTGCTGGAAGATTTGCGCTATGTCTCACTGCTTCAGTGCAATCTGGAAACAGGAAGGACACATCAAATTAGAGCACATATGAAATACCTCGGCCATCCTTTGTTCAGCGACGAAATGTACGGGGGAAAGGAGATACTTAAAGGGACGGTCTTCACCAAATACAAGCAGTTTGTTCAAAACTGTTTTAAGGAGCTGCCCAGGCAAGCCTTGCATGCCAAAACGCTTGGTTTTGTGCACCCCGTTACCAAAAAAGATCTTTTCATCGAAGCGGACCTGCCAAGTGATTTTAGCACCGTGTTGGATAAATGGAGACATTACGTAGACAATGTCAACCCTTGAAGATTACAGCTCTTTTGTTACTTTTTTCAGTTCCTTAACCTGATTCTCCGTGCCCATCTGGTCAAAGCCTTTGGTTTCAATGTTAATATTCCGATACTCAGCATTTTTCTTAAAGTCTTCGATGATCTCAATGATATCCGGGTGGATATAGTGAGATCTAGTCGCGTCGATTAGTATAGACGTATTATCCGGAATATGCGCTACCGTATCGATCATGCTGGCCTTGCTTAGGAAGGTCAAGTTTTCAGATAACTCCAGGTGGAGTACATCTTCGCCATTCTCTTTGAAAGTTCTGACTTCGTAAGGCTTCTTGAAGTTATTGTACAATACCTGGAAGATGCCAACGATGAGTCCTAAAACGATGCCAATAAGCAGGTCGGTGAAGATAATTCCCACGACGGTCACCATAAATGGAATGAACACATCTCTTCCTCCCGCCCACATTTGCTTGAAAATGGAAGGTTTAGCAAGCTTGTATCCTACCAAAATCAAGATAGCTGCAAGGCATGACAATGGAATAAGGTTCAAAATGTCTGGGATCAGTATGGCACAGGAGAGTAGTAAAATCCCGTGGAAAATCGCTGAAAGCTTTGTACGACCGCCTGACTGGATATTAGCTGAGCTTCGTACGATTACCTGTGTTACCGGAAGACCGCCAATGATACCTGAGACTGCGTTTCCGGCTCCCTGGGCTATTAACTCTCGGTTGGTAGGTGTGATGCGTTTTAGCGGATCAAGTTTATCCGTTGCTTCCACACACAAGAGCGTTTCAAGTGACCCTACTACTGCAATGGTAGCACCGGCGATGAGCACATCTTTTCTAAAAAGTGCTGAAGGATCAAATAGGGTAAATTGGTTGAAGAACTCACCTAGGGAAGCAGCGACAGGTAAGCTAACCATGTGTGTTTCATCCACATGCAATCCTGAGCCGGTGAAGGAGAGATTGACTAGAATCCCTGCGATAACGGCGACCAGTGGTCCCTGCACAACTTGAAAGAGCTTAATTTTCTTCATGAACTTCTGCTCCCACAAGATCAAAATGGCCATAGAGACAGCAAAGATGATTGTGGCGCCATAGCTCACATAATCGATCATCGTAAACAATTCGGAGAACGTATTTTCACCATCAGGCTGAAAGAACTCTAAATCACCTTCCGGATCAGCATCGTACCCGAATGCATGCGGGATTTGCTTCAAGAAGATGATAATTCCGATTGCCGAAAGCATCCCTTTTATCACGGAAGAAGGAAAGTAGTATCCAATAATCCCTGCTTTGGCAAACCCAAGAACCACTTGAATAATACCGCTCACCACGACGGCAGCGAGAAAAACAGGGTAGGTCTCAAGGTCTTGAATGGCGCCGAGCACGATGACTGTGAGTCCTGCAGCCGGGCCACTTACACCTACCTGGGAACCACTAATAAGTCCCACAATAATACCACCCACAATACCGGAAATAATACCCGCAAACAAGGGAGCACCTGAAGCAAGCGCAATGCCCAAACAAAGAGGTACTGCAACTAAAAATACGACCAGGGATGCAGATAAGTCTGTTTTCAGATTGTTGAATAATCCGATATTGTTGCTTTTGTTTTCCATGAGTGAGTTGATGCGTTTAAGAGTTGTGAAAAGCTACGGTACCTTATTTCAATCGTTTCACATAGCTTATTTCATTCTACAATCATACCATAAAGCTAAGTATCTCATCTAGATATTCACGATTATTTGCGAGGCGTGGCACTTTATGTTGCCCTCCAAGTTTCCCTTTTGCCTTCATCCAATTGTAAAATGTACCTGGAGGGACGGTATGTACGACTGGCTCTATTAGTGCAATGTCTTTATACCTCTTAGCATCGTAATCGGAGTTGATTTCTCTGAGTTTTTCGTCAAGCAGTTTGGTAAATCGCTCGAGGTCGTTGGGTTCAGAAGCGAACTCGATAATCCATTCATGTCCCCCCTTATTGCGTTCACCAAGGTACCTGGGTCCAGCTGTGAAATTGTCAATGATCGCTTCGGTTTTCTTGCATGCCTCTGCTATGGCGACCTCTGCATTTTCAATGATTAGCTCTTCCCCAAAGGCGTTGATGAAGTGCTTTGTTCGACCTGAAATCTTAATCCGATACGGGTTGACGCTTGTAAAGGTGACCGTATCACCAATTTTATATCGCCAGAGGCCTGCATTTGTAGTGATGATCACGGCATAGTTCCTTCCCACTTCTATCTCATCCAAGCACAAGGTCTTGGGATCATCCTCCTCAAGCTCCTCAAAGGGGATAAACTCATAAAATATCCCGTAGTCGAGCATGAGCAAAATTTCATTGCGGTCCGTCAAATCCTGGATGCCGAAGAAACCTTCCGATGCGTTGTAGGTCTCCATGTAACGCATCTTAGAGGAGGGGATTAGCTTTTTGAATAGTTCTCTGTAGGGTGTGAATGACACTGCCCCGTGGAAGAAAACCTCAAGGTTCGGCCAAATGTCCAATACGTCGTTTACCCCTTTGAACTCCAGCATTTTCTCCAATAAAACGATCATCCAAGTTGGCACACCTGAAATATTGGTGACGTTTTCATTGGAGGTTATTTGCACCATTTTATCAATTTTCTCTTCCCACTCGTCCATCAGGGCGATATCCAGGCTTGGCGTGCGGACCATTTGGGCCCACCATGGTAGGTTTTTTAAAAGCACTGCGGAGACGTCCCCGTAATAAGACTTAGAATTTTCATCGAACTGATTGAGCTGATGACTGCCACCGATCACCAATCCCTTCCCAGAAAACATACGTGCGTCGGGGTAATTGTTGAAGTATATTGAAAGTAAGTCTTTACCGCCCTTGTAGTGACAGTCCTCCAGTGCCTCATTTGAAACCGGAATAAATTTGCTTCGTGCGTTGGTCGTTCCTGACGACTTGGCAAACCAACGGATCTCCGTAGGCCACAAGACGTTCTGCTCGCCCTTCATCAACCGCTCAATGGACGGGAACAGATCTTCGTAGGAAACGACAGGTACGCGTGCCTTGTAATGCTCGAAATTCTCGATCGAGTCGAATCCATACTGCTTTCCGTAATCTGTTTTCTTGGCTTTTTTAAGCAGCTCTTCTAACAGCTCATGTTGTACCTCACTTGGGTACTTCATAAAAAGCTCAATCTGATGAATGCGCTTTTTCATGACCCAGGATAAGATGGAGCTGAATATTTCCATGATGGAAAACTAAAAAGAGGATTTACAATTTCAAATTATCCCACTCAAAAGAGTTAGATCTTTCGCTTGAGTTCAAAGTGTTTACCAAGGTAGACCTTTCGCACTTGCTCGTCATTTGCCAGCTCTTCAGCGGTGCCAGCTTTCAGAAGCTTCCCTTCGAACATCAGGTAAGCCCTATCCGTGATGGAGAGTGTTTCATTTACATTATGATCTGTGATGAGGATGCCAATGTTTTTATTCTTTAGTTGGGCTACGATAGTTTGAATCTCTTCGACCGCAATGGGATCTACTCCTGCAAAGGGCTCATCCAGTAAAACAAACGCTGGATCCACCGCGAGAACTCTGGCAATTTCTGTTCGCCTTCGTTCACCTCCGGAAAGGACCTGGCCCAGGTTCTTTCGTACATGGGTCAAACTGAATTCCTCAAGCAGACTTTCTGCCTTTTCCTTTTGCTCTTTTTTGGAGAGGTTGGTCATTTCCAGCACAGCGAGGATATTGTCCTCGACACTGAGTTTTCGGAAAACAGAGGCTTCTTGTGCCAGGTAGCCTACTCCGCGTTGGGCACGTTTATACATCGGAAGATCTGTGACATCTTGATCATCAAGGTAGATGTTTCCTTCATTGGGCTTGATCAGACCCACGATCATGTAAAACGAGGTGGTTTTGCCGGCACCATTTGGACCAAGTAAGCCCACTATTTCACCTTGATTCACTTTCACAGAAATGTCATTGACGACCTTCCGTTTTTTGTACTTCTTGATAAGATGTTCCGCTCGTAATTCCATAGATCGATCTGCAAGTTATGCATCAAATCGAATATCCTTTAGGTTGAGAACAATTGTTCGATTCCCTCTGTAGTTGTTTTCTTCTACGTGGTACGCAATTTGAAATGGTTCGCCAATGCGGATATTAGTCAAATGATCGGCCATACCGAATCCAATGAATTCATATCTCTTTTTACCTTCTTTATCCCGCAGGGAGCCTTTTAGGTGCTTCTCCTTAAGCGTCTTTGGGATGGAATCCACTACTACATTTTCTGTGCCAAAGAGCGGGGCTAGGTTTTTCGGTCCAAATGGGGCCATTTGATTGATCACACTCAAGCTCTTGAAACTGATAAAATCAAGTGGTATTTCCGTGTCAATTTCCACCTTTGGAATCAATTGTTCCGGCAGGATAGATTCGCGTACAACCTGCTCAAACTTCTTGATAAAACGCTCCACATTTTGGAGTGGAAGCTTCAATCCGGCCGCGTGTGTATGACCTCCAAATTGATCAAGCAGGTCACTGCATCTACCAATGGCTGCATGAACGTCAAATCCATCCACTGATCTTGCCGAGCCGGTGGCCATTCCTTCAGATTCCGTTAAAATAATAGTGGGTCGATGGTAGTGTTCGATGCAGCGAGACGCCACAATCCCAATGACGCCTTTGTGCCAGTCCTCTTTGAAAAGGACTGTGGAATGCTGATCTTCTGGAAGATTTCCAATCATTTCCAATGCTTCAGCCGTGATGCTTTGATCAAACTCACGGCGTTCCATATTTCTGCTGTTGAGCAAATTTGCAAACTTGGAAGATTCCTGGCCGTCGTCGATCAACAGACGCACAGACTCTTTTGCGTGGGTAAGCCTTCCAGCTGCATTGATCCTGGGACCAATGGAAAATACGACGTCTGAGATGTTGAACTTGTTTTTCTTTCCCGTGACTTCGAGTAGGGATTTCAGTCCAGCAGACGGCGTCTCGTTAAGCTTTCTCAAACCGAAATAGGTGAGTATTCTGTTTTCTTCTACGATTGGGACAATGTCGCTTGCAATGCTGACAGCAACTAAATCAAGGTAGTTGAAGAGCTTTTCTTTTTCAATCGTGTTTTGCTGACAAAAACCTTGCAGTAGTTTAAAGCCTACTCCGCACCCCGAAAGTTCTTTAAAAGGGTAGGCGCAGTCTGCTTGTTTCGGATCAAGAATAGCCAGCGCATCCGGAAGTGCCTTACCGGGAAGGTGGTGGTCGCAGATAATCAGATCTAGGCCTGCAGCTTTGGCCTGTTTGGCACGATCTATTGCCCTTATCCCGCAATCAAGCGCAATGATGAGTTGAAACTCGTGGTCGATCGCATAGGAGACCCCTTTTTCCGAAATGCCGTAGCCCTCCGTGTACCTGTCGGGAATGTAGTATTCCAATTGATCTGTGAATTCTCGGAGAAATAGATAAAGTAAACTGACGGAGGTAGTCCCATCAACGTCGTAATCACCGTAGATAAGAATTTTTTCCTGATTGAAGACGGCCTCAGTCAATCGGTTGACGGCGGCATCCATTCCTTTCATCAAGAACGGATCATGCAAGTCGCTAAGGGAAGGTCTGAAGAAGTTCTTGGCTTTTTGGAAGGTATCGATGCCACGTTGTATTAATATTTTTGACAAGTAATGGTTCACGTTAATTGAACTACTCAATTCATCTACTGCCTGAGGATCAGGCTCCATACCGAATACCCATTGTTTTTTCACTTGCTGAAAATTAGGAAAACCCATTGGAATAGCCCTTATGTATTGTGCATTGTATTATTTTGGATGATCGAATTACGATGAGATGAAAATCGCACTTACCGAAATATGGAATTTTTTACTCCTTACTGAAAAGGAAGAAAAAGGGTGGTTCTATTCACTGAATGCAGGGAAAGTGCAAATTCAAAACATCACATTGGAAATGATGCATCTTTTGAAAAAAGATGAAAATTTTGATACCGAATTATTGCCGTCACTATTTACTTTTCGAGAAATCTTATGGCAACCAGATGTATTTACGGAGGTGAGTTCCAGTTTACCACCGCTTCGAATCCTGAAGGCCTTTTGCATTGAGACCATCGATGAAATCAAAGAAATCGATTCTCCAGTAAGTCCACTGTATGTCGGTCTGGTCAAAGGCATTGGCCGATGCGCAAGCAAAGCAATCAATGCCTTAGAGAAGGAAAAGCCGGATGTTCGAAGGATTTTGGGAGATCTCAGAACATGTACATTCCCGATCATAAAGTTTTTTATCCACCACCCGCAAAACAGACAAGATTATTTCATGGATGCCACCAATCGGCTTAATTATGCAGTAAAGATCATGCTTACGCAATTTCACGGCAGGTATACCGATCTCGAAGATCCGTATTGGAACGTAAGCTTCAATCAAAGCAAACGGGCAAAAAAGCCAGTGACTGTCCCGGATGAACAATAAGCTCGACTCTCCTGTTTAGCTCCAAAGTAATGACCAAAGAGAACCAAAAACCACTTCCCGATAAGAACAAGTTTCTACTGAGCAACCTTGCCAAGGGGCTGGCATGGCTTGCAGTCATCGTTTTTGGCTATTTATACCTTAGGAAAAATTATGATTTTACATTGGAGAGCGTCTTAGGTCCGGTGTATGATCAGCCAACAGTCATCTACCTCATTTTTTTAGCCTCTGAAACTATTTTTGGCATCATTCCACCAGAGTTTTTCATGATTTGGTCCTTGCGTAGTGGTCTGTTGTTCAATTATGTGAATAATGTCATCGCGCTTTCATCAATATCCTATGTGTCAGGCGTCATTGGTTTTGGCATTGGTGCTTACCTAAAGAACACCCAGTTCTACCGACAAATGAAAAAGCGCGTCTTTGGTCGATTTGAAAAACATTTGAACAACTACGGAGGTTTTTTGGTGGTTGTTGCAGCGCTCACGCCACTGCCTTTTTCCGGAATTGCAATGTTAGTTGGCTCTGTTCATTATTCATTCAAAAAGTACTTGTGGATTTCCCTGTTTCGGTTCGTTAGATTTATCGTCTACGGGATCATCATTTGGGAGGCCAATATATTATGAAGAAAAAAGGGATTTTACTGGTGAATCTTGGGACCCCGGATTCTACAAAAACCTCAGATGTTCGAAAATATCTTCGGGAGTTCTTATCCGATAAGCGTGTCATAGATATTCCTGCCCTCCCCCGATGGCTGCTGGTCAATGGAATTATCGCTCCCTTTAGGGCGCCAAAGTCGGCCGCAGAATATCGAAAACTTTTTGACGAGCGAGGTTCACCTTTGAAGTATTATACAGAGGATATTACGGAATTGTTGCAAAAGAAACTCGGAGACGAATATGTAGTAAAGTTTGCAATGCGGTACCAAAGTCCATCTTTAAAAGGTGTATTGGACGAAATGAAGGAGGAAGTGAGCTCCATCCATGTCATTCCACTTTTTCCGCAGTATGCCTCCGCTACTACCGGTTCAGTAATCGACAGAGTGATGGAGATTACCAAGAACTGGCAGGTAATTCAGGACATTAAGTTTACCTCTCAATTTTTTGAAGAGCAATTATTCATTGACACCATTGTGGATCAGGGGCGTAAGCTCATGGAACAAAGTGCGTACGATCACTTTGTCTTTAGTTACCATGGCTTGCCCGAGCGACAGATTCGAAAAGCTTCCTATGGGAAGCAATGCCAATTGGGCAGTTGCTGTGGTAGGCTAACAGAAAAAAATCGGTTTTGCTACCGCGCGCAGTGCTTTGAAACGACACGATTGGTGACTAAGGAGTTGGGGATTAAAGAGGAGGACTATACGGTTTGTTTCCAATCCCGATTAGGAAAGGATCCCTGGGTAAAGCCATACACGGAAGACGTCCTTAAGGAGCTTGCGAAAAATGGGAAAACCAAAGTGTTGGCCTTCTCACCTGCCTTTGTTTCGGATTGTTTGGAGACTACCATTGAAGTAGGGGAAGAGTATCAAGAAGACTTCATGGAAGCCGGAGGTGAACAGTGGGACTTGGTTCCTAGTCTGAATGCAGAGGAAAAATGGGTCGACTGCCTACAGCAGTTGGTTGAAAAATAAAATTCCTGGAATATTATCAATTGATGAGTCAAAAACGGTTTTATCCGTTATATTGAGGGTTTGTTACCAATTTTCAACCAAAATTCACTAACCAATTAAGATTATGGCACAATACTCCGTTGTAAACATTCTAGCATACCGAAACGGTAAACTATATTATTCTGATAATGACGAAACCTGGAATGAGGTACTTCCAGATACCGTAACAGGCTACCCAAAGCAGAATGAGATGGTAATTTGGTTTGCAGGACCAGGCATTGACAAAATAACCAATATTGATTTTCCGGATCTCACCGATTTTGATAAGGTTCCCACGCAGAAGTTTGGAGGGAAACTATGGTTTGGGCGCATTAAGCCGGATGCCATTATAGGAGACGAGCCTAAGTATACTATAAGCTTCGAATCCGATGGTGCCTCGCTAGATGTAGATCCAAAAATCAAAGTAACGGGTGATGGCTAAGAATAGCTATTCACCTAGCCTCATCTTTATCACATCTTTATTAATTCTGAGATCAAGTCTGGGTTTTGGCCAAAATCAGGCTCGTGCAGATAGCCTCATAAGAAATTTGCAAATAGTGCAAGGAGACTCCGCCAGACTCCAGATGTACTATGACATTGCCCGTTTGCATCCAGATCCAGAACTTTCTGTGCAGTATTCCGACAGTCTCATCGCATTGGCAGATAAAATCAATGAACTAAGGTTTAGAGCAAAAGGGCTTCATCTAAAAGGTGTTTCGTATCGACTGACAGGTAAGCTTGAAGAGTCTTTGAACTTTTTATTCCAATCAGCAAGCTTGGCTACAGCAATCAATGATTCATCTGAGCTGGCAAATTCATATACAGAAATTGCTACGACGTACGGATCATCCTCAGATATTCAGAATTCGTTAACATACAATACCAAAGCGATTGATCTCTTCAGAGCGATTGGCGACCCTTTTCTTAGAATGGCACTGTTAAACACGGGATATGATTACTACACAGTAGCGGAGTATGACACTGCCTTGATGTATTACGATGAAGCGGAGGAACTGTTTCAAGCTGCAAATTCCAAAATTGGCATTGCTTATACGATCGGTAATAGGGCCTTGGTGAAATGGAAGACTGGGGACGTACAAAGTGCTATAACAGATCTGGAACATGCGATAGACCTATTGGTGCCCCTGGGCGATACATATGGTATGGCTGACTATCACAACCAACTTGGTAATATCTATTATACGCAAAATGATTATCGAAATGCCGCTTATCATCTGAGCAAGGGAGTTAAGATGGCCTCCAGTCTTGACCTTAGGGAGCAAGTCAGGGATGCAAGCAAAATACTTAGTCAAATTTTTCACCAGCAAGAGGTAAGAGATAGCGCATATGTATATCTCAGGCAGTACATCGCTATGCGAGACTCTATTGCCAATGAGGACATTATTAAGGCCTTGGCTAATCAGCGAGCGGATTACGAAATCAACCTTAAACAGATTGAGGTGGATTTGGCCACTCAGCAAAAAGAAAATCGTCAAGTGTTGGCAATTGCCATGGCGATCATTGCGCTGCTGTCAGGAATTTTTCTAGTCAACTACTATCGAGCCTACCTAAAAAGGAAAAGATTAGCGGTTAAGCTGGAAGCACTTAACGCCACGAAAGACAAATTCTTCTCCATTGTGTCTCATGACCTTAGAGGTCCTATAAGTGCCTTTCTAGGAATCAGTGGCATGATACGTGGGTACCTCAAACAGCAGTCCTACCAGGAATTAACGGAGATGACCGATTTGATTGATAATTCGGCGAATTCCATTTCTGAACTTTTAGATAATTTACTCAGTTGGGCTGTGCAACAGCAGGGGCAAGTGCCGTACCATCCAGTACCCTTGGATATCAATCAGGTTTTGGAGACAACGCTCGGGATATTTGAGACGTCAGCTACTGCAAAAGGTATTTCGCTTTCCAACGAAATCGGGAGGTCTCTTTTTGTTATGGCCGATAAGGATAGCACCATGACTATCTTCCGAAACCTCGTGGGGAATGCGCTGAAGTTTACCGAATCAGGTGGAAAGATCTGGGTGGATGCAGAGACCAAGAACTCTTTGGTGCATGTGAAGGTTCATGACACCGGAATTGGAATGACTGAAGCGCAAGTGGAAAAGCTGTTTAGCGTCAAAGAGAAGCGGTCGTATGGGACAGAAGGAGAAACAGGTTTGGGTCTCGGTTTACAGTTAGTCAATGAGTTCGTAGCGCTCAACAAGGGTTCTCTGACGGTAGAAAGCAAGATCGAGGAAGGCTCTGTTTTCACGGTGTCACTGCCAGTACCGGATGTGAAAGCTCTACAAGACTAAGGTTTACGGAAGCCATATTTTTCTTACGGTTATCTGTGAGGGCGTATGTATGTAGAGAACGTAGACACCGGACAAAAGTCCATTCAGATCAATTGCTGCTGATTTTTCACGTATCAGTACTTGTCCACTGGTGCTTCTCAGCAGTACCTCGTTTATCTCTTCCTGACTATCAATGTAGAGCATTCTATCAGGAGTCAAAGGATTGGGAAAAACAATGGGTTCTTTCATAAACGTGCTGGATTGAATGAAAGATGGAAGCGTCAACGTATCCGTTTGCCCCTCATTGAATCCAAGTACCCGGACATCATAGGTTCCTGGTTTGTTGTAGGTAGCCACCGCCTGTTTTCCTCTTGTAGTGGAAGGAAAGGCACCTTGAAAGAACCATTGAAAATCGTCATAGCTTCCCAAGGCTTCAAAGTGTACGGAATCTCCAACTTTTACCAGGGTAGAATCTACCTGTACCGATAAAGGAATAAACGGGTCGCAGCGGTCGATTTGGGTTGCCACGTTCGTCCTTAATTCATTAAGCATTGAATACATGTTCTCACCTGGGCATAAGGTAGAGCAGCCATCTCGATGACCTGCGATTGCGCCAAGTATCCCAACTGGATGACTAAAGCTCGCAAAGGCGTCGTGCTCCTGAGCCAACAACTGATAGGTGAGGAGCGATTCAAGTGAGGTCAATGCTTGTGACGAGGGTGTCGCAGTTTCGTAGTTGCCCAATAAGCAAATGCCTAGGGTTCCTGAGTTTTGGCCACAAAAGTGTGCACCTCTAACTGCGTCCTGGCTACCTCCATCCGGGTCTCTTCCACTGAATATAGTGCCATCTTGCGCGATCAAATAGTTGTACCCGATATCCGACCATCCGTTTACCTCCGTATGGAAAATGTAGATGTCTCTCACGATCTGCACAAAGTCCGTGCTGACATTTGAACCAGCCGAGTGATGCACAATGTTGTGATTTACCTCATGAAAAGACCGTGTGTAGGTAGGAGCAGGAAGTCCCGTTCGCCACTCTGATTGCGGTACCGAGTATAAAGGTTCGAAGCACGCATTCGATCTGAAATTGCCTTGCGCCATACCTACGTCGGGCGCATCTCCACTGTAAATAAGAAACAGATCATAGACTGATTCATCATCTACTTCAATTCGGAAGTCATTGGTAGGTGCTGGGAGGGATAAAAAGTACGTCGGTGTTGGCGAATCAGGATCTCGAGGAACTAGATAAGATTGTCTTTTGAGTACAATGCTGAAAGCAGCATCACAATCACATTTGATGGCTACGGCCGTGATGGGCGCTGAGGTTGTTAGTTCGTGTGTTTGACTATTTACCAAAGAAAAGCGCTCCGTGTTTTGACCATGCTGAGCTTGCCCGATGCTAGTGAAGACGATCGTAGCCTGCAAAACAACCATGAAAACCCATCGGTTCATGTCAATTAAAAGCCAGCTTGGTTTGTTTGGATGCTAGGGTTACTCCTCCTCCGTTGGAACATCGAAATCAAAATGAGTGGCCTGCGTTTTCTTTCGGCTTCGATTCCAAACAATGACAATCATTAAAGAGCACAGAATAACAACAATGCTCATCTTAAAAAGAAAGCCACCATCACCATTGAGCTCAAAACCCAGGCGGGTAAAATGCATGAAATTGGCAGCGCTGAGCAAGCTCAAAGACATGACTGCTCCCATGATGTACCATCGTGTCAAAAGCAGAATCACAGTAGTGGTTTCCAAAATCGCGATCAAGTACCGCCCATAAGGTTCCCAGCCCATTTGCTCAAAGATCCACACGCTATCGGGATGCCCAGTGTATTTAAATGGCAGTGTTTGACCAATGATAAAGACCACGATCAATCTTGGTATGATGTGTACAAAATCATTCTTGGTGATGGATTGCCCAAGTATTCTCATCGTTAAACAGTTTGAGGTTGGTAAAGACTGGCCAGTTTCTCTACCGTGTAATTTATCTCCTCTAAAGTATTGTTTTTACTAAAAGAAAATCTCACCGCTCCTCGGTTTTGATCACGGTTTAGCTCCGCCAAGACATGTGACCCAATGCTGGAACCACTGGAACAAGCGCTTCCGCCGGAAACGGAGATCCCGTCAATGTCGAGGTTGAACAACAACATGTCATTGTCTTCCGAAGCCGGAAGACACACGTTAAGTACGGTGTAGAGACTTTTTTGTAAATCGTCCGAAACACCATTAAAAGCAATGCCTTCCACAGTTTCTTTTAACTTCGAAATCATGTGACTTTTCAGGCCTTCGATATGCTTCCGATGGTTATCCATTCCCGAATACGCGATCTCCATGGCTTTGGCTAAGCCAACAATACCATAAACATTTTCAGTCCCGCCTCTCATATTTCGCTCTTGCGCACCACCATGAATAAACGGGTGGATTTTATTCTTGTGATTTATGTAAAGAAAACCGACTCCCTTTGGTCCGTGAAACTTGTGTGCGGAACCTACGGCAAAGTCGAGATTCAGCGTTCCTAAATCGTGCACATAGTGCGCCATTGTTTGCACAGTGTCTGAATGAAAGTAGGAATCGTATGCTTGGCATAGCTCACCGACCTTCTCTAAGTCAAGTAAGTTGCCAATTTCATTGTTGCCGTGCATAAGAGAAACCAACGTGTTGGGATTGGCTTTAAGAAGCTCCTCTAGTTGATCATAGTCGATAAGTCCGTTATCATCCAAGTCCAGGTACGTCACCGCTACACCTCGCTGTGCTAAGGTCTCTACTGTATGCAATACAGCATGATGCTCCACTTTTGTGGTGATAATGTGTTTGATGTTTTTTTCGCTGACTGTACAGCGAATTGCCGTATTGTCTGCCTCCGTTCCTCCAGAGGTAAAGAAGATTTCTGCAGGAGAAACATGTAGCAGATCTGCTACTTTTTTTCTTGATTGTTCAATTGCCGAACGCACTTTGCGACCGTGGGAGTGAATGGACGATGGATTGCCAAAGAGTTCCATCATGTACGGCTTCATGGCCTCGAAAACTGCCGAATCAATAGGGGTGGTGGCGGCGTTATCAAGATAAATGTTCATTGCGCATCGGGTTAGGTAGAAATAACTTCTTTGATATCCATAATCAGCTTTTGAGCTAAATGCTCAGCAGTACTCTGACTTTCGGATTCGGCAAAGATACGAATTATCGGTTCTGTATTTGACTTTCTCAATTGCACCCATTCCTTATCAAATTCAATTTTCACCCCATCGGTCAAATCGATGGGATTGCTTTTGTATTTCTCTTTGATCGCATCTAGAACGCCATCAACGTCTATTTCGTTGGTCAGCTCAATCTTGTTCTTGGATATGTGATAGTTGGGATACCTGGCCCTGAGCATCGTAGCACTTTTGCCAAAGTGTGCCAGGTGAGAAAGAAATAGGGCGATCCCGGCCAAAGCATCTCTCCCATAATGCAATTCGGGAACGATGACCCCGCCATTGCCTTCTCCGCCAATTACGGCATTCTTGTCCTTCATTTTAGCGACCACGTGCACCTCGCCGACGGCAGAGGCATAATGTGTACATCCATGTTTTTCGGTCACGTCTTTAAGTGCCCTACTGGAAGATAGGTTTGAAACGGTACTGCCTTTTCTATGTGAAAGCACGTAGTCAGCCACTGCTACTAAAGTGTACTCCTCGCCGAAAGGCTCTCCGTCTTCTGTCAATAGTGCTAAGCGATCCACATCTGGATCTACAACGATTCCAAGGTGGAACTGTCCATTTTTTAGTTCGCTACTGATCTGTTGCAGGTTTTCGGGAAGTGGTTCGGGATTGTGAGGAAAGTTCCCATTTGGCTCACAATAGAGCTCTTTTACCTCAACACCTAATTCCTTAAGAAGAGGTACGATCGAAATCCCTCCCGTACTGTTCACAGCGTCCACCACCACTTTTAACTCTGCCTCTTTGATGGCTTCTACATCGACTAGCGGGTGGTTTAGTACCTCTTTGATGTGATACGCAATGTAAGTGTCGTTTTGGGAGTAGGTGCCAAACTTTGGTGTTGGGGCGAAAGAAATGTCCGACTCGGCAAGTTCCAAAACCCTGGCACCGTCGGTTCCAGAGATAAACTCTCCGTGCTCATTCAACAATTTGAGTGCATTCCATCCTGCAGGGTTGTGACTTGCGGTTAGGATGATTCCTCCCTGAGCGCTTTCGGCTAGAACGGCCATTTCCACAGTTGGAGTGGTACTTAGCCCTAGGTCAACCACATGGATGCCTTGATTGATCAATGTGTTGGATACCAGTTGTGCAAAAGATGCGCCCGAAGGTCGGGCATCCCGTCCTAGAATGACAGTGACATGGTCATCATGGTTTTCCAAAAGCCAGGCACCGTAGCCTGCGGAAAACTTTACCACATCAAGTGGCGACAGGTTGTCTCCTGCTTTGCCTCCAATAGTACCACGGAGGCCTGCTATAGATTTTATTAACGTCAAGGTGATTAGTGTTTAAGCGGTGCGAAAATAACGATAGGTGAACGAATGTAGAAGGCTGAGTATTGCGTCGTTAGAACTTAGCCAACACTTTGTTTACTTCAGAATCTGGATTGGCACAATGGTCCCCTGGCTTCACAGTTTTGCCACAGAATCCACATGCGGCTCCGTCTTTGTTTAGATATGGATTTTGAGAAGCGCAAGTACCCTTGAATTCGCCATCTTTTTTTAGCAGGATTCGAATAGAAAGTCCAACAAAAAAAAGTGCAAAAACTCCGATCCCTAAAAATACTACTTGCATCGCTTCTGGATTTTGGTACAAAAATAACAACGTATTGTAACGACAGAAAATTCAACGTCAAAAGAATAATTAAATAAGAAAGATCATTTTGAAGGCTACAAAGCACTGATGTAACTTACGTTATGCAAAAACCACTGGCTGAACCGGATCCGAATCGTGAGGAAAAACTCGTTGCCTTTGACCGATTGCTCACCATCATGGATGAACTCCGGGAAAACTGTCCCTGGGATAAGAAACAAACCATGGAAAGCTTACGCCACCTCACCATCGAGGAGACGTACGAACTATCTGACGCCATCATAGAGAAGGATCTTGATGAAATCAAGAAGGAACTTGGAGATTTGATGCTGCATTTGGTCTTCTATGCCAGAATAGGAAGCGAAAAGGGGCGATTCGACGTCACCGATGTGCTCAACGGAGTTTGCGATAAGCTGATCCGGAGACATCCGCATATTTACGGAGATGTGGATGTGGAAGATGAGGAAGCTGTAAAGGCCAACTGGGAGAAGATTAAGCTACAAGAGAAAGGCAATAAATCGGTTCTTGGAGGAGTGCCGACCTCTCTACCAGCGCTCGTGAAAGCCATGCGTATACAGGAAAAGGCCAGGGGAGTTGGTTTCGACTGGGACCATCAAGGGCAAGTTTGGGATAAAGTACAGGAGGAAATGAATGAATTTCGTGAAGAGACCGACCCCCAAAAGCAAAGCGCAGAGTTTGGCGACCTCCTTTTTTCCCTTATCAACTATGCACGTTTCGTCGAAATCAATCCGGAAGAGGCATTGGAGCGCACGAACAAGAAATTTATCAAGCGTTTTCAGTTTCTTGAGATGGAGTCCAAAAAAGATGGTAAACGTCTCGAAGAGATGACCCTTCCTGAGATGGATGCCTACTGGGAAAAAGCTAAATCGATTTGATACTTGCCTTGAACTAGATTTTTGGTCGCTGAAGGCGTCTAGTCTTTATAGATCAACACGACTGCATGCGCTGCAACTCCTTCTTCTTTTCCAACAAAGCCTAACTTTTCCGTGGTTGTCGCTTTAATGGACATGTCATCTTCCGGTAGTCCCATGACTTCCGCAAGGACGCTTTTCATTTCAGGGATGTGGGGATTAACTTTTGGTTTCTGAAGACAAATGGTTGAATCTACGTTTCCCACTTTGTATCCTTTTTCAGAAAGTAAGGCTACCGTCTTCTTCAACAAGATTTTACTGTCAATTCCTTTGTAAGCCGGATCTTGATCTGAAAAATGAAATCCAATGTCTCTCAGATTTGCGGCACCCAGTAATGCATCACAAATGACATGGATAAGCACGTCGGCGTCGGAATGACCATATGCTCCATGCGAATGTGGAATTTTGATGCCGCCAAGCCAAAAATCAACTCCCTCTGCGAGGGCATGAACGTCGTACCCGTATCCTACTCGAATTGCTGGTTTCATGTCTACAATTTTGATGCGAAACTAAAAATTTGGTCGCTCTGATAATACAAAAGCCGATCAAATTGTTTGGGCGATCGGGAACGAAGGACTATGATGTTTGAACCAAAGAGCGCGTTACTTGCTGCTACCCGTCCATCCTGGTCCTTTGACAAACCTGCCAGGGGTAGCTCCCGTATGCTCCCCGTCTTTTAGTACATGACCCCCATTGACAAACACATGTTCAATGCCAACGGCATATTGATGAGGTCTCTGAAAGGTGGCCTTGTCTTGTACCTCGGCGGGGTCGAAAACCACAACATCTGCAAAATAGCCTTCTTTCAAAAGTCCACGGTTTTTGATCCTTAGGTTGGTCGCCGGCAGAGAGGTCAACTTTCGAATTCCTTCTTCCATTGGCATAATCTTCTCGTCTCTGACAAATTTTCCTAAAACACGGATAAACGAACCGTAAGCTCTGGGATGGGTACTCTGTTTCAGGAAAACACCCTCATTTGTGTAAGACCCTGCATCAGAGCAAAAGCTTACCCAAGGGATGGCTGCTTTTTTGAGGATGTTTGCTTCGCTCATGGAGAAGTATACCACCTGGATTCTGCTATCATCCTCAATAATGAGATCCACCACCGCTTCAGCAGGAGATTTTCCCAGCTCTTTGGCTAGTTCGTCGAGGTATTTCCCGATATGCTTTCTAAGTCCTTCATTTTTGAAACCGACCAGTAGGATTGTGTTCGGTGGATTTCGAAACTCCATTTCAGCCAAAGCTCTTTGCCTAAGTGCCGGGTCTTTCAATCGTTCGATCATCTCCGGGATCCCTCCTTTTCGAACCCATTCTGGGAGTTGCACATGAAGCCCTGTGCTACTAGCATTGTAAGTATAAATATCCGCAGTAACAGGTTGTCCAGCGTTTCGTGCAGAGTCAATTTTTCGGATGGCGATATCCATTTTCGGCCAGTTCTGTACACCGGAAGCTTTGAGGTGATAGACTTCTGCATGTAGGTTACCTTTTGAACCAATTTCCAGTAGTTCGTCGATGGACTCCAGCAAAAGGTCTCCCTCATTTCTAATGTGAGAGATGTACATGCCGTCGTATTCTGAAACCACCTTTGCTAGTTCGATAAGTTCTTCGGTGCTCGCATGCATGCTAGGTGTATAAAGTAATGCGGAGGAGATACCAACTGCTCCTTCTTCCATTGCCTGACGAGTTAGGGTTTTCATGGCTTCCATTTCTTCTGACGTGGCCTCCCGACTATCATAGCCAATGACATGTCTTCTCAGTGTTCCATTTCCGACAAAAGACGCAACGTTGGTCGATACTCCTTTGTCTTCCAGGTATTGAAGGTACTCACCTAGTGAGGTCCAGGGAATATCGTATTTGATATCCACCTGGTTGCTGATCATTTCTTCTTTCATCTCTGGGGTCAGAGGTCCCATGGAGCGTCCTTCTCCTAAGACCTCTAACGTGACACCCTGCCGGATGTCGCTCTGAGAACGGCCGTCCTCAAGCAACGTGACATTGGCCCAACTTAGCATGTTGATGAATCCTGGGGAAACAGCCATGCCTTCAGCATTGATTTCCGTTGTTCCTCTTTCCTTGACCTCACCAATTTTAACAATCACATCATCCTTAATGGCAATGTCACCAGTAAAGGACGGGGAGCCGGATCCATCATAGATAGTGCCCGATCGTATGACCGTGTCGTAAGCAGGCGGCGTGTTGCACGAAAGGACAAGCGAAATAAGGAGAATTAGATGCTGTATTTTCATTTGAGGTAAGGTTAGGTTCACCTCAATTTACGTTTTATCAGCTAGTTCTTCAACCGACCAGGTTGAATTCGTTGCATTCTAATCCTCTACCAGGGCAAAAGACAGCGCAGCACTAATCCTATTTTGCAAAAGAAGTAACAATTCCAAACTTGATGCCGGTCAGGTTGGTGCCATCTGCTTCGTAAAATGGAGCAGTTACAGCTGCGTAAATGCGTAGATTGACCGTCGAGTTTCGATTGATTAGGAATCCGGCGCCGGCAAACATGCCAATCCCTGCACGGGTTTCGATGTATTCCGCCTCAAAGATCTCGTCTCTTACTCGCGTATAGCCATATTCCATACCTCCATTCACGTAGAAGGTATTTCGCTTTCGAGAGAGTGGATAGGTAATGCCCAGGTTTACAGTTCCATTGTCAATCTTCCGAGTATCCGAGGAAGAGGAGGCCAGAAGGTTGGAAGACGGATACAACTCAAAATCAAAATTGAATAGGAACGTGGAGGCATCGTAGGTATACGCTAGCCCAACCCCTGACAAGATGGTTTCATTGGGGACATGTTTACCCCCCAGCAGAATTCCGACAAAGTGATTGACCCTAATCTGGGCCAATTCTACCCCCTGTTCATCGTATTCGGTAACCTCATCAATATTGATATCTGTTTTCGCTGTGTTGCTGGTTAAGAAGGATCTTCCAAGGCGTGAAAGAAGCGGGTCCAGGTCTTTCTCTGAAGATCCTTTGGCTAAGTCATGCCAGATGCGCTCTCTTGTATTTGAATCGTACACACCAATTGAAATAATGTAGACGCCTTGTAGAAAGTGGATCTCTCCGCGCATGAAATACCGTGCATTTCTTTGCAGGGCTGCGGTTGCTGTAGTTGATTCGCTTTCTTGCACATTAAAAAAGGATTGGCTGATCTTGTCACTAAGGAGTACAGTGTAATCATGGTTATCTTCAATGTAGGACTTGATCAATTTGGAGGTTGAATATTGTAGCCCTCCCTCGCCGGGAACATTGATCATTTCAAAGCCAGGAAAATAAACCAGATTCTGTCCGGTAGTCAGTAGTACTGAACCTGTAAGGAGGAAGAAAAGTAGGAAACGCATATTGGTTATTAGTTAGTTGCTAGTAAGGAAATACTCCATTGTGAGGCCCCTAAGGTTATACTTCAAAATCCGAAATAAAGCCGGATCTGTTAGGGGTGCCGTGTTCTTGTAATGCCTTAAGCGGTTTTTGTCGAAATATTTTATATCCATTTAAGTAACTAATCCTGTATCATATCGTATCCATTTAAGTAACATATTAAAATATGAAGGGTACAAACCTTGGGGAATTTCAAGAAATAGTCATGCTGTCCATTCTGATTTTAGAAGAGAACGCCTATGGCGTATCTATTCAGGATGAATTGGATCGACGTATGAACAGGAGAAACAGCAGAGGGGCCTTACAGACAGCGCTTACTCGATTGGAAGAAAAAGGCCTCATCTCTTCCGAGGTCGGTGAACCAACTCCAGAACGAGGAGGTAGGCGGAAACGCTACTACAAAGTGACCAATAGTGGCTTAGTGACCTTGCGGGAAGCCAAGACGCTTCGTGAGGGCATGTGGAAGTTGATACCAAAACTGTCATAGCATGAAACATCCGGACATCCCGTTTTTTGCATACAAGTTGTTTCAGTACCTCTGTCGGAAGGATCTTTTGGAAGAGCTCGAGGGCGACTTGGAGGAGCGGTTCATTCTAAACAAAAAAAAGTTTGGCGTTAAGAAAGCACGCAGGTTTTATACGTTGGAAGTACTAAAGATGCTACGCCCTTCAGTTTTAGCAAAACCTTCAGTCGGCCCCGTTTACAGGGTCGCACTGCTAAAAAATTATCTGACGATCTCTCTTCGAGGTTTAAGAAGGCAAAAACTATTCTCGTTTATCAACATATTCAGTCTATCTGTGGCGATGTCAAGTGGGTTGCTGGTGATTGGGATGTTGTTTGATCTGTTAAAGTTTGATGAGTTTCATGAACACAAAGGCGAGGTCTACAGAGTAGTTTCAACACCATTTTATAATGGGCAGGAACGCAAAGCCCATGCCTCCTCTCCACTGTATCTTGGTCAGGAATTGGAGAAACAAGTTCCTGGCATTGAATTTACCAGTTTGGGTCGCCATTTTGCACAAGAGGGCTTAGTCAATGACAAAAAGCTTTCGTTTAAGGGGATCTATGCGGATGCGCATTTCTTTGATTTTCTCTCCTTTGAGTTGATCAAAGGCGGTTCTGACGTGCTCGAAGATCCCTTTAATGTACTGGTGACGGAGAGCTTTGCGTCAAAAGCTTTTCAGGAAAATGATCCTTTGGGTCACACACTGGAAGTTGATGATCTTGGTACCTTCAACATTGCAGGTATTGTCGCTGATCCGCCGAGGTCTTCGCATATTCAGTTTGAAGTAATTGCTTCTTTGAATACGGTTCATAGCCTTGATAAACAGCAATTAGTTCACCCAAAGCATGATGAATGGACATATCTTCACAGCTATTACAATTACCTGTTCATTCCCAAGAATCTGCAAAAAGCCACCGTTGTATCGTGGCTGGAGAATGCAAGTAAAAGGTATTACCCAGAGCCTGATAGTCGCATGGTTTCTTTCTCGCTGCAGCCGATTAATGAGATCATCCCGGGCCCCAATATCAGTGATTCCATAGGTCCGAAGATGATTTACCTACCCGTTATTGTGCTTTCGATCATTGCCGGAGCCATCTTACTTTCTGCCATATTCAACTATACCAACCTATCGATGGCGAGATCATTGAAACGGGTACGAGAAGTTGGTATTCGGAAGTTGAATGGTGCAACGTCTAAGTCAGTTTATGGCCAGTTTACCATAGAGGCAATCCTCCTCTCTCTTCTTTCGCTGGTCATTGGTATCGGGTTGTTTTCTGTTCTTCGAGGACACTTTATCAAGCTACTCCCACGTGCTGAAGACATGGTCCAACTAGATCTCTCACCCCAACTGGTTGGATGTTTTGTACTATTTGCCATTGCGACGGGCTTGATTGCGGGGCTTTCGCCTGCCTTGTTCTTTTCTCGCCTCAGCTCCCTCAAGGCATTGAGATCGGGTAAAATTTTGAAGACGCTTTCCGGAATCAACTTTCGAAAAGGACTTATTGTTGCCCAATTCACACTTAGTATCATTTTCGTATTGGCAGTGGTCGTTATTGACAAGCAATACCGGTTCTCTGTGAACTATAACTTAGGTTTTGACCGACAAAATGTACTTAATGTCGAACTTCAGGATCAGGATCTTTCAGTACTCAGGTCCGAGTTTATGAAGCTACCAGAAGTGTCAGAGGTATCTTTTTCATCTTACAACCTTGGGGTAGGGACATGGAACAGCATGAAATTAGTGGACATGCGAAATCAGGATTCGGTTTGGGTGCATCACATTTCCATTAACGAAACCTATCTCAAGAACATGAACCTCACTTTAGCTGCTGGGCGGAATTATCGCGAGGATGAAAACTTGCTTCGAGAATCTTCAATGATCGTGAACGAGCAAATGGTTCAGGAATTTGGTCTTGGGACAGCCGCCAATGCCATTGGAAAGACATTCAATGTAAATGGGCAAGAAGTGGAAATAATTGGCGTGGTCAGAAATTTCATCTATGCCAATCTAGAAGAGCCAATTCACCCGTTTATCCTTCGAAAGACGGATAACTACCGATTTGCAAATCTCAAAATCGCTTCTTCTGACCTGTTGAAAACCTTAGAGAAGGTCGAGGCAACCTGGAATGTTGTGGACACCAAGAACGCCTTTAGGTCGCAATTTCTCGATCAGCAGATTGAAGAGTACTATCAATTTTTTCTGGACATCAAGAAGGTCTTTGGATTCGTAGGGTTTCTAGCGATCTCGATCAGTTGTCTTGGCTTGTTTGGTATGGCATTGTATTCAACGCAGACGCGAATGAAAGAGATTGGAATTCGCAAAACATTTGGAGCTTCCGAAAAAGGCCTTATGTATCTACTTTCAAAAGGTTTTGTCAAGATGGTAACCTGGGCAATTTTGATAGGCGTCCCCGTTTGCTATTATGTATTCGATCAGATCCTACTGGCGCAGCAGGTGTATCGCACGGAGATTACCTACGTAGAAATTGGCATGAGCATACTGTTTTTGCTTGGCATATGTTTAGCCACAGTAGTGTCTCAAACATGGGGAGCTGCACGTCAGAATCCGTCCGTGGTCCTTCGGAATGAATAAGTTGCTCGAGCGAACGATTTAGGAAATTTCCTCGGTACGTATTTCGGGTTTGCCCTCCAGGGTTTTGTGGACGGGGCAACGATCTGCAATTTCAATCAATCGCATTCTTTGCTCGGCGGTTAAGTTTCCGGTCAATTTGATCTTCCGCTTCATGACATCTATTTTGCCTTTTGAGCTTTCATTGTTTTGACCATCTTCCTTATGTACTTTATCATGCGTAAGGTCCACCTCTACTTCATGCAATTCAATTTTCTTGAAATCAGCATACATGCGGATGGTCATGGCGGTACATGTGCCAAGCGCTGACAGCAGGTACCCATATGGGGTTGGTCCGTTATCCTCACCGCCAACACTTGGAGGCTCATCCGCAATTAAATGATGACGACCTGCAATGACCTCTGTCGTAAATCCTTGATCTCCTATTCTGGTCTTTACCTCACCTTCAGGCATTTCATCTTGCTCGTTTAAGTCGATGTAGCGATTTGCCCAATTGGCAATCATCATCCCTACATATTTGGCATCTTTCTCGGCTGTCAATAAGTGATTTGCTCTGTCCAACGAGACAAAGCTTTTCGGGTGCATCGCCTTGGAATAAATTTCTTGGGCATTTTCGATACCAACGATGGTGTCCTGTGGAGAATGGAGGATTAAAAGCGGTTTTCTAAGGTTTTTGATTACGTCCTTTTGCGCTCTTTTCTCCAAGTCCTCCAGGAATTGCTTCTTCATTTTGAAGGGCCTACCTCCAATGTTTATTTCAGCTACGCCCTCGTTTTCCAGAGCTGCCCTCCCCTCAGACAGAAGGTGAGACACATGCCCCGGATCGGCAGGCGCGCCTACGGTGGCAACGGCCTGTACTTTTTCCATTTCCGCTCCCACGTGCAAAACCGCGGCGCCGCCCAATGAATGACCTACGAGAATTCTGGGAGCTTCGTAGTTTTCCTCCAAGAAGGCGTATGCATCAGTCAGATCGGACAAGTTTGAACTAAAGTTGGTGTCTGCAAAGTCTCCTTCGCTTTGTCCTAAACCTGTGAAATCAAAGCGGAGGACCGCTACCCCAAGGCTTGTGAATGCCTGAGAAATATGATCAACAGATTTCAGATTCTTTGAGCACGTAAAGCAGTGCGCAAAAAGCGCATAAGCTTTCGGTTTACTGATCAGCGGAAAGTCAAGCCTTCCCGATAGGGACTGACCATTGGCGTTTTTGAAACTTACTTTTTGAAATCGCATTGGTTGGAAAGAATTTGGTATCTTGAATTCGAAACGTTTTGCAAATTTTCTTGTCTATAAACTAAATGAAAATTTTCTCTTGAAGAGGCTCATCACCATATTTATCTCCTGTTCTGTCGCATGGGCAGCATCTGGTCAGGTGCTGAATTATGAGGTAGTTAAGGGGAGCAAGAAGCTGGGAGACATGACCGTAAAGCGCACCGCACTGGAAAATCAAACCTATTACGAAATCAATAGTAAGGTGACGTTTCGAATACTCTTCTCCTTTGTTGTGGATTATGAATCCACCAGCGAATACAAATACGGACAACTAGTCAAGGAGTATACACACAATCAATTAAGTGGCAATACACAAAAGAAGTCCACGATCTGGTGGGATGGACAGACGTACACGCTTGACCTTGATGGCTCGAGGATACACGTCAAGGAACCCATAAATTATTCGGTCGCAGCAGTTTATTATGAGGAGCCAGATCACCAAAAGAAGGTGTATTCACCCCAGTTTGGAGAGTTCCTGACGTTCAAGAAAATAAAAGATCATGTCTACGAGCTAGAGTCGCCGGATGGACGGAATGAATATTATTATACGAACGGTGTCTGTACCGAAGTAAAGGTTTTCAGGGACTTTGCCAAGTTTTCATTTGTGATGACCCCTGAGTCACTCCAAGCAGTGAAGAGTAAAAAAATTGTAGG
>CAZQJU010000040.1:26409-30679 GCA_964593185.1 uncultured Roseivirgaceae bacterium
GGGTGAGATAGGAAAAAAGGAGCACAAAAATGCGACTAGTAGAGTGTACTAGCCATTATTGCCTAAGGACATTAAAATGCAAGCTTACCCGCCCTCAACTGAAGAAGGAGTCTACAAATTCTGACTTGTTAAATACTTGTAGGTCATCCACCTGCTCGCCAACGCCGATGTACTTAACTGGAATCTTAAACTGGTCAGAGATGCCAATAACTACGCCTCCTTTGGCGGTTCCATCCAACTTTGTAATTGCCAGAGAGGTTACGTCAGTAGCTTTTGTGAATTCCGTCGCCTGGATAAAAGCATTCTGGCCCGTGCTGCCGTCCAGGACCAACATCACATCATGTGGTGCATCAGGAATGAATTTTTTAATGACATTTTTAATCTTGGAAAGCTCATTCATTAGGTTCACTTTAGTATGAAGTCTTCCGGCGGTATCGATAATCACAACATCGGCTTGTTCTTCGCTACCCTTCTTCGCTGCTTCAAAAGCCACCGCTGCGGGATCTGTGTTCATGCCCTTTGAAACGACGGGCACACCTACGCGCTCTCCCCACATAATCAGTTGATCTACTGCAGCAGCCCTAAAAGTATCAGCAGCTCCGAGAACAACTTTTTTGCCACTTGCTTTGAACTGAGCAGCCAACTTTCCGATGGTAGTGGTTTTACCTACACCATTAACGCCTACTACTAAAATCACATATGGCCCGTCAACAGCTGGAAGCGTAAAATCAGCCAAGTCAATGCTGTTATTTTCGGACAGCAATCCTGCAATCTCTTCTCTGAGGATTTGGTTAAGTTCAGCAGTATTCAAGTATTTGTCTTTCGCAACCCGTTCTTCGATCCGTTGAATGATTTTGACCGTGGTATCGACGCCCACATCGGAGGTAATTAAGACCTCTTCAAGTTCATCCAATACATCGTCATCGACTGTGGACTTTCCAACAACTGCCTTGTTCAGTTTGGTGAAAAAGCTCTGTTTTGACTTCTCAAGTCCCTTATCAAGAGACTCTTTTTTGTCCTTGTTGAATACGCCAAATAAACCCATCCTCAAAATTACGTAAAAACAAAAAGGGCACCGCGTGGTGCCCTTTTGAATTATGAACTGGGATCATTTAACTGACCACTGCTTGATCACTTTGAAGTTTTCAACAACTCCATCGGTTACAATCTGAATCAGATAGATCCCACGACTTAATGAACTCACGTTAAATTCTTCTCACCTAATTCCTTGCTCGATCACAATTCCAGATAAGGTCAGCAATCGCAGACAGAACAAACGCCAAATACCAGAAAAAAAGGCAGGTAGATCTTCTTCATAGGTTCTAATTGTTAGGTTATCAATAGCACAATATAAGCCTATTTGTAATGAAAAAGAATTCATATTTAGAATTATATTTTGTTTAACGATTGTTAAACAAAATTATAAACTGATAATATTGAAGTGACAAATCCCTCTTGTTCAACCCTAAATATGGTTTTGGGCTGGGAGATTTCAGTTAAAAAATAAAAAAGCCACTCCGCGACATGCGAAGTGGCTTACTTTCTTTCAGGATTTAATTCCTATTTTTCCAGTGCGTCTTTTACATCACCTTCGAGTACCATTTCTTCACGATAGGTGTAAGATCCGTTATCATTTTTGATTGCTTTGATCACTTTGGCGTACTTGGCTCCACCAGGTTGTTTAAGCGTTGCTACTACTTTCTTTGCCATGGTTTATTTAATTTCTTTGTGAACAGTATATTTTCTCATGATCGGATTGTATTTCTTCAATTCAATACGATCAGGTGTATTCTTTCTGTTTTTTGTGGTGATGTATCTGCTAGTACCTGGTAGACCACTTTCTTTGTGCTCTGTACACTCTAATATCACCTGGACTCTGTTGCCTTTCTTTGCCATCTTATTTCTTCTTTTCCAAAAAGGAGTGCAAATGTAGAAAAAATATTGTTCTGCAAGAAGCTAGAAGCAGATTAATCCGAAGAAATTTCCTTCATTTTGATATAGTAGTTAGGGTTTACCTTGAGATCTTTCCCTTTTACCTTCTGCCAGGAGCTGGTAACCATCAAACGGAGATTCGTTTTGTCAATGCTTACGTCCAGGGGCATGGCGAAATCATCAATGACATTGGTCCATCGGTATTTGATTGCTTTTCCAGCACGTTCGATTTCAAGTTCAGGAATATTGGGGGTACGAAGATATTGATCAAAGTAGCTCGATAGATCTATTCCTGCCTTCTCCGAGATGTACGTTTCGATCTGGTCGGTGGTGACGGTACTGTGGTAGAATTCCTTGTTGAGTCCTCTTAAAATACTTCTCCACTTTTGGTCGTCATTGATAATTTGACGTGCTGTGTGCAAAATATTATTGCCCTTGAAGTACATATCACTCGATCCTTCTTTGTTTACCTGGTAGTCTCCGACCAAAGGGGACTGATTTGCGATGACTCTGCGCGTACCAAGTGAATACGCAGTCCCTTTGTCTTTTCCAAAATGATATTCGGTGTAAAGGCTTTCAGAGTAAGCCGTAAATCCTTCATGGACCCAAAGATCTGCTACATCTTTTACGGTGATGTTGTTGGCAAACCATTCGTGGCCGGTTTCGTGAACAATGATGTAGTCCCATTGCAAACCGATGCCCGTACCGCTCCAATCAAAGCTCCCTCGGCCTCTTCCATTGTATCCATTTTTATAACTGTTTCCATAGGTGACGGAACTCTGATGTTCCATCCCGAGATAGGGCACTTCTACCAGTTTGTAGCCATCCTCGTAGAAGGGATACGGCCCAAACCAATATTCAAATGCTTCAATGGTCATAGGCACCTGCTTAAATTGGGCCTTTGCTTTTTCAAGATTCTCTCTCAACACCCAGTAGTCCAAATCAAGCGGTCCATTTTCACCAGAAAATACCTCTGAAAAATGTACATAGTCCCCGATGTTTATGTTGACACCGTAGTTATTGATCGGATTAATCACTTTCCAGACAAAAGTTTTAGTGTCCTCTTGCTCGATCGTGTCATGTAGTCTTCCGTTTCCGACAGCTACCAAGCTATCGGGAACTGTGATGGACAGTAGTAGCCCTTCGTCTGGTTCATCGTAGCCGTGGTCTTTGCATGGCCACCAAATGCTTGCACCAATTCCTTGATTTGAAGTGGCAACAAATGGCTTCCCGTTTGAATCGGTCACCCAAGTAAAGCCTCCATCCCATGGGGCATTTGCTGCAACTCGTGGGACTCCCTCGAAGGAAATTTCCAATGTTATTCGGTCTCCCGGGGTTTGATTCTTTTGGAGTTGAATAAAATGCGCGCTCCCCTCATCCACGACTTGCAGGGTTTCCCCATCTTGCTTTACTTCAATGATCTGCATAGGTGCTTGGAGATCAATTTGAAATTGATTTCCTTTCTCCAATACTTCGTAAGTGATGGTGTTGGTTCCTTTGATGGATTGGTGTTTAATATCAACCGCGACCTTGAGATCATAGTGCTTGAGGTCCCACCAGGCCCGTTCAGGGGTAATGCTCCCACGTAAGGAATCTTGTCTGGAGTACGTGATGTTTTGATTAAATAAGTCAGATTGACCCACCAACCAGGTGGAGAGCAGGTAAAAAAGAAGCGTAATAGTTGTCCTCATTGTTCTCACGAAATTATCCAATTGTGGAAGAAGACCTATTGGATATTATTTGAACGGGCAAAAAAAAACCCGACCATGTGGACGGGATTTTACTAATTTCTTAGCGGAGTTCTTAGTCAAGAATCATTCCGTTTGCTCTCGCTTTCTTAAGGACGGAGCTGATACCATTTTTATTAATGGTTCTGATGGCGGAAGTAGACACTTTCAACGTAATCCACTTGTCTTCCTCAGGAATGTAGAATCGTTTCTTCTGAAGATTAGGATTGAATCTTCTCTTGGTCTTAATATTGGAGTGAGAAACATTGTTTCCTACCTGTGGCTTCTTACCTGTTATATCGCAAATTTTTGACATCTTCTTTGTCCGTTTTCAAAAATGGAGTGCAAATATCGGGATTTGAATTCAATAAGCAAATTATTTATCTACATTTTCATGCCCATAGGGACAATGTAGACAAGCATTTCCGCAGCAATAGCCTCTTTTAAGGTGAAACCTTTCTGTAAACACCAAAAGTCCCTCCTCATTCATGTAATAATCTTCGGGGTCTAGTCTACTATTCAATTGGGTTCTCTGGCTAAATGATTAATCTTGCAGTTGAAATAAACAACAAAATTATGACAGAAAATTCCACCCTATCAAGTCAGGATTT
>CAZQJU010000041.1:0-30513 GCA_964593185.1 uncultured Roseivirgaceae bacterium
GAGTATCGAACTTTCTTTTTGGTCATTAACCTAGGTTGGAAACTGGCGGAAAGATAGCCTTATCGTCGTATAATTGCATCCGAAATGCCACTAAAGCTCAAAGATATCCAGGCACCTGTTGCTTCCGAGATGGAGGAATTTGAAAGAAAATTCCGTCAGTCCATGAAAAGTAAGGTGATGCTCCTGGATAAAATCACGGGATACATCGTTCGGAGGAAGGGAAAGCAGATGCGACCTCTTTTCGTTTTTTTAAGCGCTGGCGCTACAGGTCAAATCACGGAATCCACCTATCGAGGTGCGTCACTCATTGAGTTGTTGCACACTGCGACGCTAGTACATGACGATGTGGTGGACAATGCGGACCAAAGAAGGGGCTTCTTTTCAATCAATGCGCTTTGGAAAAATAAGATCGCCGTCCTTGTGGGCGACTTTCTGCTTGCCAAGGGGATGTTGTTGTCCATGGAAAACAATGATATTGACTTGCTCAGAATCACCACTGAACCCGTAAAGGAAATGAGTGAAGGCGAGCTGATGCAGATGGCCAAATCCAAAACACTTGACATCACTGAAGAAATTTATTTCGAGGTGATCCGTCAGAAAACCGCCAGCTTAATTAAATCTTGCTGCAAGGTAGGGGCCTGCTCCTCTGGTGCCGATGACGAGCTTGTAGAACAGATGGGTGAATTTGGACTCGCTGTGGGAATGGCTTTCCAAATTAAAGACGACCTTTTCGACTACGGAACTTTTGAAATTGGTAAGCCAAGGGGAATAGATATCATTGAAAAGAAATTGACACTCCCGCTAATCTACGCGCTTAGTAAAGCGGATCGTTCGAAGAAAAAGCACATCAAGAAGTTGATCAAGAATGCTGAGAAGAAACCCAAGTTGGTCAGTGAGGTAATTGATTTTGTGAAAAGCTCCGGAGGTATTGAGTACGCCATCGCTATCATGGAGGAGTACCACAACAAAGCAAAAAAGATACTTCACTCCTTCCCAGAGTCCACCTACAGAAGCTCACTTGAGGATCTGGTACAGTTTACGATTGAACGAACAAAATAGTCCTGCTGTTAAGCGACAATACATTAGTTCGAAGCGAATGGAGAAACAGATTTCAGAGGAACGATTGACGCTTGATATCAATAGTCCTGCCCCGAAGTTCAAATTGGATGACATTTTTGACCGGCCAATAGACTTAAATGCATACAAAGGTAAAAAAGTACTTGTTGCATTTTTCAGACATGCCGGATGCCCATTTTGCAATACAAGGGTGCACAGCCTCCAAAAAAAACATCGAGAATTTAAAGATCGAGGTCTTGAAATGATCTTCTTCTTTGAATCCTCCAAAGAGACTTTACTTGCCAGTCACTTCCACAAGAGCGTATCACCGATTCCGATCATTGCGGATCCGGAAAAGGAATGGTATGCGAAATATGGCATTGAGCAGTCTGCACTAAAATCTGTGAAAAGTAGATTTACGTCATTCTTTGTTGCGATCATGGAAGCAAAGCTTAAAAAGCTTCCTGCTCATTCGATTGTCGGAGAAGAGTCTATAAACACAATACCCGCAGAATTTTTGATGAACGGACGTGGGTTCATCAAGAAAGTCCATTATTCCAAAGGTCTACGGCAACGAATGTCTTTTCAAGATATTGAAGAATTCATCCAATCTGGAGATTGAAATGAAATGGATCCTACTCATTCTCGCTTCTAGCATCTTAGCACTAATACTGCTAATTAGCTTTCAATCAGTGGACCCTCTACAGTATGACCCCAAAAGCACAGACTTCACCTTTCCGACTGAACTCAGACCCGAAGATTTGTCTCTTGATAGTCTCTGGAGCGTTGTCGGAGACCAAAAAACCGTACCGGAGGGATTTGAGAAAGCTGCCTTACTTGCCTACTCGGCTTACCCGCAGTTAAAAGACGTAAACATCGAGATGGTTTTAACGGATTCAGGAGCTCCCATGGAGTCCAACTTCGATTTAAAAACATTATTTGGAAAAGGGGAAAATCGCGTCTATCGCGTTCTTTTGAACGATGCCGAAAACACAAGCTTTGATCCAATTCTCCTAAAGAACCTTCCGTTCGATGCCCAGGTAGGGATACTTGCACATGAATTAGGTCACGTTGCTTACTACCATCAGTTATCCTCTTTGCAAATTGCCAAATGGGGTGTGATGTATCTGATTGACAGTGATTTTAGGGCAACTCACGAACGAAGTACAGATATGATGGTGGTGTTTCATGGTCTGGGTAATCAGCTCTATTCGTATGCATGGTATGTCAGGAATGATCCGTCCTGCAGGCCATTGTACGAGGCTTTTGGAAAAGCCTTCGTTGACAAGTATTACATGACCGATCAGGAAATTTTGGATGCAATTGAAGTCCATCGGTTGTACTAACGAGCCTAGGTCCTGCCCAACACCTATTTTTTTGGTAAAAAGAATAGACGCAGAGATTCTCGCTCCTAGCCAAATACGTTTAAACCTCTTTGGACATGAAACTAAGATTAAATTAATGGAAAGGTAGTGATCAAAGTCAGTGAATAAATCACCACGATTTTTATGTTTGCACTCTAACCTTTAATTAAGAACCATGAAAACAATAGAGGACTATAATTTTGGTGGACGTAAAGCATTGATTCGTGTAGATTTCAATGTGCCATTGAACAGCGATCTGGAAGTAACAGACGAAACCCGCATAAAAGCTGCGATCCCCACAATCAAGAAAATTCTGGAAGACGGTGGATCTTGTATTTTGATGTCTCACTTAGGAAGACCAAAAGAAGGCCCTGAACACAAGTTCTCTCTGCAACATATTATTCCAAATCTAAGCGAGCGATTGGGCGTAGAGGTCAAGTTCGCAGACGATTGTGTAGGAGCCTCTGCAAAAGATGGGGCCGCATCACTTGGCAAGGGTGAAGTTTTGTTACTAGAAAATGTGCGGTTTTACAAAGAGGAAACCAAAGGAGATGAGGATTTCGCCAAAAAACTCGCAGACCTTGGGGATATCTATGTAAACGATGCATTTGGTACTGCACACAGAGCGCATGCGTCTACCACCATTGCTGCAAAATACTTTGACGACAAATGCTGCGGTTACGTGATGTCAGCAGAACTTGAAAATGCAGAGAAGGTCCTTACTGGTGGTGAAAAGCCCTTGACCGCCATCATGGGAGGAGCAAAAATATCTGACAAAATATTGATCATTGAAAAGCTCCTTGATGCGGTGGACAACCTGATTATTGGAGGTGGAATGTCGTACACCTTTGCAAAAGCAAAAGGAGGAAGTATTGGAGATTCTCTATTGGAGGCAGACAAGATGGAGCTTACCAAGGAGCTTGAGGTGAAAGCCAAGGAAAAAGGAGTAAACCTCATTCTTCCAATGGATACCGTCATCGCCGATGATTTCAACAACGATGCGAATTCGAAGACGGTTAAATCGGGAGAAATTCCTGATGGCTGGATGGGGCTAGACATCGGACCCGAAACTGTAAAGCTGTTTTCTGAAGTACTGGAAAGCTCCAAAACAATTCTATGGAATGGTCCAATGGGTGTTTTTGAGTTTCCAAATTTTGCCAAAGGGACAGATGCAATTGCTAATGCCGTGGTGAGTGCCACTGAAAATGGAGGGTTCTCCTTGATTGGAGGAGGTGATTCGGCTTCCGCCGTAAATAATCTGGGCTATGGTGATAAAGTATCGTACGTTTCTACCGGAGGAGGAGCCTTGCTAGAGTACATGGAAGGCAAAACGCTTCCGGGTGTAGCGGCGCTTAAAGACTGATTCGAGGTAAATGAAAACACAAAAGCACCTTACAGAACTAGGGTGCTTTTTTTCGTAGTCCTTTTCTTCCTGGCGTTTACAGCGAGTTAATTCCACTCACCGGAAAGCGTCACTCACCTCCGCCTCTCAACGTCAAGTCGTCAATTGAATAAAATCTTCCATCCCTAATGGATGCTTTGCCATCTTCCATAAGAACTCGGATTGCATCCATGATCTGTTGCTCCGTAAAGCGGGACAACAATGCACGAAGATCACTCATGGTTCTGGGGGCGTCCAGTACACCAAGAACTTCGTCCAGTGGAATCTTACTTAAATCAAGGTTTTTTCTTCGCTCAAGATCATTGTCACACACTCCACACGTCATCACTGTGGCCTCATCAAAGTAATGCTGAAAAATTTGCGTCCTGCATTCCTTAGTCTTCACATAGCTGATAACCGCATCGGCCTTTTCAATGGCGATCTTCTTCCTCCACCTGATTTGCTTCTCATCAATTGGCAACTTATCTGCATCTAACCTAGGCGTTAAAAACGTAATGGTGGTGGCATCCACGGTTGGCTGATAGTCGATTACTTCCTGATCAGCAAGATATTGAAGCCATGTTTTGACCTCCCGCTCATCGGTCTTAAGTAAGGTTGCGAGCTCCTTTTCTTTTATTTTGAGGTAGGAGTTAAACGCCTCCCCACCATGCAGGCGAAGCAAGGTCTTGATGACTGGATCAAGCTTTGGGTTGGCAATCTGGTACTTGTATGTTTCCGGCTTATCCAAGAGAAAAATAAGCTTTGAAGGCTCAAAAAATCCTTCGTTCAGTTGCAAAAGCCCTTCATCCCCTAGCTTCTTCAAGGCTGCATAGGTTTCAAGAACAGGCAAATTGAAGGCGCTTACAAATTGGTCATAGTAAAACGGGAAGCTGGCAAAAGCGTGGCTACCGATCGCCAACTTAAAATGATTACCCAACGCCTGATAGGTTCTTTTTAAAAGTTCCAATGGAACTACGCTCCGTTCCGCTCGTTCTGCCAATTCAGCTAAATCCTGCTGGTGATACAATGCTACAGCATAGGCTTTTCGTCCATCTCGACCTGCTCTTCCAGCCTCTTGATAATACGCCTCAAGTGAGTCTGGGAGGTCCATGTGTATTACTGTCCGAACATCCGGTTTGTCAATTCCCATTCCAAACGCATTTGTAGATACCATTACTCTCACGCGATTGTGAATCCACGAATCTTGCTTTTCGGAACGTTCCTTGCCAGAAAGTCCAGCATGATAATAATCTGACGAAATCCTATTTCTTTGAAGCATATCAGAGATCTCGCGCGTTCGTTTCCTACTTTTAGCGTACACCACACTGGTGCCAGGGACATTCTCCAATATTTCTACCAACTTTTGATCCTTATTCTCAAGATTAAAGGCGGAGTAAGACAGGTTTTTCCTGGCAAAGCTTTTTTGAAAAATAGCAGGGTCCTGCATGCCAAGTTTTGAAGCAATATCTCCTTTGACTTCCTTTGTTGCTGTGGCCGTAAGTGCCACCATCTTGTCAATGTCTATACGAGCCTTGAAATCGGCGATTTCGAGGTACGACGGCCTAAAATCATACCCCCACTGAGAGATGCAATGTGCCTCGTCAATTGCTAGTAAGCAAATGTTCATTTGCTGTGCACGTTCAATGAACAACTCTGTCTTAAGCCGCTCTGGGGAGACGTACAAGAATTTGACCTGTCCGTAGATACAATTATCTAGCGCAATGTCAATTTCTCTGCGCGTCATGCCCGAAAAAACGGCTACGGCCTTGATTTCTCTTCTGGTTAGTTGCTCGACCTGGTCCTTCATCAGTGCAATCAGTGGAGAGACGACAATGCAAATCCCTTCCATTGCGAGCGCAGGAACTTGGAAGCAAATGGATTTTCCGCCACCGGTGGGCAAAAGCGCCAAGGTATCACTTCCCTCAACAACAGACTGGATTATTTCCTCCTGCATTGGACGAAAGGCATTATAGCCCCAGTAGTGCTTCAGAATCTCTTTCGGCGTCATAAAGTCTAAAGTACCAAATAAGAAAGAATACCAAACCAAATGATCCAACAACAGGTTATGGGAACATGGGATTATTTGGAAAGAAGTCAGAAAAGGAAAAATTGCAAAAGCAATACGAGAAGCTCATGAAACAATCGTACGAGCTTTCAAAATCAAACCGACAAGCGAGTGACCAAAAGGTGGCTGAGGCGGAGGAAGTAGCCAAGAAAATTGCATCTCTACCTTAAAATGAAGCGGCCCTGGAATATTGTGGACGTACCGGTTTATAGCCTAGCTACATATGATAGCACTGGAGTTAATATGAATATCTGCACTTATGTGAGTGCAGTAAGCATGCAACCCAAAATGTATATGTTGGCAATAGACTACAAATCCAAGACCTTCCAAAACCTTACGCAATCGAATTATGCAATACTGCAGGTACTGCATCAAACGCACGCTGACCTGGTACCGATGCTGGGAAAAAAGTCTGGAGCCAAAATCAACAAGCAGCAAAAGCTTGAGCGAAAAAATCTCCTTACGACATGGAACGGAAGAACAGTGCTTGAAAACACCTGTGCTTACATCGCCCTAACGGTATCTAAGCGATCCAACATTGACGGGGATCATGAACTCTTTTTCTGTGACGTGAAAAAGTCAACGACCAAGCGTGAAGACGAAATACTCATGTTTCAAGACCTTGTTGCACAAGGAATTATACTGTAGCATTATGCTGAGCCAACCCGACAAAAATCTCGTGAAGTCCATCCAACAGACATTGATCCGACATCGTATGCATGCACTGACGGAGGAGGATGTAAATCGAATCATCGAAATGGCTTGGGAGGACCGAACTCCCTTTGAGGCCATTAAATACCAATTTGGACTACCAGAAAAGGAGGTAATTCAGTTGATGAGATCTACACTGAAAAGAAGCAGCTTCAACCTCTGGAGGAAACGTGTGAACTCAGGACCCAGTCAAAAGCATGCCAAAAAACAGCCAACTGCTATGCTAAGGTTTAAATGTTCTCGTCAAAAGCCGATCAGCTTTAACAAAATAAGTAAGCGTTAGTGATTGCAACTGATTTTAGCAAGATCCAGGAGCAAGTAGCCTCAGTTGATCCTGTAGCGTACGGGAAGACACGAAATTTCATCGATGGTGCCGTTACAGGCCTATCACCCTACATCTCCAGGGGTGTTCTATCTACAAAACAGGTCCTTCAGTCCGTGTTGGCAAGGGGTTACGAACCTAATCGAATTGAGAAATTTATACAGGAACTGGCCTGGAGAGACTATTGGCAGCAAGTCTGGATTGATAAAGGGGATTTGATCAATCAAGACCTGAGAAGACCTCAGCCCAACGTTCAAAATCATGAAATGCCGCAGTCAATTATCGAAGCGAAAACAGGGATCCAAGCTATTGATGACGCCATCCAATCATTTTATACTACAGGCTACTTGCACAACCATGTACGCATGTACATTGCAAGTGTAGCATGCAATGTCGGAGGTAGCCATTGGAAAACTCCTGCTCAATGGATGTATTACCATCTACTCGACGGCGATTGGGCTAGCAACGCGTTGAGCTGGCAGTGGGTATCAGGTGCAAACGCTGGAAAGGAATACTACGCGAATCAGGAAAACATCAATCGATATTGCTATACGAAGCAAAGGAATACGTTTCTGGATGTAGACTACAGCGCTTTTGACCATATGAAAGTACCTGGCGAACTACAGCCAACTACAAAGCCTTCATTAACTACTACCTTTCCCAACCCGCAACCTCTTAACATAGATAAATCGCTTCCCACCTTGCTCTACAACTGGTACAACCTGGACCCCTCCTGGCATCAGGGAGAGGATGTAAACAGAGTCTTGTTGATAGAACCTTCGGTTTTCGCAAGCTATCCCATTTCTCAAAAATCCATGAACTTCATGATGAAGCTGGCAGAAAACATTCCTGGTATTCAACTTTTTGTTGGTGAGTTTGACGAATTGGAAAAAGGCTACGCGATTGAGAATCTCGTCTACAAAGAGCACCCACTGAATAACTACCATGGAACCGAGGAAGCACGTGACTGGATGTTTACTGTGACTGGCTATTACCGCTCATTTTTCGCATTCTGGAAGAAATGTCAAAAGGAACTCAAGCAATGGAACCAACCAACCTTGTTTGGCTAAAACGGGATCTAAGGACACAGGACCATGCAGCGCTACATGCTGCCGAAAAAGAGGGCCTTCCCTATCGTATCATCTACATTTTTGAGCCTCTCATCCAGGCACATCCGGATACCGCGTTACGACACCAGCAATTTGTGTATCATTCCATATTGTGCATGAACGAAAAGCTCGCTTCGTTTGGTCGTAAAGTGGAACTACTTTACGGTGACGCACTTGAGGTGCTATCCTTCTTGACTGCTGAACTGAACGTTCAAAAGGTGTTTTCACACCAAGAGTCTGGTGTGGAGGTTACCTGGGAGCGCGATAAGGCAGTCTCGAAACTGCTGCACGACCAAGGTATCTTGTGGGTGGAATTTCAACGAGATGGCATTGTGCGTGGGATCACGAATCGCAATGGGTGGGACAAACAATGGTTTATCACCATGGCACAACCACTCATCCTCAACAAGTATACGATTTCCGGAGGTTCAGCACTTAGGCATTCTTTTTCGCTACCAGACGCGCTAAAGGATAAGCTGAAGAAATACCCGAAGGTCTACCAACCTGCAGGAGAGGCAAATGGTTGGAAATATTTGGAATCGTTTGCCAGCGAAAGAGGCTTCAACTATCAAAAGTACATTTCCAAACCAGCGGAAAGTAGGATTTCCGGCGGCCGAATATCTCCATATCTAGCGTGGGGCAATTTAAGTATCAAGCAAGCCTATCAATACATCAAGCAACACGATAACTTCACAAAACATAAGCGTTCATTCGGTGCATTTCTTACCAGACTAAAATGGCATTGCCACTTCATTCAAAAATTCGAGCAAGAATGTGCGTATGAGCACACCTGCATCAATCGTGGATATGAACTTCTTCCACACGAAAGTGATCCAAAAAAGCTGGAGGCATGGAAGGCGGGGAACACGGGGTTTCCCATGATCGATGCATGCATGCGATGTGTCACCGAAACAGGCTGGATTAACTTCCGTATGCGGGCAATGTTGGTGTCATTTCTCTGTCATCATCTTGATCAAGACTGGAGGGACGGAGTGTATCATCTTGCTCATCAGTTCTTAGATTACGAGCCGGGTATTCACTATCCGGAATTCCAGATGCAGGCAGGAACTACGGGCATCAACACAGTGCGTATTTACAATCCCATCAAACAGAGTCAAGATCACGACCCTGAAGGTGTTTTCATTAAGAAATGGGTTCCCGAATTGCAAAACATACCAAGTAAGCATGTGCATGAGCCATGGTTGATGACTGAAATGGAGCAAGTATTTTGTGGGATATCTATTGGCAAGAGTTACCCTAAACCCATCGTAGATCTCCAGGAAAGTGGAAAGCATGCTCGGACGAAAATTTGGGGGCATCGCAAAAATCAAGTGGTAAAAGAAGACAGTAAGCGGATTCTGGCCACACATACTCGCCCCGGAAAGCGATTTCCCTAGTGGATTTTGCACCCCTCAAACAGAACAATTTACTTTTTCATTAGTCTTTTCATAATGCAGTTTACCAGAGATGAAATCACCAAGCTTGAAAGAAGGAGAAGACTCAACATCGTCAATTCTATCACAGGGATAAAACCTGCTAATTTATTGGGTACAAAAAGTGCTAACGGTCAAACTAATGTGGCCATCTTTAGCAGCGTAGTGCATCTGGGAAGCGATCCTGCATTGCTGGGATTTATTACACGACCTACGGGTGAGGTTCATCGGCATACCTATGAAAACCTTAAGGAAACGGGAGTTTACACCATCAATCAGGTCCCGCTCAACCTTATCAAGCAAGCACACTATACCTCAGCGAAACTTGAACGAGAAGAATCGGAATTTGACCGCATGCATTTAACCGAAAAATACGAGCCTGATTTCCATGCTCCCTTCGTTGCGGAAAGCCACCTTAGGATAGGCATGCGTTTCGAAGAAGAGCTACCCATCAAGCGAAATGGAACCATTCTGGTTATCGGCTCCATTGAATACTTGTTTGTCGCTGATGAAGCGGTTAATGATAAAGGATATATAAACCTAGAAGCACTAGAAACTGCCGGAATTTCCGGACTCAATTCCTACTACGCGCTAAAGCTGGTAGCGAGTTTTCCGTACGTTCGAACCAACGAAATCCCAGACTTTGGCTCATAAGAAAGTTCATCTCCCCACCAAAATTTGTGCGACTTGTGGAAGACCCTTCTCCTGGCGTAAAAAATGGGAAAAAGTATGGGATGAAGTCAAGTACTGTAGCGATCGATGCAGAAGGAATAGATAAAAACTACGTTCGGGGTTTATAAAAAATAATAATCAAGGCCACCGTAGCCAGAAAAAACAACAAATACGTCTCAATCTGAGTAAACAATTCTACAGTACTGAGTTTTCGTTGGCTGGTGATCATGTGCTTTTTCCCTTCACGCATTTGAATATGAGCCAATACATCCAAGTGCTCATTTAAGTCTTTGATAATCTTTTTATAGTTTGCATAGTTTGCAAAATTCGTACGCACAAGTTCCTGTTCTTCCTTCACCATTAATTCAATATCTTGCTTCAGCAGGTTCAAAGCTTCTATTTCTCGCTCGGTCACATTTGTTTGCTCAAACTGCTTTATATCCTCGCTCAGTGTCGCACTCAATGAGGCATTTTGGGCGGTCAAAAAGAGGGTATCCTGTGTGAGAAAGGCCACTTCCTTTTTGTTGATACAGGTCGCCAAATCCAAAATAATGTTCTTGACTGCCAGTCTATCTTCGTAGATGCTAACAATGGACTCACTGATACTTCTAAAATTCCTTTTGTCTATCAAATTGGTGGACAGGATGAGTGAGAAAACCACTGCAATAATGAAAACCCACTTTATTTTATTGAATACATTCATTGCTAAACGAGATTGATCAATGGCAAAAGATAGCATCTTTTCAGCACAACCCCTATTTGTTGCATAGCTGCCGAGCCGGAGTTCCATTCGCACGCATAATGGCTAAAAGTCACGCATAGCAGGATCAATACACAGAAATAAAACACTAACTTGAAGAAAACCTAAAGCGTATTCTCCATGAAATCATTTTTGTTTTATACCATAACGCTAGTCTTGGTGAGTTGCAATTCATCCAAAGACAAAGCCATTGCCAAGTGGAAAGAAGAGGTTGTTGCCACAGAACAAGCATTTAACGACATGGCACAGGATAAAGGGCTGGTAGAAGCATTCTATCATTTTGCCGCCGAAGACGGAGTGATCAGAAGAAGTCGAAAAATCATCCAGGGTAAGGAGGCAATAAGAAGTTGGTACGAGCAAGATGTTCGGCCGAATGAGACCCTGACCTGGTCCCCTACATTTGTAGACGTTAGTACTTCCGGTGATTTAGCTTACACCTATGGAAACTTCACCTTTTTATACTACGATACGCTTGGCAATGAAAAGAAGAATGAGGGGATTTTCCATACGGTTTGGAAAAGACAACCGGATGGTTCCTGGAAATTTGTCTGGGACTGAATAATTAACTACAGGGAAGCCCACGTATCAGCTCAAAAATCTTTTCGAAGGAAGATCCCAGGATTCTCGTCCGTCTGACTATAGTTCTCATTGAAACCTGAGAGATTTAGTGCCAGCCCAAATTGAAAACCGCCGCGATCCACTCCTATCCTGACACGTTGCACACTTGCTACATGCGCGCCGCTCACAAAGTTGGAAAAGAGCTCAAGGCTACTATACAACTTCCAATTTTTCGAAAGCTGCGGATAGTAGCGAAGTATGGAAAACCAGGAGTAGCTCATGTCATTTGACAATTCGATGGAAGCCAACGCATAGATCATCAACTTCGTGTTTCCTTTAAAAAAATGTGCACCCACATCCAGCCCAGATCCCATCGAAGAAATTCTTCCAACCAAGGTTCCTCCGAGGCCTTTCGAAGAGGTGTAGTTCAAATAGCCTCCGGTGAATAAGCTGGTAGATGATTGGTAATCATCTGTTGCTCGCGACCTGCTAAAAAGTGACCATCGAGGATCTTCGAATTGCTTCAGCCACTGTACGTCCACAAACAGCCGCTCAGTTCCTGGCATCACCTCAAAGCTCTGCCCTTGGACAGATCCTGCCAGCAGGAATACGAGAGAAGGTACTAGCGCGATCCTTTTCATGAACTCGAGTTAGGCGGGTGGTCGGATGACCACCCATGGATAAGGAATTAGTTGGATAGCAACTCAACCACCATCTTAGCGGCAGCAGCACCTGAATTTTGTTGTTGTCCGGTTACCAGGTTTCCGTCCACTATAGCATAGGATGAAAATGCAGGAGCCACTTTGAAATTGGTTCCTTCTATTTTCTGTGCTTCATCCTGGATACGGTACGGTTGAATTTTTTGACCTACCGCCTGATCTGCAAAATCCTCTTCAGAATTCGCAAAACCAGTCCAGGTCTTTCCCTTGACCAATAATTCCCCGTTTGAACCCTTGGCATCCAAAAGCAACGTCGTACTGTGACAAACGGAAGCGCTGGGCTTACCTGCTTCGTAAAAGCCAGCAAAAAGCTTCGCCAATGCTTCGTTTCCTCGATAGGTATACATGGGCCCTTGACCTCCTACAAGAAATATGGCATCGTAAGCTTGTTGGTCTACCTCCGTGAACTTTTCCGTATTCTGCAGCATCTCGTTAAACCAGTCTTGCTGCATATAACCGAGTGAAATTACATCGTGGGCTGAATACCCACTGGCGTCTGTTGGATCCGAATACGCATCCATGACCACGGCACCGCCTTCGGTAGATACGAGGGCTACTTCGTATCCGGCCTCCTGGAACACGTGTAAGGGATGTGTCAATTCCGCAGCCCAGAAACCGATCGGCCATCCGGTCTGCTCCGACACAGATGGACTGCTTACCACCATGAGAATTTTTCCTTTGGTGGGCATACCATGTGCATGTACATACCTTGTTTCTTCTCGCAATGTGATCGCCTTGTCTTCTGTCTTTGCTTCCTTCTCTTGTGTTGTGCCTTCACAAGCGATCAGCATAATCGCTCCGCTAATCATTGCTATTGCTAGATTCTTCATCATTGATATTTCATTGTTTGTTCTTGATGAAGCAAAAATTGACTAAGTGCTTATAATTATCAATATACTTACATATATTAGAGATACTAACATTTTTGAAAGTATATTGAATATCAGATAGTTATGCCAGAGTTCATGTACAAGAAGAAGCTTTACTACAATCCTGTTGAGTTTGCGATGGATCGAATCGGCGGGACCTGGAAGATGCCAATCCTGTGGCGGTTAAAAGATCGGACCATGCGCTATAGTGAGCTTAAAAAGGACATTCCACACATAACAGATCGCATGCTCACGATGCAGTTGCGAGATCTGGAAGAGGAGGGTTTTATCCATCGAAAAGTATATCCGGTCGTTCCTCCCAAGGTAGAATATTCTATGACTGAAAAAGGGAAAACGTGTATCCCAATAATTGAAACGATTCGAAACTATGGGCTATTTCTTATTGAGGACGCGGGTATCGAACACCCTTAGGATTCAGATAAGCTTAGCTTGCTAAGGGAAGTTCGACAATAAACGTCGCCCCCTTGCCTTGACTACCTTCGTGCCAAATTTTTCCATCCAGCTTTTCCACATACGTCTTGACCAACGAAAGGCCAATTCCTGTTGAATTTTCGCCAGCTGTAGGCCGAGCACTTAAGGTGCTGAATTTCTTAAACAATAAATGCTCTTCTTCAGGCTTCACACCCGGCCCTTGATCTATCACACTGGCAAGCACATTATCATTGAGTCTATTCACTTTCACTTTCACCGAAGTTCCCGGACTTGAAAATTTTAAGGCATTAGAAATTAAGTTTTCAAACACCAAAAGCAAATAGGTTTTGTCTGACTTGAGGATACATGACTGAATGTCGGATTCTATTTCAATGGAAATTCTTTTTCGTTGGCCCAGTTCCCTAAGTTCATCGACAGCATCATTAACGATGCTCACCAAATCCAACTTCTCCTTATGAATCACAATCCCCCCTTGCTCCAGTATCGCCATATCCAAGACTTTTGCTATCAGGTCCTGAGCCTTACCTGTCACCTGCTCAATCATACCAATGATCTCAATTTGGTCCTCGGTACTTTTCATGCCCTTCAGCAGTTCAGATAAGGAAGAGATGTTTGCCAGAGGGTTCTTAAGGTCATGTGCCATGATCCGAATAATCTGATCCTTCTCGTCCAGCAACTTCTCCAGATCCTCGGCTTGTTTTTCAATCGTACTTTTTTGCTGCCGCAACAGTTCATTGTTGGCCTCCAACTCCGAGAGTGCCTTGCGTTGCACCGATTCGAATACCATCGAAACCACCATAATAATTAATAGTAGGCCAGGCACAATTGAAACGAACCATTCCGTACGCATATCTTGATTGTACTGTACCGGTAGCTCCACTCCCTGGATCGCTAAGACACCCATCCAAACCATTACACAAAAAGACAGCAGGCCCCAAAAAACTCCTGCATTCCGATTGACCACCAGCAGTGCTAAAACAGGAATTGAAATAATCCAGGGATATATTGCTGACCAGAGGCCCCCAGAAAAATAGGTTAGCACGATGACGGCAAACGCCCCAACAAAAACATACACATGTCCCAGAACCAATAGTGGAATGCGAGTTTTGGCTAGCAATGAAAGGATCAAAAATCCAAGTACATTGAAAATCATGAGATTAACGCCTAACTGGAATTCAAAAAATACGCTCAGCCAGATATAGGAGTTGGAAAATAAGCTTGTAAGTAAAGAAGCTCTTACAAAGAGCCTGGTTTTCTTGTATTCAGAAGGGTCTTGCTTCCTTTGTTCGTGAATGAACCAATCTACAATAGCAGCTAAATTCATGCAGGCAGTTGTTAACTATTTAGCAATTGTATATGCAATAATAGCACTTATTAATATCCAAACTCCCTCAATGATCCCAAAATAGACCGTTTTCTTGAAGTTATGATGGTCGGCATAAGTAATCAAAAACGGTAAGGACAGGGAGATTAGCGCTTCAGAAACTATGATGTAAAGGGGCGCATTGAATACCATCTTTACATTGTCATTGTACCACCACCATCCCGCCGAATTTGCGAGGTGCTCATACAACGGAATGTACATTCCGCCAGCTAAGCAAAGTAAAATTGAGGAATAAAAGATGTTCATTTTCCTTGTAAAAAGGACTCCCACAAAACTTAGCTGAAGTAGCACATTTGACCAGGCAAAGGGCATGTAAAAAGGAGAACTCCAAATCATCAATTCTTTTCCTGGATACACAAGACTGTCAATCATACTGACCAGGTAGTGATCCGTGGCCAGCTCCAAAATGCCAGCAATGGTTCCAAAAATCAGCAAGCGCTGAACCAGTGGATTGTTAAAGCGAATCGCATAAAACCAATAAAATGCATAAAGACTGTAGGTAATAATGCTCGCAGTGATGGGCCCGGACTGCATATAAGAGCTAAAAACTGACCATGTCACTAACACCCCTGAACTTACTAAGACCGTGATAGTTGTCTTTTTGTCTAAACCGGGTAGTCCTTGAGTTTCCATGTTGTATTATTTCTTAGGATTAGACGACTTTTTTTGAAGAGCCAACCGATGACCTAGGATTGGTACGGTGGTTAACTCATCGGTCCACTCATTTGTTAATCCCCAATCCTTTTGCAAAGAAGGTGGTATGAAAAAGTGTATCCCTTTACCATGGTTGAAGTGATGGATAATTCCTTCCAGCATCTTCTTGTTAATAAGGAAACTGATTTTTTGAATCAGTGCATAGTCCTCCAAATCATTAACTTTTCCTACAAAAAATTGAGCGAGTGCCAGCACAACCTTGTCTTTATGATCAGCCCGAGCAGGTAAACCAATACACTGCGCTAAATCTACACCTGCAGCGTGGCTAAAATCCTCGAGGAAGTAGTGCATAAAATACCCAGGAACCAAATCGAAGGCATTACCGGGAATAAGGTAGTTGACGAATTGTATGCAGGAACTGGTTAAGGCCTTCCCAGCCTCCGAATTTCCTGCCTGATGCACCAGAATTCGGTTAGCCAGGTTAAATCCTTCATCATACGAGTCAGGTAAAAGTGTCTGTTTGATTCCCATGAGGTGTCCGACCACTTTCCAGCAATGCATGTACGCATCTTTCTGCTGGTCGGACAGGCGTACATTTAGCTTACTCAATCCGTTGATGATGACAGGGCCAAAAGACATCAGCGTACCTGCTAGATCCTCCTGATTGATTGGCTCGCCATACGTGTGTACATCCCATGGCTCATCATGAAACTGCCCGGCTTTCAAATAATGACGAATAGAGGCATGTATGAGCCGCACTTTTTGAAGCGTCACAATGCCCTTTCCTCCTTTTAGTAGTCCACCCTCGGATAGTACGTTTACCACCATCTGGGCCGTCTCCATCAATCGTCTGGCCAACGGATCCACATCAGCATGGTGAGACAACAACCTCCCTGTTTCGTAGAGTACCTGGGCACCTTTTGCACAGGTATAGCAAAGTGGCAATGAGCTGACATTGAGCAACATGAAAATCTCAGGGCCATAAAGCGAGAAGACTGTTTCTCCAGCTCTGACTTTATCTTCGTCAAACCATTCCGGAAGTTTTCCAGATTCCACAATGTACTCATCCAGTGACTCCGACATCTCCGTACCTAGAGATGTGAACATTCCTTCCTCAAAACTGTCGTTTCGAAACAGCTGCATCATCAATTCATTGATTTTGGCCGCTTCGCCAGACGAAACAATCTTAGCAACTACTTGATCGGCAAGTGGATCGGTTTGGGTCCTGCATTCATCCAGGAACACTGAGTTAATGTGGGATAAGTCAAAAAAAGACAACTAATTAAGCTGGTTAGGTCCTTCGTATCGTAAGTTACACAATATCCACAACAAAGCGTTTTAACTGAAGTATTTTGGGAGTGCCATACTGGAATGGCCTTTCAATCCTTTTCCTCAAGAAGCTGATCTATCTTTTTGCTTAGTTCATCAACTTTGTCCTCCAGGTCATTGTTGTTGTCCATGATCATCTCATCTACAAAAATGGCGTTCACAATGGAAAAACCAAAGATTCCCCCGGTCATAACGACCAACAAGAAGAACAGACGCGAAAATGGCACCTTCCACGATCCTGGTTCAGCATTTGCCTCAATTGCCTGTGGAATTTCATGCCAACCTTCTAATGTAAACATTTGAAAAATCGTATAGAGAGATCTAAACGGATCGCCAAAATGATAAGGATCTTCGCCATTGAAAATATAGGTGCTGAGGATCGCCAATAGCACATTGTAGATCAAAAGGGCTGCAAACACAAAGGCAGAGGCCTTAAATGCTCGTTGAATTCCGGCAATCATTTGCTGAATGTTGGGTATGAAACGCATGAACCGCAACATGCGAAGTACCCGAAGCAACCTGAAAACAAGCAAGTACGACATATCAGGCAACTGCAGAAAAATCTCAAAAATCGAAGGCATCGAGATGATGACAAGAACGAAATCAAACTGATTGCCTCGGTCTGTGATGTAGGTTTTCCAACCCATCGCGTAGACCTTTACGATCACTTCCAAAATGAAATAAAAAGTAAAAAAATGATCCAATGTATACAGCACACTCATCCCTTCGAACTCTTGAAATCCCATCAGGAAAAGGACCATTGAATTACCCACGATTGCGGTAATGATGAACCATTCATTTAGAAAGGCCTTCTTAAAATGCGAGAAAGGGCTGGGTCGGTTGGGCATTGGAGGCTAATCTTAGCTAAACTTAACCAAGATTCTGCATCTTTTCGTCCATAAGCCTTCGGAGAAGAACCATTTTTTTTGAGAAGATACCTTCAAAGGTCACTTTTGGCGATTTTGGCAAACTCACTTTAACGAAGGAATACGCTTTTTCGAGTATCCTTAGTGCCGAGTATAGCCTACAATACTAAAACTACCCATATGGTTACAGTAAAATCAACACTGCGTCCCGAATTTTGCCTTCATCCCAAAGTTTATGTGGATTTATTTTTCAGTGTTGCTGAACTTTGGAGTAGCAAAATCTTCATAACCTAACCGTCTAGAACTAAATGATTGAATTTACAGGCGCCTCCATTACGGAATTATTCCTTCAAAAGATTAAAGAAGAGTCAGAGGGACCTTCTTTAATCATTTCTGAATTCTCACCAAGTGATGAGGAGACACTAAAAAAGATCTTTCTAAAGTCCTTTCAAACGACAACAACCACCTACCAATTTCACCATGAAGTAGACCTTGATCTGAACGTACTCCTCCAACTATCCACAAGAATTCAGCACAACGAGAACGTCAGCGAGGCCTATGACGGCATCCTCCGACACCTGAAGGCTTCTTCTCGTCATCCCAATATCAAAGATGGCGATGTATTCATTCTTCGTTTTTCCGAGTTGATCATCGGATCAGAAATCATTGATGGTTTAGGGATTTTCAAGATTGAAAATAAAGATATGTACCTCGAAACTCCAGACTGGACGAAAGAACCTACTTTATTGCTGAAAGAAGGAATTGGAGAAAAGAAATTGGACAAGGCTTGTCTTGTTTTGTTTACGCCCGATCAGCCCACGGTACTTGCATACGACAACAACAGCAGCGAAGCGGTATATTGGAAAAACGATTTTATCCAGGTGGACTTTAAAAGAGATCACATCAATAACACCAATCATTTTCTCCAGATGACCAAAAGCTACATCACTGAACAGTTGCCGGAAGAATTTGAAGTTTCCAAAGCAGATCAGATCGACTTGCTCAATAAGTCGATAGGTTATTTCAAAGGGCATGAGGAATTTGATAAGGTTGAATTTGAGCAGGAGGTATTTGGCGACGCAGAAGCGATCAAATCCTTTAGATACTTTGACAATCAATATCAAGATGAGATGGATTTGGAGCTTATGGACAACTTCAAGATTGCTTCAAACTCCGTAAAAAAGCAGGCGCGCATTTTTAAGAGCGTTCTTAAATTAGATAAGAACTTTCATGTCTACATCCACGGGAATCGAAACCTCATTGAAAAAGGTGAGGAAGCAGATGGCCGGAAGTACTACAAGATCTACTACGAAAATGAAACATGAGGGCACTTTATCAATGGAATTCCTTAACTTTCATTGAAAGCCATTTACAAATGCCTGTATCCTTTCTCACGCATCAAGACCGACAGATTTTCTTCATTGACTACAGTGGTTTGAAGCGCAAGGAGGACATGATGAAAACGCTAAAGGAAGCTGTTTCAATGGCGGCGGAAACAGAAGGCCCTTTGCGAACACTCATCGATATATCCAATGCCTCCGGAAGTCCGGAATGGCTGGAGGAATCTAAAAAACAAGGAAAGGAAATACGAGATAAAGCGGAGAAAACCGCCATTATTGGGGTCACCGGAATTAAGAAAATACTACTTATGGGTTACAATACTGTCGTTGGCGGAAGGGTCAAGCCCTTCAATTCAAAAGACGAAGCACTTGCATACTTAAGTAAGGATTAAGATGGAGTGGTATGGATCATTAATCGTATTGCAGGCGATTGGCTTAATCATCATGTCTACCAGCAATTTCATTGTACACCTAAACAATGAAATCGTGGAAATGGAGATGGCCGCTCAACCAATTGAGGAAATAATAACCCTGAAGTTGGCTCAACTAAAGCGACTTGGAATTGCCAATGCCAGCCTTTATGTATCCAGCCTATTCTTCTTACTCGCAGGACTCTCTTCCGCCATATCGGAATCCCCAATCCTACAAAAGTACTTTATGGTGACGGGCGTATACTCACTACCGTGGCACTGACCTTTCTCTGCATTCATTCGTTCAAAGCCGTCAGTATTCGTCATAAACGACTCAAATTGAAATAAAAAATCCCGACTCAAAGATGAATCGGGATCAAATAAACACCAACCTAACCTAAACTCATTCCAAAAATGAAATTGTCAAATCTCGTACTTGTGATGGCACAAAAGGACTTGCACCACCCAGATCAATAAAGTCTTCTGTAAATCCCGTTGGCACTGTGGGGCCTGCGCTGATAAATCCACTTTCATCGAAATAGGCCGGAGCACCCGCTTCTGCCAAAATCGCATCGATGATACTTTGATCCAACGTAGCCACCGCGTCGATCTCTGCTTCCAATACACTAAATACCGAGTAAGATTCCAGAACATCATTTGTTTCCACATTGGAAGGTGGTAAAGCAAGCTTTACGACGCCTAGATTGTTACGCTCATCACCCCGACCAACAAAGGCGTAATTTCTTCCTCCCGTATAATTTTCATCTATCAATGTGACATTTGGGTGATTTGAATTCCCAATCACATCCACGATATCACCTGATCTTCCTACAAACATTTTCAGATTATCAAGATCTCCCTCGTCAATGGTCTCAACCCCAGCAATAGAAACCGTCATGGTTGCATCATATATTGGATCATTTTCACTGTAGTTGATTCGGATAAACGCATCAATGTCCTCATTTTCGGTCCTATCGATGTAGTACGGCCGCAAGATGCCGACTCCTTCCACTGCAGGTTCTGAATTCCAGAGTAGTTGCAGGCCAAGCTCGTCATCATCCACATCGCGCATGGTTAATTCATACTGATAGCTCACGCCCCCTCTACTGACACCTTCGGTGATATCAAAACGTTTTGCGCGTCCATCATCACCCTCATCCGTGGTAAATGTCCGAATATTTGCCGCTTCCAAAACCGCACCCACAACCAATGTAAATTCCACGATCTCCGCCGAAGCCTCACCAAGGCGAATAAAATGTGGGAGTGCAGCATAAATCTCTTCGCCTTCAATTATCCCGTCCCCATCACCTGCAACTCGATCATTCAGTCCACCATTGGACCTGCTAATGGCACTGGGAATGTCTACCGAAAAGGTCTCCGGAATATCGACGGCCCGCTCAGCCAACTCTTCCTCGGTACAAGATGAGAAGCCAAAAACGAATAATGTGATGTAAATAAGTGAGTAGCTCTTGAATTTTTTCATATCGTACGCAGCTTGCATACTTGTATAGTCAACTAAACATGGCGCACCCCTAACTGCTTCGTCTATGGAAAACTCAGATTGATCTAAACATCCGTACTATCTTTAGCAAATGGCTGCGAAAAGGAAGTCAAAAGTCAGGGATATCCTGGAAGAAACCGGATTTGGAAGTAAGAGCTTTAGCGATCTGGAAAGGTTGATAAAGCGTGATGGTACGTTTAATGTCACCAAAAAAGGAGCAGGATTAAAGCGTTTTAGCCTCTACTATACCTTAATCAACCTACATTGGGGAGCCCTCCTATTCTATGGAGTTTTAGGCTATTTGATACTGAACCTGGTTTTTGCCTACGGATATTACATTGCCGGCCCGGAACAGTTGAGCGGCGGTGCTGAGCTTTTAGATAGCAAAGAATTTTTCCTCCATTGCTTCTATTTCTCCACCCAGACCTTAACTACGGTAGGATTCGGACGCATCAGCCCACTGATGGGAATGAGCAGCATACTGGCTGCCATAGAAGCAATCATCGGACTCCTTGCTTTTGCCTTTGCCACCAGCGTCCTGTACGGCCGGTTCTCTAAGGCAAAGGCACGTATCCTATTTAGCGAAATGATGGTCGTGAGCCCCTACAGAGGAATCAAAGGGTTGAAGTTTCGAATTGCCAATCCTAGAAAAAATGAACTCATCGAAGTAAAAGCGAAGGTGATATTCTCTCACCTTGAAGAAACCAACGGAGTGAAAGTCAGAAGGTATACACCACTTCATCTTGAAATTGATTTCATCAATATGTTTCCCTTGCCCTGGACTATCGTACATCCGCTGGACGATGAAAGTCCAATCAAGGACGCTTCAAAAGCCAGTCTGATAAAGTCGCAATCCGAATTCATCATTATGCTCAGGGGATATGATGAAGCGTTTAATCAGGAGGTCCACAAAGTCTATTCATACCGAGCGAATGAAATTTTGTTTGGGTATGATTTTGTACCCATGTTTGATACCGGTTTTGAAAAATCGACGACGGTACAACTTGATCTTATTAGTAAGACCGTAAAAGTCTAAAAAGGCGTACGATTCAACGCCTGTTTGTGACGATTCAAGAGCTAATAACACAACTCACCCCCATCAAGGATACTTGCAGAAGTTTGAAGCGTCTTATTTTCAAAAGAAAAAATAACATCATGAAAAATCACATCTTCACAACGCTACTTGTTTTATTAATCTCAATAACAACTTTTGCTCAAGAGTTTGCACAACCCAAAAAAGGAGCAAAGATTTATGTTCAAAGCAATACTTTGGAAGTTGAACAAGACGGACAGATCACGTTTGACCTTTACCTAGTAAAGTCTAAGGCCGCTAAGAGAGCTTCTTTTGAAGATCCTCGATTTCTAGCACCTGATGGACTCAACTTTTTCGTTAAAAAGGATCAAGAAGATCCGTCGCACTACGCAGTCATTTTGCAGGCTAGTCAAATTGAGAGCGGAAGCTATTCTGTAACCGTCACTGGTAGGACAAGCGGTAGTCATACTGTGACGGGTACTATTTTATCTTGCAATGTCACAAATGCCAGTATCATTGCTTCCAAAGATGGTGAGTAATTTTGGTCTATGAGAAAGTATCGTTTTAGGGTATTCATTAGCTTGTTCATCTTCTTGTTTTTTAGGTTGACAAGCACTGAATGCCTTAAATGCTTTTTTGTGTGGGATACTGAATCTACCATTTATCTATCCTATGTGGTGACGGTCGTCTTGGTTTGTTGGGAAGTCATCAACTACGCCACCAACTATTTTAGCAGGACCTCATCTATTTCCTCAAATGCCGATCTTTTTAAGATTTCCATTAAGGCAGGGCTGATCATCCTGCCCTTCGTGGGCCTTTTTTCCTGGATAGCGAGTGCGCTAATAGATCCGTACCTCTATGAAACGGGGATGAAAAATGAAATGAGGAATAATTTTTGGGTGATGAGCGCACAAGGTTTTTTGCTAAGCCAGCTGATCATCCTGTACGAAATCATTCGCATTTACATCAAACAAGCTGTAAAAGAGGCCAAGGAGAAAGAGGAGATCAAGAAGGAACTGGTTGCGGCACAATACGAAGGACTAAAGAATCAAGTAAATCCACATTTCTTGTTTAACAGCTTCAGCGTCCTTTCATCATTGGTGGAAAAGAACAGCAACGACGCAATCGAGTTTATCAGCAAGCTTTCCGATTTGTACCGATACATTTTGGAGAATGATAATAAGAGCTTTGTGTCAGCGGAGGAAGAGCTTGGCTTTTTGGAAGACTATATCTACCTATTAAAAATGCGCCACGGCACTGCCCTTGTGGTAGAAAAACAACTCAATAATCTCGATTTAAATGCCCAACTACCACCCCTTTCGTTGCAAACACTTTTTGAGAACGCAGTTAAACACAATTCCTTCTCCAAAAGCGAGCCACTGAAAATCAGGATTTTTGCTTCTGATAAGCAACATATCGAGGTTCAAAACAAAAAAGTCATTAAACCTGCTTTGGTAAAATCTACCGGCATCGGATTAAAAAATCTTTCCAAAAGGCTCAAACTCCTGACGGGAAAAGGCCTCACTATTGTAGAGGATGAGGTCTCGTTTAAAGTCAGTTTTGCGCTCAGTCAATAAGATATGAAGGCCATAATCATTGAGGATGAAGAACTAACTGCCGAGCGTTTAGACAAGCTAGTGGTACAGCACACGTCTATTGAAGTTCTTGAAATTATTCATTCCGTCAAAGAGGCAAAAGCTTGGCTTTTACAAAACCCTTTACCGGATCTCATTTTCTTAGACATCCAGCTGGGTGATGGAAGTGGCTTTGATATTTTAGAAAGCATTGAAACGTTCCCTCACATCATATTTACCACCGCTTTTGATCAGTACGCAATTGAGGCATTTAAGTACAACAGCGTAGACTACCTCCTTAAGCCGATCAAAGAAAACGAACTCCGTCGTGCAGTGCAAAAACTTGATAAAGTGAGCCAAAGTCCTGATCTGGATGCACTAATTGCCAGTCTCAGTACTTCAAAGGTGACAGAGTACAAAACAAAGTTTCTAATCAAGGTTGGCTTGAAGTACCATTCATTTCAAACGAGTGACATCGCTTACTTCTACAGTGAGGAAGGGGAAACCTACCTCTGCACCAAGGAAAACAGGGTCAACATTATCGATCATACGCTCGAGTCGCTTGAGCAGCAATTGGATCCGGTACTTTTTTTCCGAGTCAATCGGCACATGATTGTCAATGCTCAGCAAATTGAAACCATAGATTCCTATTTCAACAATCGGTTGTTGATCCAGGTCGCACCTACATTCCCGGACCCCATTATCATCAGCCGTGATCGAGTAAAGGCTTTCAAAAAATGGATGGGGGAATAAGCAGCCCTCACCACTTATCACATATTTGTTTTCAGTAAGGGAGATGATCCGTTCATAGGAAGACAACCTTACTACTATGCTCAAGAACTACCTACTTTCTGCACTCAGGAATCTAGTCAAACACAAAACGTTTAGCCTCATCAACATTCTTGGTCTGGCTGGTGGGCTTACGGCCTGCCTTCTGATTTTCACACTTATTCAAGATGAACTGAACTATGACAATTTCCATGAAAAGGGAGATCGAATTTATCGTGTCAAATACGATATCCGTGACTTTCAGATTGCCCGGATACCTCCAGTCATGGCCGCTCACATCGCCACCTTTTTCCCCGAAGTGGAAGCCACTGCACGTCTATTCGTAAGAAGTGTAAGTGTTCAAGTAGCAGATGATTCCCAGAACCTTAGAAGATTTGAAGAACCGAACGTCAACTTCGCTGATTCGACCCTTTTTCAAATTTTTGATTTTGAGCTCGTTGGCGGTCAACTAGATAAGGCGCTGCATGAGCCATTTACCGTGATCCTCAATGAGGACATCGCCATCAAGTATTTTGGTGAGAAAAACCCTATAGGAGAGTCTATCTTAATGGAAGGCAACCATTCGTTTGAAGTAATTGCCGTGGTCAAAGACTTTCCTTCAAACTCTCACACCCATTTTGACATGCTGGTGCCCTACGACAACATGTATGATCTTGAGCCCGAAACGCTGCGTGAAGCTATCAGAGCCAACTTTAAGCAAAATTGGATTGTCTCCCACTCTCCTACGTATGTCCTGCTTAAGGAAGGTGCAAACCCGGAAAATGTGGACATGGAATTCCCAAATTTCATTGCTGAAAAAATTCCAGAGACCATGCAAATGGATCAAACCTTAACCCTGCAACCACTGGATGAAATTCATCTAAATGATGAAGTGCAGGCTCAAGCTGAGCCCTCAGGCAGTAGGCAATTGCTCCTGATTTTTGGTGCCGTAGGCGTACTTACCATCTTCATCGCCTGCATCAACTTTGTGAACCTTTCCACTGCACGGTCTTTGCAAAGAGCAAAGGAGATCGGAATGCGCAAAGTCCTGGGTGCCTGGAAGACTAACCTAATCATTCAATTTCTGGGTGAATCCTTTCTCACCACGTTCATTGCGGGTCTCATGGCACTGATAGCATCCTATTTTTTAATCCCTCAATTCAATGAACTCACGGGCAAAACAATGCAAGCCACAATACTATTTCAGCCGACGATTATCCTCGCCTGCTTTCTGCTTTTTGTCTTGACAGGCTTCATTGCGGGATTGTATCCCGCGTTCTTTGTAACAAAAATTGCACCTATTACAAGTATCAAAGGAGAAGTCAGCTCAAAAGCCAAGGGTGGGTTGGCCTTCAGAAAAGGGCTAGTAGTGTTTCAGTTTACCATTAGCATGACACTTATTGCAAGTACGTTGATTGTATTTGAGCAATTGGATAAGATGCGCAATGAACCCTTGGGATTCAAAAAAGATCACATCATCACCATGCCAATTCAAAGTCAAAACTTCAACAATGTATTTGGAGGTGTTGATGAGCGTCTTCGGCAGCAAATGAACGCATTTGAAGAAGAAATCCAGCGTATCCCGGGTGTGACTGCGAGTACAGTCTCCGCAGGTGCTCCAGGGTTCGGAATGGTCAACAGAAACGTTATTCCTGAGGGATTCACGGCGGAAGATAATCTCATCATTCCCGTTTATGCCATCGATTACGATTTTGTGGATACCTACGAAATTGAGGTTCTCGCAGGTAGAGATCTTTCAAAGGAGTTTGGTACAGACGAGTTGAGTGCATTTTTAATCAATGAATCAGCAGTGACCGACTTCGAGTTTGGAACCCCCGAAGAAGCACTAGGTAAAAGTATCAACCTCGAGGGTAGGGAAGGAAGAGTGGTTGGAGTGGTTAAAGACTTCAATTTTCTGTCATTCAATTTCGACATGCGGCCACTTATTCTAAATGTTGCGGTTTCACAGTTCTCGACTTTTTCCGTCAAATTGGCAAATCAAAATATTCCGGCAACGCTGGAAAAGTTAAAAACCACCTGGAACGCGTTCTTTCCCAACGAGACCTTCGATCCAAGTTTCCTTGACGAATCGTTGGATGATCAATACAATCAGCAAGACCAATTCGGTAGCACAATAGGTTATTTTTCGTTACTGGCCATCGTCATTTCGTGCCTTGGCTCCTACGGACTTATCATGTTTGTCGCTTCTCAAAAAGTCAAAGAAATCGGGATCAGAAAGGTCCTAGGCGCCACCGTTCTGAACATTCTTATGATGCTATCCAAGCGATTTTTGATACTATCCCTGATCTCAATGCTAATTTCCGTTCCACTGACATTGTTGTTTGCAAGCAATTGGCTAGAGACCTTTACGCTTCGCATAGGCATTTCTCCTCTGACCTTTTTACTCTCAGGATTATCTACCCTGCTGCTGGTGATGCTCACCATTGGTTTTCATGCGATCAGGGCTGCCACTTCGAACCCTGTCAAGTCATTGCGGTTGGAGTAGTTGATTTAGTCAGGCTCCGTGGATCTTTCGTAGGCAAATCCGCCTCTTCTACCACTTGACCACTGCGTGAATTTGACGTCAATGTAAATATCATCTGTGATCAGATGCAAGACCATATCTACACCAACAGCATTTTTGGGCGATATCGCATCTCTGAATGGCAAGAAGGTGAGGCTCCCGATATCAGAAGTGGTCCCGACAGCCCATTCCGTATCCGCAGGACTCGATGGTTTGTCTGAGCTAGATTCTTCCTTGGCGTTGTAGATTTGTCCGCCACTATTGCCTCTCGTTATCCAGACATTGTCTGTAATCCTGTCTTGGTTCTCTTCTGCATTGGGGTTTGCGCCATCGCTCTTCGTAAAAGTGATGATAGCACCAGTCCAGATAACTGGAGGTTTAATGAGCGTTATCGTCACAGAAATACTCCCCGAGTCTACCCCATCTGTGACGCTTACTTCTGCACGAATGACAGGATTGATTTCAGAATCAAAAAGCGCAGCGTCAGCTACGCGAATGATACCTGTAGCGGAATTTACTTCGATGGCACCTTCCGGAGATTCAGAAGTTAGCGAAAAACTAACCTCACCAACTGTGGAGGACGCACTCAACGTGCCAATTTCATCTCCATCTCCAAGATTGGTTGCAAGCTCGATCTCGAAATCATTGAACACCAGTCCATCATTGCCTTCCGCCACGTCATTGATGGAAATCGTAATGTTGATAGGCGCACTCACACCCCCTAGTGAAGCCTGTGCGATTGCAGTAATTTGTTGATTGACTTCGAAATCAAAAAGACTTGCTTGAGATACGGATACCTCCCCACTCTGTGATATCTCAATTGCGCCATCTGGCGTTTGACTGACTAAGGTAAAAACTGGAGTACCTGTAGAGGCGGTGGCGTTCAAAACGCCAATAATATCCCCCTGATTTGGATTTTCATCAATGGTCCCAGAGAAGTCATTGACATTTATAACAATAGCAGGTCCCAACTCATCTTCATCATTGGTGTTTGTACAGTTCATTAGCATGACCAAAGAGGCAATAGCTCCCAGGGTTAGGATCTTTTTCATCTTGCAATTAATTTTCTACTCAAACTCGCTAAGCACAAAAATGGTTTGGTTTGGGTTTTTCAACATGTCGGACAGCCGAGCTTCTGCATGGAATATTCTCAGGTATCAATTCGTTAGCTATTTGACAGCATAATTAACAATAGTCATGCAGGATTCAAATCCTAAAGTTCTCAAACACTGAACCTTATTTATCGAATACAAATTTTCATTATTCAAATTGTAACTATCTTCATCCTAATTAATGCGGAAAAATGAGTCAAGTTACCGATAAAACATCCTCTTTAAAGTGGAAAGAAGTTTATAGCCTCGGAGCCCTAAATGCTGCGGTTGTGATCAGCTGGATCGCTTATCATGAGTATCAACCGATTCTCATGCAAAATCTTGGAATCACACATCTTATTGATTTTATGATTATTGCAAAGGCAATCGTCCTGGTCACAATTCCACCGATCGCCGGGTGGCTTTCAGACAGAATTCTAGCTCGTAATGGAAAATATCTCATAGTCTTTACGGTGGGGATTGGTGCGACGGCCATGGTCTTTATGGTCGTGGCAACGCTAATTGGGACATCTCACATCATGGATGTAAGCAGTATTGTGCCGTTCATGATCGTCATCTGGCTGATTAGCATGAATCTGTTTATCAGCCCTGCAAATTCAATGATTGAGGCATTCGCCCCTGCAAAGAAGTTGCCTATTATCATGGGGTTTCTCTTCTTAATTACGGAGCTTTTGTATGCGCTAGAGCCCGTCGTGGTGGGACTTGTTCAGTTCTTTGGCGATACCCTGACTTTTGTGGTTGGAGGTCTGTTGATCTCTATCACCGGTATTATATTTCACAAGGTGTCAAGAGATGAAGTACTACAACGTAAGGCCGAGCTGGTTGATAATGATCGTGTAAAAAACCAAGAGACCATTTCGTATGCCGCGATTCTAGTCATTGGATTGTTCCTAGGTGTGGGAAAAGCATTTCTGGTTGAGTTTTTTCCAGGACATTTTGCGACGCTGTTTCCAGATATCTCTGCCTATGGCGATTACATCTCCTTTGGGATCCTTGGCTTATGCGCCGTCACCGGATTTCTCATCAGTGGTCAAATCGCGAAAATGGACCTGAGAAAGGTCATCATTGTCAGCTTTATCGTTCTGTTTGTGGGCGCAATGGGCATGTTTCTTACCCAAAATCTTTACCTGACAATACTGGCAGCACTAATTATCGCGGCCGGGTTTACGTCCTTAAACATTAGCGGACTGCCTTTTGCTATCCAAAATCTATCGGTGCGGCATGTGACTTACGGTGTGGGTATCTACATTGGTGCGTCAGAAATACTAACTGGACTTTTTGAGTACGTGTATCAATGAAAAAAAGGCTGCATCCCAGATCGCGTTGGCTTTCGACATTGGACACAGCCTTTAGATGCGTAATTGGCTTGCTGTCGTAGGACAGCTACCGTTTTTTATCCTTCTCTTTGTTTTTATGCTTGAGTTTGTCTTTGCTCTTTGAGTTCTTACGCTTAATTACTACAACACCATTACTTGCCTTTTCCCCATACTTTTCCCTTGCCTTTTCACCTTTAAATACATCAATACGCTCGATTTCATCCGGATTAAGCTCATTCACTTCCTCAACCTCTTCTCCGTCGATAATAAAAAGTGGACGTTCTTCTCTGTCTTTTTCTCCGAAGATTTCACGTTCGATCCTTTTACGCTCCTCTTCAGCTTTCCGTTCTTCGATCGAGAACTTCTCAAATTGTTCTTTTTCAAGACGCTTAGCTATGATTAACTCTTGTTCCTTCGCAAGGTCCATTTCTTGTTTTGCAAGTAGCTCTTCCGCGCGTAAGAGTTCTAGTTCCCGTGCTTGTAATTCAGCTTCTAGCCTTGCGAGCTCATACTCCCTTTCCCGAAGTTTTTGCGAAGATTCTGTTGTTGCTTCATTCTTATGTGAGTGACCAGCTGCAGCGCCCAACGCTTTCTTTGTGAATGTATAATTTTTGATGTAGTTCACTGGATCTACGTTTTCGCCGTCTTTCAGAACTTCATAATGCAAGTGTGGACCCGTGGACATTCCAGAATTTCCTGAAAGTCCGATGATTTGGTTTCTTTTCACTGCATCTCCCTCTTCCACCTTAAATTCTGATAACTGGCCATAGTAGGTCTCGAATCCGTTTCCATGATCCAGTATAATCAACTTACCATAGCCATTCGGGTCGTCTCGAATCTCACTGACCGTCCCATCTGCTGTGGCGATCACCTCAGTCCCTATTGCGCAGGCAAAATCAACACCCAAGTGCATTTTCATAACTTTCTCTACAGGATGCATGCGCATGCCGAAACCAGAGGACATCCTAAACTTCTCGGATTCCTTCAATGGCAGCACAGAAGGCTCATCATTTTCCTGGAATTTTGGATACTTGGGTTTCGCCATGTTTCCCATTGGGCCAATGAAAGAAGATATTTCATCTCTAACCTCGTTGAGTGGCCGCATTGCTTCCTTACTTGAAAAAGCAAAAAGGGTCACGAGTGTTACGGGTAGCATGAGTAGATATACCCAACCTGTCCTTTTCTTTTGTTTGTTCATCATTACAATTCGTTTTTTGATCATTTGAAAAT